>NZ_JBSFJZ010000029.1:0-139532 GCF_053598315.1 Streptomyces sp. NPDC001153
GCCGGCAGCGACCACCGCTGCCGGCACCGGCCTTCCCGCGCTCCGGACGGTCAGGTGTCGTCAGGCGTGCCGAGGCCGGTCAGGGCGCCCACCGGGTCCAGGTCGGGTGTACCGCGGGGCCACCAGTCGTCCTTACCCGGCTCCGACTCGTACGCGTACCACAGGCCGTCGCGACCGAGCCGGAGCTGGACGTGGCCGCGCGGATGGGTGAGGCGGTTGCGCCAGGGGCGGAACGCCGGGAGGTCGGCGGCGAGCAGCAGCGGGCGGGCCCGGTCGAAGCGGCCGGCCGGCGGGTCCCACGGCTCCTCCAGCACGGCCAGCCCGGCGGCCCCGCCCTGGCGCCAGGCCGCGACGGCCCGCGCGAGGTCCCCCGAGGTGCGGCCGACGGCCGTGGCGAGCGTGGCGTACAGGGTGCGGGTGGTGGCCGTGAGGCCGGAGCCGGGGCGGGCGGCGGCCAGGCGCACCGCGTCCTGCCACAGGGTCAGCTCGCCCACCGGGTCGCGTCCGGTGCCGAGCAGCGCGTGGGCGCGGGCGGCGGCGTCGGTCGCGAGCTGGTCCAGCGCGAAGGGGTCCGGGCCACCGGGCGCCGCCGGATAGACCGGGGGCTGCTCGGGATGCGGGGGTACCGGCAACGGCGGAGGCAGCGGCGGGAGTTCGCGCGGGACGAGGGCGTCGGCGGCGCGTACGCCCGGCAGGGACTCCGGCTGCCGCTCCTGGGCGGCGCGGGCCGCGCGGGCGGCGCTGCGCCGGGACAGCGCGTCGAGCAGGCTCCGCTCGCCCCGGCCGCGCAGCAGGAGCAGTACGAACGGGTCGGCGTCGAGCAGCCGTGCCGTCTGGTAGCAGAGCGCCGCCGCGTGCTTGCAGGGGTGCCCGGAGTCGGGGCAGCTGCAGCGCGGCACGAGGTCGCCGGGACCGGGCAGCAGGGGCACACCGCAGTCGGCGAGGGACTGGGGCAGTTCCTTGTCGAGCAGCGCGGCGATGTGCCCCGGCCGGTCGGCGGCCGCGTCCAGGAAGCGCGCCCAGTCCGTGTCCTCCAGCGTGCGGACCCGCACCTGCACCCGGTACGGGCGGGGCCGGCTTCCGCGGACGTACGCCAGGACCAGCCCCGGGGTCACGGTGATCGCGTCGACGTGCCCCTGGTCGGCATAACCGCGGCCCCGTGCCACCCTCTTGGGGTCCAGCGCGCCCTGCTCCAGCGCGGCCACCCAGGCGTTGCCCCACCAGGTCCCGGCGAACGGCGCGCCCTCGTGGGTGGCCTCACGGGGCGCGAACTCGGGGAAGGTACGGCGCAGTTCGGAGTCGCGGTGGGGGGTACCCATGGTGGCGGGCACGTGGGGGGACGCGACTGCGGGGGCGGGTCGGCGCGGGACGGTGTCGTCTCGGGTGGCGGGGGTGGTGGAGGTGATGGGAGCGGATGCGGCGGGGAGTGTGCGGGGGTACGCCGACTCGTCCCGCGCCGGTCCCGGACCGGCGGGAGCGGGGGCCGGTTCGGCGGGGTTGGGGTCCGGTTCGGCGGGAGTGGTGACACCGGGGGGTTCGGTGGTGTCGGCGTCGGTACTGTCGCCGCCACCGTTGGTGTCCGTGCTCGGGGTCTCGTCCTCCGGGGTGTCGGACCACACCGGCATCCGGAAGGCGTCGGCCAGGTAGCGCCGCATGTCCTGGGCGGCCTTGATGCGGGCGGCCGGGGAGTCCGGCCCGGGGACGGCAGCGGTACGCGATGCCGGGGAGCCGGAGCCACCGGTCGCGCGCGGCCCGCGTCGGGTACGGCCCTCCTGCGACCGCCGGCCACGCGCGGCAGCCTCCTCCGCCTCGGCCTCGGCACGCAGCGCCTCCCGGCGGGCGGACCGGAGTGCCTCACGGGCCACATCGGCGGGACGCCCCGCGGGCCCTTGCGCACCGGCGGCCTCGGACACATCTCGATCCCCCGCACGGGCAGCCCCGGACACATCCTTGGCGTCTGTACGGGCGGCCCCGGGCACATCCCGGGCATCCACGCCGGCAGCCCTGGGCACGCCCCGGGCATCCGCACCCGCATCCGCACCCGCACCCGCACCCGCACCCGCACCCGCACCCGCACCCGCAGCACCGAACACGACCCGGGCATCAGCCCCGGTAGGCCCGGACACATCGCAGTCACCCGCACGGGCAGCCGCGGAGTCGTCCCGCTCACCCGCACGGCCGGACCGCCCCGTGGCGCCGCGCCCGCCTTCGTCGGCAGAGCGCGCCATGGCGCCGAGCACTCCTCCTTCAGCAGACCGTGCCGGAGCGCCTGTTGTCCTGCCGTCAGCCGGTGCGGCGGAGTCGCTGGTCCCGTCCGTCGTGTCGTCCGTGCCCGACCGGGCGGGCAGAGCCGACCTGGCCGACCGGAGGGCGGCCCGCGCGACGTCCGCGGGCCTCGGCTCCGCGGCGCCGGCCCGGTCGTCCCCGCGCCCGGACACCGCCTGCCGCGGCAGAGTCTCCTCCCGCCCTGCTGCCGCCCTCCCGGACCCGGCCGGCCCGGCGCCTGCCTGTTCGCATCCCATCCGCTCGGCGCCGTTTTGTTCGCACCCGGCTGGTTCGCTCACGGCCTGTTCGCGCCCAGCCCACTCGGCCCCAGCCCGCTCAGCTCCCGCAGCTTCGGGTTCGGCCCGTCCGGTCTCCGCCCGCTGCCGGGCCTCCCGTAGGGCTCGGCGGGCGGCGTCGGCGGGGCGCTGCTCACCGCGTTCTCGGCGTTCCCCGTCCGTCATGACTGCCGCCGCAGTGAGACGAGGTCGGACAGCTCGCGGTCCGTCAGTTCGGTGAGCGCCGCCTCGCCGGAGCCGAGGATGGCGTCGGCCAGGGCGCGCTTGGCGGTGAGCATCTCGGCGATGCGGTCCTCGACCGTGCCCTCGGTGACCAGGCGGTGGACCTGGACCGGCTGGGTCTGGCCGATGCGGTACGCGCGGTCGGTGGCCTGTTCCTCGACCGCCGGGTTCCACCAGCGGTCGAAGTGGATGACATGGCCCGCGCGGGTGAGGTTCAGGCCGGTGCCGGCGGCCTTCAGGGAGAGCACCAGGACCGGGGTCTCGCCGCTCTGGAAGCGGTCGACCATGCGCTCGCGTTCCGGGACCGGGGTGCCGCCGTGCAGCAGGTCCACCGGGATCGCGCGGGCGGACAGGTGCGCGGCGATGAGGCGGGCCATGCCGACGTACTGGGTGAAGACCAGCGCCGAGCCGTCCTCGGCGAGGAGGGTGTCCAACAGCTCGTCCAGCAGGGCGAGTTTGCCGGAACGGGCCACGAGCCGGTCGGCGTGCGCCTCCTCCTTCAGGTACAGCGCCGGGTGGTCGCAGATCTGCTTCAGGGCGCCCAGAAGTTTCAGCACCAGGCCCCGGCGGGCGATGCCCTCGGCGGTCTCGATGGCCAGCATCGACTCGCGCACCACCGCCTCGTACAGCGCGGCCTGCTCGCGGGTGAGCGGCACCGGGTGGTCGGTCTCGGTCTTGGGGGGAAGCTCGGGCACGATGCCGGGGTCGGACTTCTTGCGGCGCAGCAGGAACGGCCGGACCAGGCGGGCGAGGCGGTCCGTGGCCTCCTGGTCCTCGCCGTTCTCCACCGCGCGGGCGTGCCGGGCGCGGAAGGACTTCAGGGGGCCGAGGAGTCCGGGGGTGGTCCAGTCGAGCAGGGCCCACAGTTCGGAGAGGTTGTTCTCCACGGGGGTGCCGGTCAGCGCCACGCGCGCGGGGGCCGGGATGGTGCGCAGCGCCTTGGCGGTCGCCGAGTAGGGGTTCTTCACGTGCTGGGCCTCGTCTGCCACGACCATGCCCCAGGGCTGTTCGGCCAGGCGGGGGGCGGTGGAGCGCATGGTGCCGTACGTGGTGAGGACGAACCCGCCGTCGAGGCCGTCCAGGGTGCGGTCCGGGCCGTGGAAGCGGCGGACCGGGACGCCGGGTGCGAAGCGGGTGATCTCGCGCTGCCAGTTGCCGAGCAGGGAGGCCGGGCAGACGACGAGGGTCGGTTCGGTGCGGGCGCGTTTCAGGTGCAGGGCGATGAGCGTGACCGTCTTGCCGAGGCCCATGTCGTCGGCGAGGCAGCCGCCGAGGCCGAGGGTGGTCATGAGGTCCAGCCAGGCCAGACCGCGCAGCTGGTAGTCGCGGAGGGTGGCGGCGAGGCCCGCGGGCGGGTCGGCGGGGCGCAGGCCCGCCGTGAGCCGGTCGCGGAGGGCGGCCAGCGTGCCGACCGGCACGGCCTCGACACTCTCGCCGTCGATGTCGGCGGTGCCGGTGAGCGCCACGGACAGCGCGTCGACCGGGTCGAGCAGGCCCAGTTCGCGCTTGCGGGCCTTGCGGACGAGGGCCGGGTCGACCAGCACCCAGCTGTCCCGCAGCCGTACCACCGGGCGGTGGGCCTCGGCCAGAGCGTCCATCTCGGCCTCGCTGAGCGGGTCCCCGCCGAGCGCCAACTGCCAGCGGAACTGGAGCAGTTCCTCGCTCTCGAAGAAGCCGGTGCCGTCGGTCGCCGAGCCGGGCGCCGGGCGGACCACCGCCGCGGCCGTGAGGTCGCGGGCGAGGTCGCGGGGCCAGTGCACGGCGACCCCGGCGGCGGCCAGGCGGGTGGCCGCCACGCCGAGCAGTTCGCCCAGCTCCTCCTCGGACAGGGCCAGCACATCGGGCACGTCCTGTTCGGCGAGCCGGTCCAGGGGCGGCCACACGCGGGCCGCGCGCCGCACGGCGAGGGCGGCGTCCACCCGCGAGCGGGGCCCGAACGCCGTGTCGGCCTCCCCCGCCCACAGGGCCGCCGCGTCGGCCACCAGGGTGGGGTCGGCGAGGCTGTGCACCTGCACGATGGCCGCGCCGGCGTTCCTCGGTCCGGTCGGCTGCGGGGCGCTCGCGCCGGTGTCGAAGACGTCGTACGCGGACAGGTCCAGGCGGAGCGAGATCCGCACGCCCGCGTCCATGCCGGCGGCGACCTCGGCCGCCCATTCGTGGGCCTGGGGCAGCGCCACGGGCTCCCGGGCGGCGAAGGGCCGGCCGGCGGTGTACGGGGCGGCCGGGGTGCGGGGCAGGGTGTCGGCGACCGCGTCCAGGAAGGAGCGGATCAGGGCCTCCGGCTCGGGCAGCCGGAGCGGCCCTGGGTCCGGGAGCGGCACGGCGTGGCCCTCCGGGGGCAGGGCGGCGGCGACCGCGCGCAGGTGGGCGATGTCGGCGGGCTCCAGCGGGCCCGCCCGCCAGGCGTCATGGCCTGCCGGGGTCAGGCCCGGCAGCAGGCGGCCGCGGGCGACCAGTCGCAGCGCGTGCAGCGCGGCGGCGCCCCAGCAGGCCGTGGCCGGATGGGCGGCCGGGTCGCGGCGGGCCCGGGCCAGCAGCGGCAGGGCATCGGCGAGCGGCAGGGTCAGCGCGGGCACCTGCCTGCGGCGCACGCCCGCACCGTGGCGTCGTACGACCGTGATCTCGGCGGTGTCGCCCTCGACGGATCCGCCCTCGGGGTCCCAGAAGGCGATGCGGCCCTCGCGTGGGAGGGGCGCCGGAAGGTACACGGACGCGAGGCGCACCGGGACCTGGTCCCCGGCCCGCCCGGAGCCTGCCGTGCGCTCGGCCACCGCGGCCGTGCCTGCGCTCATACGTCCTGCCACCTCCCGCCCGTGCGTCGGATCAGATGTCTTCGACTCTACGGGCGGGGTCTGACAATCGGCCCCGGGACCGGCCGGGGCCTGCGGCTAGGGGACCGTGCGGGAGACGACGTAGACCACCGGGTTCTTCGGGTCGGTCATGTTCACGACCACCTCCTGGGTCGGCGCCGGGTTCTTCTGCTCGTGGGTCAGTCCCCACCAGGGGCCGGGGCCGGTGAAGCGCCAGCCGCTGACCCTCTGGTCGCGGGCGCCGATGGCGATGTCGCCCTTCTTCAGCTCGTCCGGGCGTGCGCCCATGGTCTGCAGGAAGCTGTCCAGGCCGGCGGGGTTGGTGCGGAACTGCACGTAGAGCCGGCTGGTCCTCCAGTTGTTCGTCTCGTAGGAGGCGATGGAGTCGGCCGGGTGCGGGGCCGTCACCTGGTAGAGGCGGCTCTGCACCTTCGACGGCCCGCCCGGGGTCAGGCCGGTCGCCGAGTACTTCGCCTCCTTGTCCTTGCCGCTGTTGCGGCTCTGGTTCGCGGAGATCACCAGGTAGCCGGCCGGTACGCCGATCAGCAGGCCGATGATGAGCAGGGTGAGCGCGCGGCGCCTGGCCTTGTGCCGGGGGGCCTCGGCGGGGCGGCGCGGCTCGTCCGGCGGGGCGGCCTGGCGGGGCAGGGAGGCGGTCATGCGGTGTCCCGGTCGCGTCGGGCCTGGGTGTACCGCTCGTAGCGCTCGTACCGTTCCACCCGGCGGCGCTTGGCCCGGCGGAACCGGCGGGCGACCAGCCGGGCCAGGTCGGCTGCGCCCACCATGCCGGCCTCCGGGCCGAGCTGGGCGCGGGTGATGCGTGCCTCGGGGCGGTAGCCGCGGCCGGTGAGGTGGCGCTTGAAGGCGTCCCGGGCGGGGCCGATGAGCAGGTCGTCGGCGGCCGAGACCCCTCCGCCGATGACGAAGCAGGACGGGTCGAGGGCGGCGGCGAGGTTGGCAATGCCGACGCCGAGCCACTGGCCGATGTCCTGGAGCAGCTCGACGCACATCGCGTCGCCCTCGCGGGCCAGCTCGGTGATCATCGGGCCGGTGATGTCGGCGATCTGGCCCTTGACGTGCTCGATGATCCCGTACGCCACCGGGGAGTCGGCGGCGGCCAGCTCCTTGGCCTCGCGGACGAGCGCGTTGCCTGAGCTGTACTGCTCCCAGCAGCCGCGGTTGCCGCACGGGCAGCGGTGGCCGCCGGGCACGACCTGCATATGGCCGAACTCGCCGGCGACGCCGTACTTGCCGCGCTTGACCTGGCCGTCCTCCAGGATGGCGCCGCCGATGCCGGTGCCGAGCGTGATCATGACGAGGTGGTCCTCGCCACGCCCCGCTCCGAAGCGCCACTCCGCCCAGGCTGCGGTGTTGGCGTCGTTGTCCACGAGGACCGGCACGGACAGGCGACCGCTCAGGCGGTCGCGCAGCGGTTCGTTGCGCCAGGACAGGTGGGGGGCGAACAGGACGCGGTTGCGGTCGGCGTCGACCCAGCCGGCCGCACCGATGCCGACCGCGTGCACGTCGTGCCGGTCGGACAGGTCCAGGACCAGTTCGACGATGGTGTCCTCGACGACCTTGGGGCTCTTGGACTTGTCCGGGGTCTCGGCGCGGAGCTTCTCCAGGATGTTGCCGTCGGCGTCCACGACGCCCGCCATGACCTTGGTGCCGCCGATGTCGATCCCCACCGTGGGCACGCGGGGTGCTGTCAGGTGGGAGCGGCGTTCCCTGGTGCCGACCGTACGGAGCACGGGGGCCCTGCGGGAGCCGATGGGGGCGGTGAGGTCGCGGTAGGTGCTCATCGTCTGTCGATTCTGCCTCACCACGGGTGTGGGTCGCGTACGGGACGGGAGAGGGGGGTGCGCGAGCGTCGCCGACCGCGGGTGCGTCGTGGCTTGTCGCGCCCCGCGGCGGAGCCGCTGATCGATGCGGCCCCGCGCCCCTCAGCCACGCTGCAGTTCATGGCGCAGGGCGTCCAGGTCGGATCCTCCCGCCATCTGCCGGGTCAGCTCGTCCAGCGTGATCTCGTCCCGTGTGTGATTCCCCACCATCGTGCCCCTCCGCAACAGCACGAACCTGTCCCCCACCAGGTATGCGTGGTGCGGGTTGTGGGTGATCAGAACAACGCCCAGGCCCTCGTCGCGTGCCGCGGCCACATATTTCAGGACCACACCGGACTGCTTCACACCCAGTGCCGCCGTCGGCTCGTCCAGGACCAGGACCTTCGCCCCGAAGTGGACGGCGCGGGCGATCGCCACGCACTGGCGTTCGCCGCCGGAGAGGGTGCCGATGGGCTGGTCGACGTCCCGGAGGTCGATGCCCATGCGGAGCAACGCCTCGCGGGTGGTGCGGCGCATGAGGTCGGTGTCCAGGCGCTTGAAGGGGCCCTTGCCCTTGCGGGGCTCGGAGCCGAGGAAGAAGTTGCGCCAGACCGGCATGAGGGGGACCACCGCCAGGTCCTGGTGGACCGTGGCGATGCCGCGGTCCAGGGCCTGCCTCGGGGAGGAGAAAGTCGTCTCCTCGCCCTCGATGCTCAGGGTGCCGCCGTCGTGCCGGTGCAGACCCGCGACGATCTTGATCAGGGTGGACTTGCCGGCTCCGTTGTCGCCGAGGACGCAGGTGATCTCGCCGGGGTGGACCTCCAGCGAGACACCCTCGAGGGCGCGGACGGTGCCGTAGTGCTTGCTGACGCCGGTCAGCTCGACGAGAGTCACTTGTTGGCCTCCGCGCGCTTCTTGACCCAGGCGTTGAGCAGGGTCGCGAGGAGCAGCATCGCTCCGAGGAAGAACTTGAACCAGTCGGGGTTCCACTCGGCGAAGACGATGCCCTTGCTCGTCATGCCGAAGAGGAGGGCGCCCACGGCGGAGCCGATCGCGCTGCCGTAGCCGCCGGTGATCAGGCAGCCGCCGATCACGGCCGCGATGATGTAGATCAGCTCGTTGCCGACGCCCTCGCCGGACTGGACGGCGTCGAAGGAGAAGAGCAGGTGCTGGCCGGAGATCCAGGCGCCGAACGCCACGCCCATGTAGAGGCCGATCTTGGTCCTGGCGACCGGGACGCCGACCGCGCGGGCCGCGTCCTGGTTGCCGCCGACGGCGAAGATCCAGTTGCCGGCGCGGGTGCGCAGCAGGATCCAGGAGGCGAGGGCGACCAGGCCCAGCCACCACAGGATCGTGACCTTGAAGTCGACGCCGCCGACGGTGAGGGTCGAGGCGAAGAGTGCGTGGGCGGAGCGGAAGCCCTCCATGTCCCCGACGGTCTTCGTCGACACCGTGCCGTCGATCAGCTTGGTGAAGCCCAGGTTCATGCCCGTCAGCATCAGGAAGGTACCCAGCGTGACGATGAAGCTGGGCAGCCTGGTGCGGGTGAGCAGGAAGCCGTTGAAGGCGCCGACGGCGAGGGTGACCAGCAGGGACACGCCGACGCCGACCCAGGTGTTCGCCGTCATCTGGTAGCTGAACATCGAGGACACCAGCGCCGAGGACGTCACCAGGACACCGGCCGACAGATCGAACTCGCCGCCGATCATCAGCAGCGCCACCGGTACGGCCATGATGCCGATGGTCGAGGAGGCGTACAGGACCGTGCTGAGGCTGGAGGCGTTGAGGAAGCCGTCGGCGGCGAAGGCGAAGAAGGCGAAAACGGCGAGCGCGCCGACCACCGAGCCCAGTTCCGGCCGGGCGAGCAGTTTCTTCAGCGGCGAGCCCTGCAGAATCCTTTCATCAGCGGCCGCGCTCATCGGGTGCCCCGCTGGGTGTACGCGGCCAGCGCGGAGGCCTGGTCCCTGGTGATGATCTGCGGGCCGGTGAGCACCGGCTTGCCGCCGCCGAGGACGTCGCCGTTGTACTTGTAGGCCCACAGCAGGTCGACCGCCTCGTAGCCCTGGAGATACGGCTGCTGGTCCACGGCGAAGCCGAGGGTGCCGTTCTTCAGCTCGGCGGCGACCTGGGCGTTGAGGTCGAAGGTGTCGATCTCGGCCCTGCTGCCCGCGTCGCTCTTCGCCTTCACGGCGGTGTCGGCGTACGGCGCGCCGAGGGTGACGACGGAGTCGATGGACCTGTCGGCCTGGAGCTTGGCCTCGATGCCGGACTGGACGTCGGGCATGTCGGTGCCGTTGACGTAGAGCTTCTGCAGGGTGCCGTGGAAGGTCCTGGCGACGCCGTCGCAGCGCTGTTCGTGCCCGACGTTGCCCTGCTCGTGCAGCACGCACAGGGCCCTTTTCTTCCCGCGCCTGTTCAGCTCGTCTCCGACGGCCTCGCCGGCGATGGTCTCGTCCTGGCCGATGTGGGTGAGGGCGCCGAAGGTCTTGGACTCCTCGGAGCCGGAGTTCACCGTGATGACCGGGATGCCGGCCTTCTCGGCGCGGGCCAGGGCAGCCTTCATGGCGTCGGGCTTGGCGAGGGTGACGATGATGCCGTCGACCTTCTTGTCGACCGCCGCGTCCACGAGCTGCGCCTGCTGCTGGGCCTGGTCGTCGTGCGAGTACAGGAAGTTGATGTTGTCCTTGACGGCGGCCTGCCTGGCGCCGCTCTGCACGATGTCCCAGAAGGTGTCGCCGTCTCCCGAGTGGGTGATCATCGCGAAGGTCCAGCGCGGCGTGTTCACCGCCGCTCTCCCCTGGGCCGCGGCGACCCTGCGGGCGTCCTCGGCCCGCTTGCCTCCGGTGCTGCTGCACGCCGCGAGGGACAGCGAAAGTGCCCCTGTCAGCGCAATGACCGCCCAGGTCCTGAACCGTGCCACGAGGCAGTGCCCCTTCTTGCTGTGTTCGTACGTACGGAAGGGGCCGGTGATCAGCTCAGCGGCCCCAAACGCTCCAGTATCGAACACGGGTGACACTCATGACACAGCCGGGGAGCACCGGCCCGGCCGATTGTCCGGACATTGCGACGAACGCGGGTCCCGGTCAGGGCCGGACGAGCAGCTGGAACTCGAAGGAGTAGCGGGTCGGCCGGTAGGTGTGGTCGCCGAACTCGACCGCGCGGCCGGTGTCGTCGAAGGTGGTGCGCTGCATGGTGAGCAACGGCGCGCCCTCGGCCTCGGCGAGCCGCTCGGCCTCGGCCTCCGTCGCACCGCGGGCGCCGATGGACTGACGGGCGCTGTGCAGGGTGATCCCGGCCGAGCGCATCAGCCGGTACAGGCCGGTGGCCTCCAGCTGGCCGGTTTCCAGGTCGAGCAGGCCGGGCGGGAGATGGTTGATCAGGTACGCCATCGGCTCGCCGTGCGCGAGGCGCAGCCGCTCGATGCGGTGCACATCGCTGCCCTCGGGGACGCCGAGCGCGGCGGCGACCTCGGCGGAGGCCGGTACGACGGTGTTGACCAGCACCTTGGTCGCGGGGCGCTGGCCGGCCGCCTCCAGGTCGTCGTACAGACTGCTCAGCTCCAGCGGGCGCTTGACCTGGCTGTGCACCACCTGCGTACCGACGCCGCGGCGGCGCACGAGGAGCCCCTTGTCGACGAGGGACTGGATGGCCTGGCGGACGGTCGGCCGGGACAGACCGAGCCGCGCGGCCAGCTCGATCTCGTTGCCCAGCAGGCTGCCCGGGGTGAGGCTGCCGTGCTCGATGGCGGCTTCGAGCTGCTGGGAGAGCTGGAAGTACAACGGCACCGGGGAGCTACGGTCCACGTGGAGGTCGAGCGACACGGTGGGGTCCACATCTGGTTTCGGCACGGGCCCGAGCGTAGCCCTGTGGTCGGTTGACGGGAAGTTGTGTAGTCCGATTGTCCGGACATACGCATTGACAGCGTACGGGCTCCGCCCTCACTTTGTTTCCATGCGCATCGGGGTCATCGGTACGGGCCGCATCGGCACCCTTCACGCCAGAACGCTGAGCCGTCACCGCGACGTCGGGTCGCTGATCCTGACGGACACGGATCCAGCCCGGGCACAGGGACTGGCACACCGGCTGGGCGAGACGGCGGCGCCGGGTGTGGACGAGATCTTCAAGTGGGGCGTGGACGCGGTGGTGATCACCACGGCGACGTCGGCGCACGCCGAACTGATCGGTCGGGCAGCCCGCTCGGGCCTGCCGGTCTTCTGCGAGAAGCCGATCGCGCTCGACCTGCCGGGCACGGTGCAGGCGCTCGCCGAGGTGGAGACGGCGGGCACGATCCTGCAGATGGGGTTCCAGCGGCGCTTCGACGCGGGATACGCCGGCGCCCGAGAGGCCGTGCGCTCGGGACGCCTCGGCCGGCTGCACACCGTGCGCGCGATGACCTGCGACCAGTCCCCTCCCCCGGCCGACTGGCTCCCGCTGTCCGGCGGGCTGTTCCGGGACACGCTGATCCACGACTTCGACGTGCTGCGATGGGTGACGGGCCGTGAGGTGGCCGACGTCTACGCCACCGGGTCCGACGCCGGGCCCGCGATGTTCCGCGAGGCCGACGACGTCGGCACGGGCGCGGCGCTGCTCACGCTGGACGACGGCACGCTCGCCACGGCCACGGCGACCCGGCTGAACGGCGCCGGGTACGACGTGCGCATGGAGCTGGCCGGGGAGGCGGACACGGTCGTGGTCGGCCTGGACGACCGTACGCCGCTCGCGTCCACCGAGCCGACCGGGCCGCCGCCCGCGGACAAGCCGTGGCCGGGCTTCCTGGAGCGGTTCGGGCCCGCGTACGAGGCCGAGCTGAACGCCTTCGTGGAGGTGGTGCGCGGCGAGCGCCCCAACCCGTGCGACGGCCACGAGGCCCTGCAGGCCCTGCGGGTGGCCGAGGCCTGCGAGGTCTCCCGCCGCGAGCGACGCCCGGTGTCCCTCACGGAAATCCCGGACCGGGCACAGCTGTCGCGAGGGTGACGCCGGGGCCGCGTACGACCGAGACCCCGGGCCTCGCACGAGCGATACGGCGGGCCACGCACGGGCGTTGCAGCCCACGCCGCGCACGACCGTAGCCGCCGGCTCCGCCTAGGACCGTTACTGCGGGCGCCACGCGCAACCGAAGTCACCCGCGCCGCGCACGACCATTGCCGCCGACTCCGCCAACACCTGCCGCGCCGCGGGCTACGCCTGCGAACGTGGCCGCGGCTCGCGCAGGGCTGGTCTCAGAGGCCGTTCACCAGCGCACCGGAAGGGTGCGCATCCCTCTCATCAGCAGGCCGGGCAGCCACTCGCCCGACGTGCCGTCGAGCGCGAGGCCGGGGGCGCGCTCCAGGAGGGCGCCGATGGCCGTGCGGCCCTCCAGGCGCGCCAGGGGTGCGCCGAGGCAGTAGTGGATGCCGTGGCCGAAGGCGAGGTGGCCGCGGGTGTCGCGGCGGATGTCGAACCGGTGCGGTTCGTCGTAGCGCTCGCCGTCGCGCTGGGCGGCGGTGAGGCTGATCACCACATGGGTGCCCTTCTCGATGGCGGCGCCGGCGATCTCCAGGGGCTCGGCGGCGAACCGGTAGGTGGCGCTCTGCACCGGGCCCTCGTAGCGCAGCATCTCCTCGACGGCGCCGTCCAGGAGGCTCATGTCGGCGCGGAGAGCCGCGAGTTGGCCGGGGTGGGTCAGGAGGGCGTGGACGCCGTTGCCGATGAGGTTGACGGTGGTCTCGTGGCCGGCGACCAGCAGCAGGAAGGCCATGCCGCGCAGTTCCTGCGCGGAGAGCCGGTCGCCGTCCTCTGCGGTGGTGCGGATCAGATCGCTCAGCAGGTCGTCCGTCGGACCCGAGGAGCGCTTGTCCTCGATCAGCTCGGTGAGGTACTGGCCGAGGCGGACGATCGCGTCGTACCCCGTCTGTTCGCTGGTCGGCGCGACCACCTCCGTGGACATCGCGCGGAACTCCTCGCGGTCCATGCCCGGCACGCCGAGGAGTTCGCAGATGACGGTGATCGGCAGCGGGTAGGCGAGGGAGGCGATGAGGTCGGCGCGGCCGGCCGGGAGCATCTCGTCCAGCAGTTCGTCGGTGATCTGCTGGATCCGCGGGCGCAGCTGCTCCACCCGGCGCATCGTGAACGCGCGGGTGACGAGGCCGCGCAGGCGGGTGTGCTGGGGCGGATCGGTGGCCAGCAGATGCTTGCCGATCATCTCCTGGTCCATGACGGTCACGCCGATCTTGGCCGTGTCCTTGGCCAGCCGGTTGTCGGCGAGGGCCGCCCGCGCCTCCTCGTACCCGACGACCAGCCAGGCCTCGTCCTCCCAGCCCGGCAGCCGGACGCGGTGCACGGGGCCCTGCTCGCGCAGCCGGGCGTACACCGGATGCGGATCCGTGCGCAGCGCGTCCCCGAACTCCCCCAGATCAACCACGTCTTGCCTGCCCATCGCTCCCCTTCCGGACTCCCCCGAGGCACACCGGGCATCCCCGGCACCAGGACAACGCGCGGCGCAGGCGCTTAGTGCCCGTCCTCCTCGAGGAGTCCGGCGTCGTACGCCAGCAACGCGATCTGGACCCGGTTGCCGAGGCCGAGCTTGGCGAGGACGCGGGAGACGTGCGTCTTGACGGTGGCCACGCTCATGAACAGCTCGGTGGCGATCGCCGCGTTGGCGAGGCCGCGGCCGACGGCGACGGCGACCTCGCGCTCGCGGTCGTTGAGGACGGCGAGCCGTTCACGCGCGCGTGCCTGGCGCGCGTCGGCGGCGCCGCCGGCCGCGTGCCGCATCAACTGCCGGGTGACGGCGGGCGACAGCACGGGGTCGCCGGCCGCGACCCGGCGCACGGCGTCGACGATCTCGGCGGGCGGGGTGTCCTTCAGCACGAATCCGGCGGCGCCCGCGCGCAGGGCGTGCAGCACCTGCTCGTCGGCGTGGAAGGTGGTGAGCACCACGACCTGCGGGGCGTCGGTCCGCGCGCGCAGCCGCTCGGTCGCGGTGAGCCCGTCCACCGACGGCATCCGGATGTCCATGAGGACGACGTCCGGCCGGGTGCGCGAGACGAGTTCCTCGGCCTGGGCGCCGTCCGCGGCCTCCCCGACGATCTCGATGTCCTCGGCCCCGCCGATCATCAGGGCCAGTCCGGCCCGTACGAGCGGGTCGTCGTCGACGAGGAGGAGTCTGATCGGCGTCATGGGGCTTACGTAATCACGGTTGCGCTGCCCGTGTTGCCCCCCTCGGCCCGCCGGGATCCACGGCCGGCCGGCCCAGGGGGGCCTCAGGCTGTGGGCCCGGTGCGGCCCCAGGGCAGCCAGGCCCGTACCTCGAACCCGCCGTCGGCCGTGCTGCCGTGCTCCAGCCGGCCGCCGGCCAGGGTCGCGCGCTCGGTGAGGCCGATCAGGCCCTGCCCGGAGCCGGGGACGGGCGTGGGCTCGGTGGTGGGCGGCGGGTTGGTGACCGTGACGGTCAGGCCCTCGCCCGGGGTGCCGGTGAGGCTCAGGGTGACCTCGGCGCCGGGGGCGTGTTTGCGGGCGTTGGTCAGGGCCTCCTGGGCGATGCGGTAGGCGGTGCGGCCGACGGAGGCGGGTACGGCGGCCGGGTCGGCGACGTGGTGGTCCAACGTGACCTTCATGCCGGCCTCGCGGCACTCGGCGACGAGGGCGTCCAGCGCGGCCAGCGTCGGCTGGCGCCGTTCCCCGGCCGCGTCGTCGGACTCGCCGGCCCGCAGCACGCCGATGATCTCCCGCAGGTCCTGGAGCGCCTCGTGCGCGCTCTCCCGGATCACTCCGGCGGCCCGGGCGACCTCCTCGCGGGGCGCGTCCGGCCGGAACTCCAGCGCGCCCGCGTGCACGCTGAGCAGGGTGAGCCGGTGGGCGAGGACGTCGTGCATCTCGCGGGCGATGGCCTCGCGGGCGAGCCGCTGCGCCTGCTCGGCGCGCAGCCGCGCCTCGGTCTCCGCGCGCCGGGCCCGCTCGCGCAGGCTGAGCAGCAGCAGCCGCTTGGAGCGCACGAACATGCCCCAGCCGATGACGGAGACGCCGAGCAGCACGACGAACACGACGGAAGCCGCGAAGGGCACATCGGGGTCCGGGCGCAGCCAGTAGTAGACGGGTACGAGGGCGAGGTCGGCGCCGCCGATCCAGGCGACGTAACGGAAGGGCCGGTGCACGGCCAGCGTGAACAGGGCGACCGCGCCGGCCCCGCCCGCCGTGGAGGACACGAAACCGACGACGACCATCGCGACGGCGAGACCGACCGGCCAGCGGCGGCGCAGCCAGACGGCACCGCAGGACAGGGCGCCCAGCACCACGTCGGCGACGGCCAGGCCACCGGGCACGTCCTCCTGGCGAAGGGTGACGGCGGACGCCAGGAAGAGGAACACGGCCAGCAGGAAGCAGCAGGTGTCGACGGCCCAGTCCCGTGCGGTGCGCCGGGGCCGCCGGTCTGCCGGGGCGGAGTCCGGGTCGAGCCCGTGCAGCAGGGCGGAGGGCAGCATCCACCGGCGGGGCCACGCTCCGCGCGCCACGGTGTGGTCGAGCTCGTTCTCTGTCACGGTCGACAAATCTATGCAGGGCGCGGGGGTGCCGGCCGCCCGGCAGGGGTTGATCGGCTACCAAAGTCGCGGGCTCGTCGACTTTCGGCGGCCCCACCGGGTGAGCCGTGCCGAGCGTCACCGCCTGACCGGACACCGGACGGCAGCGGGCCGCCGGGGCATCCCCGGCGGCCCGCTCGTGCGTGCGTGGGACCTGTGGCGCTGTTCCCTGGAGTCCTGTCGTCGTCCGGCTCAGCAGCCGAAGTCGATCAGGTTGAACGTGGCGTAGTGGTCGGAGGTGTAGTAGTCCTCCTGGGACTGCTCGCCGGTGACGATGCGCCGGGCACCACGCGTGGGGGAGCCGGGTGTGATCACCGTGTACTCGTGGTAGTAGCCGGAGGACTCGCTGGGCAGGACGCCCTCACGGTTGGTGAAGACGGTGCCGTCCTGCGAGTACGGGTACGGGCCGCCCTGGGCGATCAGGTCCAGGGTGTCGTGGGCCTGCGACGGCAGGGCGCCGTAACAGATGCTGCCGACCGACGAGGCTGCGGCGTCCGCCGTGGTGGCCGAGACGGTGCCGCCCACGAGTAGGGCGGACAGGAGCGCGGCTGCGGCGCCGATGCGAGTGGGGTGTGGGGGGAATCTCATGTCTTCATGATGACGCGCGTAGACGTTGGCATGTCAACGACAAGGTTGAAGATTTTCCCATGAAGTCCGAGGAGTTTTCGGGAAGTTAACCTGCCGCCCTGCGCCCCCACGCGGTCCCCACAAGCACCAGCGCACCGCCCGCGACAGCGAGCGCGCCGAGCCGTTCCCCACCGAGGGCGATACCCGCCGCGGCGGCCCACAACGGCTCGGTGCCGAGCAGCAGCCCCACCCGGGACGGGGAGGTACGGCGGACCGCCCACATCTGCACGAAGAAGGCGAACACCGTGCACAGCGCGGTCAGGAACAGCAGCCCCGCCCAGTCCCGGGCCCCGAACCCGGCCGCGACCGACCAGGGCGCCGGACCACCCGAGGCGGCCGACAGCAGGGCGAAGACGGCGACGGACGCGCCGAGTTGGACCGTGGTGAGCGGCAGCGCGCCGGCGCCCTGGACGGCCCTGAGCCGGGACATGGCGAGGACGTGCAGGGTGCGGGCGAGCGCGGCGAGCAGCATCAGCAGGTCGCCGGTGCTCGGCCGGGTGAAGCCGCCGCCCTGGGTGAGCAGGACGACGCCGAGCACCGACAGCAGCGCCGCGCCGAGGAAGGCCGGGGTGGGCCGGGTGCGGGTGACGGCGGCCTCGGCGAGCGGGGTGAAGACCATGGTGAGGCTGATGATCAGACCGGCGTTGGTCGCCGAGGTCTGCACCACGCCGTACGTCTCCAGCAGGAAGATCCCGCTGAGGATCAGCCCGAGCAGGGCCGCGCCGCGCCACTGGGCGCCGGTGAGCGCCCGCAGGGCCCGGCGTCCGGAGACGGCCAGTACCGGCACGGCCGGCGCGAACCGCAGCACGAGCACGGCGAGGACCGTGCGGGCGGTGGTGATGTCCTTGGCCGCGAGATAACTGCCGCCCCAGCAGACGGCGACGAGCAGGACGGGCAGGTCGGTGTGCCAGGCACGGCGGGGCGCGACGGTGGCAGCCGGTACGGCGATCGACGACATGGGGCGGCTCTCCCGGTCTCCGAAAGGGGGTGCGGAGACGTCGGCGGCTCGCACGGGCGCGATCACCGTACCGGCGGAGACGATCTTCGGCCAGGGGTTTGTGCGCGCGTCCCGGGCGCCTTCAGCAGCGCCTCGGGCGTCCCTTCTCGCCGCGCCTCACGCGCCTTCCGGGAGTTCGTACGACCCGTACTGCGGGTCGCCCGCCAGGTCGTACGACTGGATGGACACGCCCGCGCCGGTGACGCGGCCGTCGGTGTGGCGGAAGCCGGTGGGGACCGCGCCCTCGGCGAACAGGCGGCGGCCGGCGCCGAGGACCACCGGGAAGGTCAGCAGGTGGAGGGTGTCGAGGAGCCGGAGGTCGATCAGGGAGCGGACCAGGGCGCCGCTGCCGTGGATCTGCAGTTCGCCGTCCGTGCGCTCCTTCAGGGCCTGCGCCTCCTTGGCGAGGTCGCCGCCGAGCACGGTGGTGCCGGACCACTGGGGGGCCTGGAGGGTGGAGGAGACGACGTACTTCGGGAGCCTGTTGAGGCGGGACGCGATCGGGTCGGCGGGGTCGGTCACCTTCGGCCAGTAGGAGGCGAAGATGTCGTAGGTACGGCGGCCGAGCAGGAAGGCGCCGGCGCGGTCGAAGACCTCGGCGATGAACCGGCCGAAGTCGTCGTCGCCGTACGGAAAGCTCCAGCCGCCCTGGGCGAAGCCGCCGCTGGTGTCCTCCTGGGGGCCGCCGGGCGCCTGGTACACGCCGTCGAGGGTGACGAAGACGGTGGAGACGAGCTTGCCCATGGCGGTGCCTTCTTCCGGGTGCGGGGTCTTTCGGTCATCAGGTCAGACCCCGCACGCGCCCGCAACTCATCGGTCCCCGTGCGCCACCTCGGTGGCTCAGCCGGCGTGGGTGGAGAACAGTCCGCCGGTCGGGCCCTGCTTGTCGCCGCCCTGGGCCTTCTTCAGGGCGTTGGCGAGGCTCTCGATGGTGAGGGACTGCAGGATCACCCGGCCGTTGCCCTCCAGGGTGGCCAGGGACAGGCCCTCGCCGCCGAACACGGCGTTCATGATCCCCTGGCGGTTGAGGCCGCCGACGCGCTGGACGCCGTACTGGATGCCCTCCTCGAAGGCGACCACACAGCCGGTGTCGACCTCGATGCGGCCGCCGAAGTCCGCCGGGTTGAGGTCGATGAAGTTGCCCGCGCCGGCGATGATCACCGTGCCGTACCCGGTGAACTTCTCCAGGATGAAGCCCTCGCCGCCGCTCATGCCGGTGCGGGCGCCCGCGAAGGCGATGCCGAAGTCGACGGTGGACTCGGCGGCCACGAAGGCGTCCTTCTCGGCGAACCAGGCGCGCGTGCCATCGAGTTCCAGGGCCCGCATCTCGCCCGGGAGCACGCCCGCGAAGCCGACCGTGCCCTCACCGCCCTGGGAGGTGAAGTACTGGAACGCCAGCGACTCGCCCGCGAGCATGCGCTGGCCGACCTGCATGGCGGTGCCCATGGCCTGGCGCAGCAGGCCGCCCATGCCGCCGCCCTGTCCCTGCTGCCCGCCGTTTCCGGACGGGCTGGACAGCCGCGTCTCCATGGTTACGTTCGTCGTCTTGAACAGGAACTTTCCGGCCTCGCAGTACACGGTCTGGCCGGGCTGCAGGTTGACGACCGCCATCTGCATGGCGTTGCCGACGATCTCTTGCTGAAGGGTCACGCGGGAAGAACGCGGGAGACGGACCCGTAAGTTCCAGGGGGCCGGGAAACGGATCCGTGTGGGTGACGCGCGGGGCGCCCCGGTGCTGTCCGGGCCGGGGCGCCCCCCGCGGGCAGGAGGTGGGTCAGCCGCCCAGTTCCTGGTGCCGGGCGGCGAGGCCGGCCGCGCCTTGCTCGGTCAGGGAGCCGTACAGGCGCAGGCGGGAGATGCCGCCGTCGGGGAAGATGTCGATCCGCGCGTGCGTGCCGACCGCGGGCTTGGGGAGCACGAACCGGTGGTTGGTGTCGGGCTGGAGGCGGGTGCGCGGGAGGATCTCCGTCCAGTCGCCGTGCTCGCCGTCCTTCACGGACACCGACGCCCAGCCGGCGCTGTTGCCCTTCAGATAGGCCGTGTCGATCTCGATCGCGCGGATCTGCGACTGGGCGGCCAGCTGGTAGCGGATCCAGTCGTTGCCCTGGTCGCGGCGGCGGCGGGTCTCCCAGCCGTCGTCCATCTTGCGGGAGCGGCCCGGCTGGATGGTGTTGGTGGCCGGGGAGTAGAAGAGGTTGGAGGCGTCCTCGACCCGGCCGCCGTTCTCCAGGGCGACGACGTCGAAGGTGCCGAGGACGGCCAGCCACTCGGGGTCCGGGACGACCTCGCCGTACACGCGCAGGCGCGCGATGCCGCCGTCGGGGTGCTGGTTGACGCGCAGGTGGGTGAAGCGCTGCTCGACGGAGACGGCGAAACCGTTCGCCGCGTGGCCGCCGACGGCGGTGCGGGGGACGACGGTCGTCCACTTCACGTCCTCGCCCAGCAGCTCCTCCGGGGACGGCGAGCCGGGTACGGACGTGCCCTCGACGGAGACCGCCTGCGGGTAGTTGCCGCGGAAGTGGGCGGTGTCGACGACGATCCCGCGGATCACGCCGGGCGCGCCGAGGCGGACCAGCGCCCAGTCGTGGTCCTCGGCCGTCGGCCAGGGGTGTTCGGCACGGGCGCCGCGCCGGCGGCGGGTCTCCCAGCCGTCCATGACCTTGCCCTTGTGCCCGAAGTGCTCGGGGTCGAACTCGGCCGGCTCGGGCACCAGCAGGTTCTCCCGCTGGGCGAAGAACTCGTCGTTGGCGGCGATGACACCGGCGCCGAGCTGCCGGTCGGCGAGGTTGGCGTACTGGGTGAAGGGGAAGTCGGCGGTGCGGTAGTCCGCGTACGGGTCGCCGCCTCCGTAGGGGTTCGCGTCGCCGGTGAAGCGAGCCAGAGAAGATTGATGCAGCGCCGTCACGGTGATCAGGGGTTCCTTTCGGGAGTCGGCCGGTGCGGATGCGGAGGGTGGCTTACCGGGGGCGGGCGAGCAGCGCGCCCTTCGGCTCGGTGAACTCGCCGTCCGCGACGATGCGTTCGCCGCGCAGCCAGGTGGACTTCACGACGCCGTACAGGGTCTTGCCCGCGTACGCGGTGACCCGGTTGCGGTGCTGGAGGCCGGCCGGGTCGACGGTGAAGGTCTCTTCGGGGGCGAGGACGGCGAAGTCGGCGTCGCGGCCGGGGGCGATGGCGCCCTTGCAGGCGTCGAGGCCGACCAGGGCGGCGGTCTTCGCGGACATCCAGCGCACGACGTCCTCCAGGCCGTGACCACGCGCGCGTGCCTCCGTCCACACAGCGGAGAGGCTGAGCTGGAGGCCGGAGATGCCGCCCCAGGCGGTGGCGAAGTCGTCGGTCTTCAGGTCGGCGGTGGAGGGCGAGTGGTCGGTGACCACGCAGTCGATGGTGCCGTCGGCCAGCGCCTCCCACAGCAGGTCCTGGTTGGCGGCCTCCCGGATGGGCGGGCAGCACTTGAACTCGCTGGCGCCGTCCGGGACTTCCTCGGCGGTCAGGGTGAGGTAGTGCGGGCAGGTCTCCACGGTGATCCGGACACCCTCGGCGCGGGCGGCGCGGATCAGCGGCAGCGCGTCGCTGGAGGACAGGTGCAGCACGTGCACGCGCGCGAGGAGGCGGCGGGCCTGCGCGACGAGGCCCGCGATGGCCGTGTCCTCGGCGTCGCGCGGGCGGGAGGCGAGGAAGTCGGCGTACCTGGGGCCGCCGTGCTGCGGGGCGGCGGCGAGGTGGTGCGGGTCCTCGGCGTGCACGATCAGCAGGCCGTCGAAGCCGGCGATCTCCGCCATGGACTGTGCGAGCTGGTCCTGGTCGAGATGCGGGAACTCGTCCACACCGGACGGGGACAGGAACGCCTTGAAGCCGAAGACACCGGCGTCGTGCAGCGGGCGCAGGTCCTTGACGTTGCCGGGCAGGGCGCCGCCCCAGAAGCCGACGTCGATGTGCGCCTTGTCCGCGGCCACCGCCTGCTTCACGCGCAGGTGGTCGACGGTCGTGGTCGGCGGGAGGGAGTTGAGCGGCATGTCGACCAGCGTGGTGATGCCGCCGGCCGCCGCCGCGCGGGTGGCGGTCCAGAAGCCCTCCCACTCGGTGCGGCCCGGGTCGTTGACGTGCACGTGGGTGTCGACCAGGCCGGGCAGCAGGACGTGGTCGCCGAAGTCCTCCAGCCGCGCGCCGGCCGGGACCTGGGCGTCGTAGGGCAGGACGGCCGTGATCCTCCCGGCGGACACGGTGACCGTGGCGGCCCGCGTCCCTTCCGGAGTGATGACGCGCGTCGAGCGCAGGACCAGTTCAGCGTCGGACACCCGAACCCCTCTCTGTACCGCCGTTTTACGCCCCCGGAAAGGGGATTTACACGCACGTAACGGAATTCAACGTTCTGTTGAAGGAGTCTTCACTCCCGCCTCCCCGCCGTCAAGGGGCACACTTCCGGGCGACGCCCGACGGGCACCCACTCTGGACGTTTCCACAAAGCGGAATTAGAATTCCAGCAAGCAGAACGTAGCTACGCACAAGCCGGGAGTCAACCGGCTGCCGGGTAGGCTTCTCACCTCTTGCCAGTCCCGAAAGGAACGCGCCGTGCCGACGTCCAGCGCCAGCACCAACGACTCCGCCAAGCCCTCCGCCGCGGGCGGGGTCCAGTCCCTCGAGCGCGCCTTCGACCTCCTCGAGCGGATGGCGGACGCGGGTGGCGAGGTCGGCCTGAGCGAGTTGTCCGCGACCAGCGGGCTGCCGCTGCCGACCATCCACCGGCTGATGCGCACGCTGGTCGCCTGCGGGTACGTCCGTCAGCAGCCCAACCGGCGCTATGCGCTCGGCCCCCGGCTCATCCGGCTCGGCGAGTCCGCGTCCCGGCTGCTCGGCACATGGGCGCGGCCGTATCTCGCGCGGCTGGTCGAGGAGACCGGCGAGACTGCGAACATGGCGCTGCTCGACGGCGACGAGATCGTGTACGTGGCCCAGGTGCCGTCGAAGCACTCGATGCGGATGTTCACCGAAGTGGGCCGACGGGTGCTCCCGCACTCCACCGGCGTGGGCAAGGCGCTGCTGGCCGGCGTGCCGGACGACGAGGTGCGCGCCCTGCTGTCCCGTACGGGGATGCCGGCCGCGACGGAGAAGACGATCACCACACCCGAGGGTTTCCTCGCCGCGCTGGAGGACGTACGGCGGCTGGGGTACGCCGTGGACGACAACGAGCAGGAGATAGGGGTGCGGTGCCTCGCGGTGTCCGTGCCGGAGTCTCCGACGGCGGCGGCGATCTCCATCTCGGGGCCGGCGGGGCGGGTCACCGAAGAGGCCACCGAGAAGATCGTGCCGGTGTTGCAGCAGATCGCCCTGGAGCTGTCTCAGGCTTTGGCGAGTTCGGGCGCCTGAGAGCCCGGGGAGCCTGCGCCGCGGGCGGGCGCGGGTGCGGGTGGGAGTGCGGGTGTGTTGCGGCTTGACGCGCCCACGCGCTGGAGCCGCACAGGACATGCGGCCCCGCGCCTCCAGGCAGGCACAGCTAGCCCCTCTGCGTCGGTTCGCCGAAGAGATCCACCGCCTCCCGGACGCCCCTCAGACCCCTGGCCAGGGCACTCACGGAGCCGATGGCACCGGCGATCAGTAAAAGGGAGTTGCGCAGACGCGGGATCTCCGGTGAACCGCCGGAGGCCATCGCCGCCAGCGTCGCCAGTTCGTCCTCGGCTATGCCCCGGTCGGGGAAGTCGGACGGGAGCGCGGCGAGTTCGCGTCGCAGCCGGGACACCGCGGTCCGCAGTTCCGACACTCTCGGGTCCTCGTCGCTGCCGGTCACTGACCTCTGCCCCAAGCTCCGCAACACAGCCCTCCCCCTCACACTCCGTCGTGCGCGGGCCAGTAAACGCCACGGCGTCCGGGAGCGCCACAGGGCGGACCGAAATTCAGCCCAAGGAAAGCGGCCGCCGCGTCCCCCGTCAGGTATGCAGGACGCATGACCGACAACCATCGCGAGGAGGTCGCCGGGCTGCTGCTCGCCGCGGGCGGGGGCAGACGGCTCGGCGGGCGGCCCAAGGCTCTGCTGGAGCACCGGGGGCGCCCCCTGGTCGAGCACGCGGTCGGGGTGCTGCGCGCGGCCGGATGCGCGCGGGTGCACGTCGTACTGGGCGCGCGCGCCGAGGACGTGCGGGCGCGGGCCGATCTGAGCGGCTGCGTACTCGTGGACAACCCCGACTGGGCCGAGGGCATGGGCTCCTCGCTGCGCACCGGCCTCGCCTCGCTGGGAGGTACGGGGGTGCGCGCCGCCCTGGTGAGCCTCGTCGACCAGCCGGGCATCGGGCCGGCGGCCGTGGCACGGGTGCTCGGCGCCTACGAGAACGAGAAATCGCTGGTCTCGGCCGCCTACGACGGCACCCGGGGTCATCCGGTGCTGTTCGGCGCGGCCCACTGGCCGGGCATCGCGGCGACCGCGACCGGGGATCGTGGCGCTCGCGCCTATCTGAAGGACCACGCGGCTCAGATCCGGCTCGTGGAGTGCGCGGACGTGGCCGAGCCGTACGACATCGACACCGAGGCCGACCTGCGCCACCTTGAGTGAAGACGGTGGCACTGAGCGCCACCTTGCCTCGACTCAGAGAATCTCGACATCAACAAACCATTGAAGTTCCACAATGAGGAAACTACTATCCACTGTTCAGAAGCGCCTGACCGCACAGCGGGCGCTGTTCGCCCTATTCGTGCCACTAGGCACCCGGTGCCACCGCTGAAGGAAGTGACAGCTCATGTCCGCACCAGCGCCGTCCCCGCTGGCCATCGTCGACGCCGAGCCCCTGCCCCGGCAGGAAGAGGTCCTCACGGACGCGGCGCTCGCCTTCGTGGCGGAGCTGCACCGGCGGTTCACCCCGCGCCGTGACGAACTCCTCGCCCGCCGGGCCGAGCGCCGCGCCGAGATCGCCCGCACCTCCACGCTCGACTTCCTCCCCGAGACGGCCGCGATCCGCGCGGACGACTCCTGGAAGGTCGCCCCGGCCCCGGCCACGCTGAACGACCGGCGCGTCGAGATCACCGGTCCCACCGACCGCAAGATGACCATCAACGCGCTCAACTCGGGCGCGAAGGTCTGGCTCGCCGACTTCGAGGACGCCTCCGCGCCCACCTGGGAGAACGTGGTCCTCGGCCAGCTCAACCTGATCGACGCCTACACCCGGAACATCGACTTCACGGACCCGAAGTCCGGCAAGTCGTACGCCCTGCGGCCGGACGAGGAGCTGGCGACGGTCGTCATGCGCCCGCGCGGCTGGCACCTGAACGAGCGGCACCTGGCCGACGCCGACGGTACGCCGGTCCCGGGCGCGTTCGTCGACTTCGGCCTGTACTTCTTCCACAACGCGCAGCGGCTGCTGGACCTCGGCAAGGGCCCGTACTTCTACCTGCCGAAGACCGAGTCGCACCTGGAGGCGCGCCTTTGGAACGACGTGTTCGTCTTCGCGCAGGACTACGTCGGCATCCCGCGGGGCACCATCCGCGCCACCGTCCTGATCGAGACGATCACGGCGGCGTACGAGATGGAGGAGATCCTCTACGAACTCCGCGACCACGCCTCGGGGTTGAACGCGGGCCGCTGGGACTACCTGTTCTCCATCGTGAAGAACTTCCGTGACGGCGGCGCCCGGTTCGTCCTGCCGGACCGCAACGCGGTCACTATGACGGCCCCGTTCATGCGGGCGTACACCGAACTCCTCGTCCGCACCTGCCACAAGCGCGGCGCGCACGCGATCGGCGGCATGGCGGCGTTCATCCCGTCCCGCCGGGACGCCGAGGTCAACAAGGTCGCCTTCGAGAAGGTCCGCGCCGACAAGGACCGCGAGGCGAACGACGGTTTCGACGGCTCCTGGGTCGCCCACCCCGACCTCGTCCCGATCGCCATGGAGTCCTTCGACAGGGTCCTCGGCGACAAGCCGAACCAGAAGGACCGGCTGCGCGAGGACGTCCACGTCGAGGCGGCCGACCTGATCGCGATCGACTCGCTGCACGCGAAGCCGACGTACAACGGTCTCGTCAACGCCGTCCAGGTCGGCATCCGGTACATCGAGGCCTGGCTGCGCGGGCTCGGCGCGGTCGCCATCTTCAACCTGATGGAGGACGCGGCCACCGCCGAGATCTCCCGCTCCCAGATCTGGCAGTGGATCAACGCGGGCGTCGAGTTCGAGAACGGCGACAGGGCCACGCCCGAGCTGGCCCGCAAGGTCGCCGCCGAGGAACTGTCCGACATCCGCCAGGAGATCGGCGAGCAGGCCTTCGCCGCCGGCCACTGGCAGGAGGCCCACGACCTGCTGCTGAAGGTCGCCCTGGACGAGAACTACGCCGACTTCCTCACCCTGCCGGCGTACGAGCAGCTCGAGGGCTGACGCCTACGCGGTCCTGTCCGAGTGGCCCAGGGGCTTTCCCGGGGCCACTCGGTCGCGTACGAGGCGCTTGACCAAGGTGGTGCGCGGTTCCCGCGCCGGCCAGGCGGCACGGGGCAGCCGGCGGCACCGTGTGCAGTACTCGATCCGTGCGCGATGGCTCATCGGATGTGCCTCAGCCCAGGTGCACCGACCAGTCCTGTTCCGCCGCCGGCTTGCCGTGCAGGTCGGGCACGCGCCTGAGCCAGTCCGGGCGGCCCGCCTGTGTCCTCCGCGCGCGGGCGGCCTCCTCGGCCGCGAGTTCCTCCCGGCTCGGGAAGTCGCCGGGCAGCCACTCGGGCGAGAGCCGTAGGCGTGCGAGAAGGTAGTCGACGTAGGCGTCCCGGACGTCGTCCGGCGTCGCGAACCCGGCGTCCTCGGCGAGCCAGGCGTCCGGCACCTGCGCGACGATTCCGCGCAGCAGCTCCTCGGTCACCCGGGGAGCCAGTTCCGCGTCGGCGGCGCGGACGTCGGGGCCGTAGTGGCCGAGGGCGTGATGGCGGAAGTCGTACTTCTTGCCCGGTGCCGTGGTGTCCCAGCGGTGGTGGAAGACCAGGGCGGCGCCGTGGTCGATGAGCCACAGGCGGGGCGGAACGGTGCCGAGCGTGGGCCAGACCATGAGGTTGGAGCTGTGCACCGTACGGTCGACGTTGACGGTCAGCGCGTCCAGCCAGACGATCCGGCCCGCCTCCAGCGGCTCCACGAGGAAGCTCCTCGCGATCTCCGGGGTGAAGTCCCGGGCGCCCGGCAGAAAGTCCATGCCGAGGTTCACGCCCGCGCTCGCGCCGTGCAGCTCACGCACCTCCTGGTGCGGCTCGCCGGCGGCGATCGCGGGGTCGAAGTGGACGAGGACCAGCTCGGGGAAGCGCAGGCCGAGCGCCCGGGCGAGCTCGCCGACGATCACCTCGGCGACCAGCGCCTTGTGGCCCTGCGCCGAAGCGGTGAACTTCACGACGTAGGTGCCGTCGTCGTCTGCCTCTACGACCCCGGGGACGGAGCCGCCGGAGCGCAGGGGTGTGACGTAGCGGGTTGCGGTGACCTCTCTGAGCATTTTCCAAGGCCCCCACGGTTGTTCGGCTTACATTCCACGGCCGTCTCGGACGCGGTGCGATCCTCCGGCATGAACCGAGCATAGTGACCAGGCGTGACGGCCGAGGAGTCCTTTCCCGCGCGGGTTCCAGCCCATTGACGACCACTCAACCCGTTCCTACACTGCGGAAATCGATTTCATGGCTGTCGATCGACGGCTTCCTCTCCCCCTACGGAGCCCACCATGGTGGACCTGCTCGGACAGCGGCGAAGGCCGCTTCTGCGCACTCTCGCGGCACTGGTCACCCTCGTCCCCGCGCTCCTGCCGACCGCCGCCCACGCGGACCGGGCCGACCGGGAGACGACGCGCACGGCGGCAGTCGGTGCCGCGACCTTCACCAACCCGATCCGGCAGCACGTCAGCGACCCGTACGTCATCCGGTACGGCGGTTCCTACTACATGACCAGCACGGACGGCTGCGACGCCGGCTACCTGTGCGTGTGGAAGTCGGCCACCATCACCGGGCTCGCCACGGCCGAAAAGCACGACGTGTTCACATTCCCGCCGGACAGTCGAACTCGGCCGAGGTGTGGGCGCCTGAAATCCATTACGTGCAGGGCCGTTTCTACATCCACTACACCGCGACCTCGGCGGGCGACGGGTCCGGCCACCGGCTCTTCGTCCTGCAGGCGGCCGGTGGCGACCCGGCAGGCCCGTACACCGAGGCCGACACCGGCTATGCCCACGGACAGCTCCACGAGTCGACCGACCTGTGGGCGATCGATCCGACCGTGTTCGCCGGCAGCGACGGCACGCTGTACATCGCCTGGTCCGGGTGGCCCACCGCCAACGCCCATCAGCAGAACATCTACCTGGCGACGATGAGCGACCCGCTCCACATCAGCGGCAGCCGGGTGCAGATCTCGGCGCCCACCCGGCCGTGGGAGACCGTGGATCTCCCGGACGGCCCCAGCAGCGGCACGGTCGGGTACTTCCCGGTCAACGAGGGACCCGAGGCCTTCCAGCACGCGGGCAGGACCTACCTCACCTTCTCCGCCGGCTTCTGCGGCACCCGCAGTTACGCGGTCGGGCTGCTGACCAACACGGACGGCAATCTGCTCAGCCCCTCGTCCTGGGCCAAGACCGGCCCGATCCTCAAGTACCACGGCAATGTCGCCGGATCCGCCTCGTTCGAGGCCGTCACCTCGCCGGACGGCAACGAGGACTGGTTCCTGGCGCACTCCAACACCCAGGGCTGCGACGCCGGTCGCGAGCTTCGCGCCCAGCGGCTGTACTGGGACGCCCGCGACGGCTCGCCCCTGCCGGGATACCCCGTCGACGACGGAGTGCCGCTCGACGTGCCCTCCGGGGAGCCCGGTTCGGCGCCCTCCGCCGACCCGTACGCCTCGGGCTGGGGCGACGCGTTCGGCGACGCGGCCGAGGGCGACGGCACCAGCGGCCGGAAGGCCGGCACCTGGACCGTCACGGACCCCCGCACCGCGAGCGTGACCTCGCTGGACGGAGTCCGGTGGTCACAGCTCTTCTACGCCTCCAACCCGAACTACGAGAACTACACGGTCTCGGCCGACGTGCGCTGGAGCGCCACCGGCACCACCTCGTCGTACCCCAAGTACGGCATCTACGCCTCGTACGCCGACAAGGACAACCACGTCGAGGTCTTCATCGACCGCACGTACGGGGTGCTCGCCACCCACGCCGTGGTGCAGGGCGTCGAGCAGCCCTGGCAGAACTCGGCCCTGCCGACCGGGTTCGATCCGGCCCAGTACCACACGCTCAAGGTGGCGAAGGCGGGCGCCGGTTACACGTTCTTCCTCGACGGCGCCCAGGCTCAGCAGCGCACCTTCGGCGGCGCGTCCTTCCCGGTACTGCTCAACGGGCAGCCCGGTCTGGTCACCGAGGACACCGCGGCCGACTACCGCGATGTCACGGTCGGCGACACCTTCTGAGCACGCGCTCGGCCGCCCGTGCCACATCTCGCGTGTTCCCGCCGCATAGCTCTTGAAATCGATATCACAGACGCTAGGGTGTGGGCCGGTACCGCGAACACGGCCTTCGGGCAAGGCATCTGACACAGACACAGCGCTCACGGACCCGCACGCTCCCTTGTCATGATCACGTAAGCCGAGAGGGGTCATGTACATGACTAGCTCCAGCCGCGCCAGACGCACGGCCCGCACTGCCCTGGCCCTGCTGCTCACCACGGCATCCGCGGCGCTGACCGCGCACAGCGCGCAGGCCGCGACCACTGCCACCCAGGAGGTGGCCTACCACGGCTACCACCTCCGTGTCCCCGCCGACTGGCCGGTCATCGATCTGGCCACCGAGCCGGACACCTGCGTGCGCTTCGACCGGCACGCCGTCTACCTCGGCCACCCCGCAGGTCAGGAGCACTGCCCCACCCACCTCGTGGGACGCACCGAGGCCCTGCTCGTCGAGCCCCTGGACGGCACCGGCACCGCGACGGTCGACCGCGGCACGCTCGTCGCGGCGAAAAGAACCGCGACCTACGCACCCGGGCCTGCCACCGCGGCCGAGACCGGCGAGATCCGGCTGGCCGTGCCCTCCGCCGGGGTCATCGCCACCGCCACGTACGGCACCGGCAGGGCGCCGGCCGAGCGGATCCTGCGCACCGGGCGGCTCGACGGCCAGGCCCGGCCCGGCGCGAGCCGTACCCGGAAGGCGGCCGCCTCCGCCGCCCTGGACGTCGCCGCACAGCCCGGCGCCTACACCGGCAAGGGCTTCGACGCGTGTGCCGCCCCGAGCACCGCCACGATGAACGCCTGGGGTGCGTCGCCCTACCGGGCCGTGGGTGTCTACATCGGCGGCAACAGCCGCGCCTGTGCCCAGCCCGATCTCACCTCGTCCTGGGTGAGCACCGTGACCGGCAACGGCTGGCACCTGATCCCGACGTACGTCGGCTCCCAGGCGCCCTGCACCTCCTTCGGCCACACGGTCTCCACCGATCCGGCCACCGCCCGCAGCCAGGGCACCGCGGAGGCCGACGACGCCGTCTCCCAGGCACAGGCGCTCGGACTCCCGGCCGGCAGCGTCCTCTACGACGACATGGAGGGCTACGACAACACCAACTCCTCCTGCGGCACCGGCGTCCTGAACTACCTCTCCGCCTGGACCGGCGAACTGCACGCGCGCGGCTACCGCTCCGGTGTCTACTCCAGCGCCGGCTCCGGCATGCGTGACCTCGCGGCGCAGTACACCACCGGCGCCTACACCCTCCCGGACCACATCTGGTACGCCTGGTGGAACGGCGTCGCCGACACCGACGCCGGCACGTATGTGCCCGCCGCGGACTGGGCCGACCACCAGCGCATCCACCAGTACTCCGGTGGCTCCGACGAGACCTGGGGCGGTGTCACCGTCGACATCGACGGCGACTACCTCGACGTCGACGGCGGAGGCAGTGCTCCCCCGCCGTCCACCAAGTACTGGGTGGACACCTTCGCCAACCCCCCCGTGTACGCCTCGCCCACCAGCACCACCCGGACCGGCACCCTGAACGCGGGCACCAACTACGTGTACTGCAAGGTGTGGGGCCGTCAGATCGGTGACACCACGACCTACAACCACTGGTGGCTCAAGACCGACCCCGACACCGGACCGGCGGGCCAGTACGTCTCCGCCTACTACCTCACCCGCTGGGGCAACGACGAGGCCAAGGACAACAGCGGCACCGTCATCCCCGACTGCTGACCACCGCGCCTCCGGCGGGCCACCGCCCGCCGGAGCAGGCCGGCAGAGTGATATCCATCACAGCGGACTCGGCGACTAGGCGTCCTGCATAGTAGACACGGCTCCGATGACATAGGGGATTTGTCCGGCTTGCCATCGGCATGAACCGCTCCTCGGGCCACGGCACGACGCCCGCTCGGCGCCTTCCCGTATTCGCCGGGCACATCCCTTCCCTGACGGGCCGCCAGGCGTCAGCAAACGTCGCGGCAGCGAATGCGACAGCTCTTCGCTCGGCTGACAAGAGCCCTCCGGGCCTACTAGGCGCGGTAGTGGAAGCTGCCCTTTGCGCTCCTTGTGAAGCCCTCCCGAAAATGAGCGCCCGGCGATCACCGAACGAGGTTGACGAATGGCCAAGCACCGCAAGTCGCAGCAGTACCGGCGCATAGTCGTCGCCGCCGTCGCCATCGGAACCGTGGGCGTGCCGTCCGTCGCGCTGGCCTGTTCCGACTGGCCGTACGGCGGCAAGGACCGGGCCGACGTCGCCGCGACGGGCACACCCCGGCAGCCGGAGCACCACGGTCACCGGCACCAGCACCATCACCACCGCAACGACCACCGCCATGCGGGCACGCCGCAGGCCACCGCGTCCCCTACGCACCGGCCCACCGCACACCCGAGCACCAGCACGAAGGCCGCGGCCCCCACGCCCCGGCCGACCGCCGCTCCCAGCACGGCCACGCCCACGCCCACGCCCTCGGCCACGGCGTCCGGTGTCACCGCGCGCGTCGTACAGCTCGTGAACGCCGAGCGCGCCAAGGTGGGCTGCCGTCCCCTGACCGTGAACGCGGAGCTGACCAAGGCTGCGCAGGCGCACAGCGCGGACATGGCGGCCCACCAGAACATGTCGCACACCGGGTCCGACGGGTCGTCCCCGGGCGACCGCATCACGCGGGCCGGCTACAGCTGGAGCGCCTACGGCGAGAACGTCGCCTACGGGTACGCCACCGCGGACCAGGTCATGACGGGCTGGATGAACAGCCCCGGACACCGGGCCAACATCCTCGACTGCTCGTTCCAGGAGATCGGCGTCGGTCTCGCGCAGCCGGGCAGCTACTGGACCCAGGACTTCGGCGCCGCCCGCTGAGCGCGGGTCAGCCGCCCGCCAAGGGGTTCGGCAGCGGCAGGTAGCGGGCGTCCGCGCCGTCGGCTCCGGTCCAGCGCAGCAGCAGGTTGGTCTTGCCGGGCAGCGTGGGCGAGGTGAGCAGGGCGGGGATCTCGGGGAGGTCGTGCCGGGCGAGCTCGCGGCGGGCGGCGGGCCAGGGGTCGAGTCCGGGACGGTGTTCGGCGAGGGCGGCGGCGATCTCGGTGAGGTGGTTGACGACCAGGCAGTACACCAGCCGCTCCCAGCCCGCCGCCCGGGTCACGTCCGGCATCAGCTTGGCGCCCTCGGCGTCCCGGTACAGCACCTGGACGGGCGTGCCGGCCGCGTCCACGGCGACGAGGGTGTTCTGCAGATGGGCCTCCAGGACGACGCCGTGGCCGTCGAACGCCGTCAGGGCGGGCGGCACGACCTGGCGCAGATAGGCCTCCCACCAGGCCTCCGGGTCGGCCGCAGCGGCCAGCGGACTGCCGTCGAAGCCCTCGACGAGGCCGGCGGCGAGCAGCGGGGTGGCACCCGGCAGCAGGTGGCCGCGCAGGCCGTCGCGGACCAGGACGGCGAGCTCCTCGAAGGCGAAGGCGGCCGTGCGGTAGCCGCGGTCGCTCAGCCAGGCCGCGGGCGGGCCCATCGCCGCGAAGGCGTGCCGGACGGCCGTGTCGGTACGGCGCAGCCTGCGCAGGTCGTGGCGCCACAGGCGGCGGATGTCGTTGGTGATGCGGACGTCCAGGCTGAACTTCAGGAACAGGTCGCGCCGGGGCTCGTACACCGTGCGGATCGCCGCCGTCGGCCAGGTGTCGAAGGCGGTGGTGCCGAGGCGCAGCAGGCGGCCGTCGGCGAAGGCCTCCGCCAGTTCGCCGCCCACCAGTTCCAGCTGCCAGGGGTGGGCGGGCAGCAGCCGGTAGCCGGGCGGGGCAGCGCCGAGCGCGTCCAGTGCGCGGGTGTCGCCCTCCTCGGCCACCTGGTCCTCGCGGACGCCGAGCAGCACCAGCGGGAAGCGGGCGTGTGCCTCGGGCGCGTACGGCAGCCAGGAGGCGACCGGGCCGCCGCCGCGCGCCTTGGGCGCGGGGTGGTGCGGGTGGCCGCCGATCAGGGACTGCTCGGACCGCAGATACGGGTCCGCGGGCGCTGTCGCCCCGGCGCGGGCGGTGAGCAGGGCCGCGACCGCGTCCCGGCTGTCGAGCATCTCGGCGGGCAGGTCGCCGCCGGCCAGCCCGGTGTGCCGGCGCAGCTCCTCGGCGACCAGTTTGACCAGTTCGGAGTGGCCGACGCGGCGCCAGGTCCCGGCCGCGCACACCTCGGGATCTGCGGGGCGCCGGCCGGCCCGCACGCGCAGCAGCCGCCCGCTCGGCAGCCGGTGGACCCGAAGGTCGCCGGGGTGCCCGAGCGGCTCGGCCACCTCGCGCAGCAGGCAGTTCAGCAGGGGCGCGGCCGCGTAGGCGTCGGCGCGGCCGTCGACGGCTCCGGTGGAAGGCGCTCCGGAGGAGGGTGAGGAGTCCACGCGATCCATTCGTTTCGTCCGGGGTGGTCGCGATCAGTATGTCTGTCGTCACCGACAATCGTCCTTCGTGCGCCGTGTACCCGAGGAGCCGACCGTGCACCGTCCCCCCGCCGCCGAAGCCCAGGTCGCCGAGGAGCTGGCCGCCGTCCGGCCCGGGCTGCTGCCCCGGTACGCGGCCGAGCTGCCGGGTGCGCGCGCCGCGGTGCTGACCCGTCTGTGGCGGGCGCTGGCCCATGAGCCGCTGCCGTGGGTCACCGGCCGCCGGCAGGGCGCGCACAGCCTGGCGCTGCGGCTCGCCGACGGCCGGACGCTGTACGGGCCGCACGCGGACCCGTACGCCACGAGCGCGTACGTCACCGGGGTCCGCCTGGACCGGGAGCGCCAGGTGGATCCGGCCGGGCTGATGACCGCGCTCGGGGTGCCGCACGGCGCCGCGTTCGCGGCCGAACTGGCCGACAGCGTGGCCTCGTTGGCGTTGTCGCGGGCCGACGCGGATCACCCGAAGGAGTGGCCGGTGGGGGTCCCCCCGGCCGAAGGCGGGGGGCGGGACTGGGAGTGGGAGCAGCGGGTGACCGACGGGCATCCGTACCACCCGGGCTGCCGTTCCCGGCCCGGTTTCTCGGTGGCGGACCAGCTGGCGTACGGCCCGGAGCACCGGCCGGTGGTGGAGCTGGGGACCGTGCCGGTGCCGGCGGACGAATGCCTGGTCACCGGCGAGTGGCCGCGGGAACTCCGGGACGGCGAACGGCTGCTGCTGCCGGTGCACCCGTGGCAGGCGGACCACGTCCTGAAGCGGCCGTACACACCCTGGCGCCCGGCCCACCCGCTGCTCTCCCTGCGCACCCTCGCGCTGCCCGACGGCCCGCATGTGAAGACCGCGCTCAGCGCCCGGCTGACGTCGTCGGTGCGCGACATCTCCCCGTACTCGGTCGCGGCCGCCGCGCCCCTGTCCGCCCTCGGCGAGGAGCTGGCGGCGCGCACCGAGGGCCTGCTGCACGTCACCCGCACGCTGGGCGCGGTCTCGGCCCACTCCCCCGACCTGGCCGCGCTGCTGCGGGAGTCGCCCGAGGGGTACGCCGGTCCGGGCGAGCGGGTCGTCCCCGTGGCCGCGCTCGCCACGACCGGCCTGCCCGGCTCCCCCGCCTGGCTGGCCGCGTTCACCCGGCTGGCGCTGACCGTGGGACTGCGCCTTCTCGACCTCGGCGTGGCCCTGGAGGCGCACGGCCAGAACCTGCTGGTGATCCTGTCGTCCGACGGCACCCCGCTGCGGCTGGTCTACCGCGACCTGGCCGACATCAGGATCAGCCCGGCCCGCCTGACCCGGCACGGCATCGCCCCGCCGCCGCTGACCGGCCGTCTGATCACCGATGACGAAACCGCCCTGCGCCGCAAGCTGTTCGGCTCCCTGGTGGCGGGCGCCCTGGCCGGTACGGCGGGTTCGGGCCCCGCACTGGGAACGGCGCTGGCGTCCGCCGTAGCGGACCTGCCGGACACCCCCGACCTGCGCGCCCTGCGCGAAGGCCCCCTGCCCGCCAAGGCGTTGACCCTGATGCGGCTGTCCCCTCAGGCCCCGGGTGACCGGTGGACGTCGCTGCCGAACCCGCTCGTTTTGGAGCACGACCCGTCTGCTCCATAAGATCCGGCGATGATCACAAGACAACGGCTGGCGGCGGGCGTCTGTGCTCTGCTCGCCGCCCTGGCGGCCGGGATCGCGTTCCCCGGCGGGGCCGTCGCCGACGAGACGCAGGCGACCGCCCCGAAGGTCGAACTCGTGCTGGACGTCAGCGGTTCGATGCGGACGCGGGACATCGACGGGGACTCCCGGATGGCAGCGGCGAAGCAGGCGTTCAACGAGGTACTGGACGCGACCCCGCAGGAGGTCCAGCTCGGCATCCGCACGCTGGGCGCCAACTACCGCGGCAACGACCGCAAGGAGGGCTGCAAGGACACCGCGCAGCTCTACCCGGTCGGCCCGCTGAACCGGACCGACGCGAAGACGGCGGTGGCCACGCTGCAGCCGACCGGCTGGACGCCGATCGGGCCCGCGCTGCTGAAGGCGGCGGACGACCTGAGCGGCGGTACCGGTACCCACCGAATCGTGCTGATCAGCGACGGCGAGGACACCTGCCAGCCGCTCGACCCGTGCGAGGTGGCCCGCGAGATAGCGGCCAAGGGCATCGGCCTGACCATCGACACCCTCGGCCTGGTGCCGGACGCCAGGACCCGCGACCAGCTCAGCTGCATCGCGGACGCGACCGGCGGCACCTACACCGACGTACGGCACAGGCAGGAACTGTCCAGCCGTGTCGGGCAGTTGGTGGACCGGGCGGCCGATCCGGTGGTGACGCCGGTGGCCACCCAGGGCGCCGCCCGGTGCGAGGCGGCGCCGACCCTGAAGTCCGGGCTGTACACGGACCGTGAGGAGTTCGGGCAGCAGCGCTGGTACAAGGTCGACGTCGAACCGGGCAAGGAGCTGCGCGCCTCGGTGAGCGTGGCCGACGACCGTGCCGTGAACCCGGACTACGGCGTGCTGCTGCGGGCGGTGACCCTGCACGGACGGGAGATCGTGCGCGGCGAGGCCGCGGGGACCGGCCGTACGGACGTCATCTCGACGGGTCTGCGCTACCCGAAGCCGGAGAGCGACGACGACAACGCGCCCGCGGAGACGGTGTGTCTGCAGGTCACCAGCTCCTTCTCGGCCGCGTCGGGTGTGAAGACCACGCCGGGTCTGCCGCTGGAGCTGACCGTCGACGTCGTGGACGGGCCGTCCGGGCATCACGACGTGGCCTCCTTCGGCCTCGGGCGCGGCTGGTGGCTGCTGGGCGCGCTGGTGCTGACCGGCTTCCTGGGGGGTCTGCTGTGGGGCTGGCTGTCGCGCTGGCGGGTCGCGGTCTGGAGGACGAACTGATGCGGATCACACGTGTACTGGGCGCCGCGCTGCTGGCGCTCGGGATCGCGGCCGGACCGGCCGCGGCCGACTCCTCCCCCTCGCCGAGCGCCTCATCCGACGGCTCGGCGCCCACGCGGGCGGGCACCTCCTTCCGTACGGCGACGGAGATCCGGCAGGGGGATCAGGCCACCGCGTCCGGCTCCACCGGTGACTACCTGTACTGGTCGTTCCCCGCGGACACCGGGCAGCGGCCCACCGTCAAGGCGACGGTGAAGCTTCCCGCCACGCACGGGGCACAGACCTGGCAGATCGACGTGTACGACGGTCTGCGGCGCCGCCAGGCCTGCCAGTACGGCGCGGCGACCGGCACGGCCGAGCAGGGGGCGTCCTCCCTCGAACTGGCCTGCGTCCTGCGGACGGTGCGCGGCTGGTCGGAGCCCTGGGGCAACGACCCGCTGCCGGGCACGTACTACATCCGGCTGACGGTCGTGGACCTCGGCTCCGCCGACCTGGGCAAGCCGGTCGGCGTCGAGGTCCGCGCCGACGCCGAGGACATCGGCGGCGCGGCGGCGGTGGACGGCTCGCTGGGCAAGCCGCTGGTTCCCGGCATCGCCGTCAAGTCGGAGCGGAGCGGCGGCGGTTCGAAGCCGGCGGTGCTGTCCAGCTTCGGCTCCGACGACGGCTGGTCCTCCGGGTGGTGGACCGACCGGTGGGTGTGGACGGCGATCGGGGGCGTGCTCGCGGCTGTCGCCGGTATCGGCGGCTATGCGCTGACGCGGGGGTCCGGTCGGCCCACGCGGGTGCCGGCCGACGTGTGACCCGACGTGCTCGAAGGCCCGCCTCCGGCGGGCCTTCGCTGTTCCGTTCTCACTCCCGCAGCGCCTTGGCCGGCGGGCCGTCGCCGGTCACCGTCACCCGCCCGTCCCGTACGGCGTCCCTCAGGCCCAGCTCACCCCGGGCTACCGCCTCGCAGGTCGCGGCGTCCATGGTGAGGCGGGCGTCGGGCTCGCCCGGTGCCGGCCCGTCGCCGTACACCGGGCCCCCCTCCGCACCGACCCGCAGATGGAAGTCCCCTTCCTCCAGCCGGACTTCGACCAGGCCCTCCCCTTCCAGAGCCCGCAGCAGCGGCAGGGCGAACCAGTGGGCGCGGACCGCGTCGGTCGGCCGTCGCTCTTTCAGCTCGGCCTCGCCCCACCGCCCGAGCGCCTGGAGCACCGGCAGCAACGCGCGCCCGCGATCGGTGAGTTCGTACACGTAGGCCGCGCCGGGCGGGGGCAGCCTGCGGCGGGTCGTGAGGCCGTCGCGCTCCATGTCCTTCAGCCGGGAGGCGAGTACGTCCGTGCTCACGCCGGGCAGGTCCGCGTGCAGGTCCGTGTAGCGGCGGGGGCCGGCCAGCAGCTCCCTGACGATCAGCAGGGTCCAGCGGTCGCCGACGAGGTCGAGGGCGCGGGCTGCGGAGCAGTACTGGTCGTAGCTTCGGCGAGGTGGCATGCGACGCAGTCTAGACAAGATGTTGGACTTTCCAAGCGTCCACTTGGTAAAACCAAGTAACACCAGTTTCCGGAGGGGCGCATGGAGTTCCGGCAGTCGAACAAGCTCAGCGAGGTCTGTTACGAGATCCGCGGCCCGGTGATCGAGCACGCCAACGCGCTGGAGGAGGCGGGGCACAGCGTGCTGCGCCTGAATACCGGCAACCCCGCGGCCTTCGGCTTCGAGGCGCCGGAGGAGATCCTCCAGGACATGATCCGGATGCTGCCGCAGGCGCACGGCTACACCGACTCCCGGGGCGTCCTCTCCGCCCGCCGCGCGGTCGCCCAGCGCTATCAGACCCTGGGCCTGGAGGTCGGGGTCGACGACGTCTACCTCGGCAACGGCGTCTCGGAGCTGGTCTCCATGGCCGTACAGGCGCTGGTCGAGGACGGTGACGAAATCCTCATCCCCGCACCGGACTTCCCGCTGTGGACGGCCGCGACCACCCTCGCCGGCGGCAAGGCGGTCCACTACCTGTGCGACGAGCAGGCCGACTGGAACCCGGATCTGGCCGACATGGCGTCGAAGATCACGGACCGCACGAAGGCCGTGGTCATCATCAACCCGAACAACCCCACGGGCGCGGTGTATCCCAAGGAGGTCGTCGAGGGCATCCTGGACCTGGCCCGCCGGCACGGCCTGATGGTGTTCGCCGACGAGATCTACGACCAGATCCTGTACGACGACGCCGTCCACCACTCGGCCGCAGCACTCGCCCCCGACCTCGTCGTCCTCACCTTCTGCGGCCTGTCGAAGACCTACCGGGTGGCGGGCTTCCGCTCCGGCTGGCTGGTGGTGACGGGCCCCCGGCAGCACGCCAAGGACTATCTGGAGGGCCTGACCATGCTGGCCTCCATGCGCCTGTGCGCCAACGCGCCCGCCCAGTACGCCATCCAGGCCGCGCTCGGCGGCCGCCAGTCCATCCGCGAACTGACGCTGCCCGGCGGCCGGTTGTACGAGCAGCGCAACGTGGCCTGGGAGCGGCTCAACGAGATCCCCGGGGTGTCCTGCGTGAAGCCCAAGGGCGCGCTGTACGCGTTCCCGCGCATCGACCCGAAGGTGCACCGGATCCACGACGACGAGAAGTTCGTGCTGGACCTCCTCCTCCGCGAGAAGATCCAGGTCGTCCAGGGCACCGGCTTCAACTGGCCCTCCCCCGACCACTTCCGCATCCTCACCCTGCCGCACGCGGAGGACCTGGAGGCGGCGATCGGCCGCATCGGCCGGTTCCTCGGCGGGTACCGGCAGCATTAGCCCGTCCGGTGGCCTCTGTGCGAAGATCGCCCCGCATGATCAGGGGGGACCGGCACGGGGGGACGGGCACACCGGCCGTCGGTGCGCCCACGACCGGCGTCGCGCCGCTGTTTCTCCCTGGTCGGTTCCAAGTGACCAGACCTGATGAGGATGACCAGGGGGAACTGCGTTGTCGAGGTACCGAATACGTTGGACGGCCGTGGCCGTGGCCATGATGTGCGGGGCGGCGGCCGGGCTCGCGACGCCCGCCGCGCAGGCGGCGTCGCCCTCGCCGCCGGGCCCGGCCGCCGGGCAGGATGCCCGGCAGGCCGCGCGGTTCTGGACCGCGCAACGCATGGCGGACGCCCGCCCGCTGGACGCGGCACGGGTGGCGCCGAGCGGGCCGGGGCAGTCGGTCGCGGCGGCCGGCCGGCCCCAGGCCACGATGTTCGGCGGGAACCCGCTGATCGGAACCTTCTTCGGGTCCGACGGGCCGGGCGGTACCACCTGGCACTGCACCGGCAGTGTGATCGACACCCCGGCGCGGAACATCGTCCTCACCGCGGCCCACTGCGCCCTGAGCATGAAGGGCGACTATGTCTTCGTCCCGAAGTTCGTGCAGGGCGCCGGACCCGACCAGCAGCCGTACGGCATCTTCCCCGTCCAGCGGACCTTCATCGACCACCGGTACATGCCCGACAAGGGGTCGTCGACCACGAAGACGCCCGCGTCCGACCTGGACACCGCGTTCGCCACGGTCTCGGCCAACCAGCGCGGCCAGAGCCTCCAGGACGCGGTCGGCGGCGGACTGACCTTCACCCGCGCGAACGGCTACACGCACAAGAACGTGACCGTCGTCGGCTACCCCGCCTACGGGCACAACAGCGCCGGGCGCGCCATCCAGTGCACCGTGCCGACCGGTCAGCTCCCCGGCTACCGGCAGATGTCGATGACCTGCGGCGGCTACTACGGCGGCGTGTCCGGCAGCCCGTGGATCACCGACTACCAGGACGACGCACACACCGGGCACGTCATAGGCAACCTCGGCGGGTACAACGGCGGCGGCAACGACGCGAACGTCGACTACATCAGCTACGCCCCGGCGTTCGGCGACGACGCCGCGAACCTCCTCGCCGACGCGGTGGCGAACCAGGACCCGCCCGCCGGCCTGCCGCCCTACACGGGGCTGCAGCTGCCCGGTGGTGCGGCCCGCTGGCAGAAGGCCACGCTGATGGCCTCGGCCGACTACACCGGCGACCATCTCGGCGACCTGCTCGTCGTCTGGTCCGACGGCGGGGTCACGCTGTACCCCGGGGACGGACAGGGCGGGTTCGGGCCCGAGAAGCGGCTGCTGACGGCCAACTCCACCTGGACGCACGCCCGGAGCATCGCCGGCGGGACCTTCGGCGGCACCCGGCCCGGCCTGCTGGTGCGCTGGTCCGACGGCGAGGTCAGCCTGTACCCGGACCTCGACGCCTCGGGAGTGGGCCGGGAGGTGCAGATGGCGAAGCCAGAGTCGGACTGGAAGAACGCCGTACAGCTCACCGCCGGGCAGTTCCACGGCGCGAAGGGCGCGACCGATCTTCTGGTGCGCCGGTCCGACGGCAGCCTGGTCCTGTACTCCGGGATCCGCACCGGCTCCTTCGGCACCGGCAGGCGGATCCTCGCGGCGAACGGCACCTGGACCAAGGCCACGCTGCTGAGCGGCGGTGCCCTCAGCGGGACGGCGGGCGCGGACCTCCTCGTGCGCTGGTCCGACGGCTCGCTCGACAGCTACTCCGGTGTCTCGGCCGCCGGGCCCGGCACCCGCTCACGGCTGCTCGGCCCGAACGGCACCTGGCAGCATGCCCAGGTCATGGCCTCGGGCGACCTCACCGCCGACCACACCGGCAACGACCTCGTCGTGCGCTGGTCCGACGGCGAGACCTCGCTGTACGCCGACACCGGCGCCAATGCCCTCGGCACCGAGAACACGCTGGTTCCGCCGGGCACCTGACCGGCGCGACGACTCAGGGGGAACGATGCCCGCGACGACCCGGCTGACCACCGGCCTCGCCGTCCTCGCCACCGGCCTGGCCCTGGCGGCCTGCGGCACGACGACCACGACCACCGCCGAGGGCACGGCCGCGCCGCCGTGCCGTACCGCCTCGCTGGCCTGGACGCTGACGGAGCTCGGCACGGAGCGGGGCACCGGCCGGGCCCAGGCACGGCTGACCGCCGTCAACAAGGGCCCGGGAACCTGTGTGTTCGACGGCTACCCGGGGCTGGAGATCCACAACGGCAAGGCGGAGAGCATCGAGGGCAGCGGGCACGGGCACCCGGCCGCCGTCGCCCTGCCCGCGAAGGCGGCGGTCACCGTGGACCTCCGGTACACGCCCGGCGGCACGAACGGCGCCGGCGACTGGTGCGTGCGGCAGCGCGAGGCGGTGGTCCGGGCACCGCACGACTCCCGCGCGGCCGTCGTACCGGTCACGGACGCGCACCGGAAGGCCACCGCGATCGACGCCTGCGGGGACACCGTGTCGCTGGCGCCGCCGCGGCGCGCGCCGCAGGGGCACTGACCCGCCAAGGGGGCCGCGCACCTCGTCGTCGCCCTGCTGGTGCAGGACGGGGTGCTCGACCTGGACCGTGAAGTCGGCGACCGGACTCGTGGGTGACGCGGAAGAGGGCTTCACCGTCGAGGAGTTGGCCCTGGGCCTGCCGGCGGAGGCGGAGTCGCGCTGGGTGGACGTGCAGCCGCTCGTGCCGACCCCGGAGGAGGCCGCCCTGCCGAAGGAGCGGGCGGCGGCCCCGGACAGCGTGCGGGCCATCGCCTTCAACGCGCACACGCCGGAGCCGACCGACATCGTGGTCTTCGGCACCCACCCCCGGGGGCAGGGCGCTCGGTCCGGCGTCCTCGGGCGGGGTCGGCAACGGGCGCGGCGTCGCCGGGATGTACGCGGCCGCCATCAGCACCGTGGACGGCAGGCCGCCGCTGTTCACGCCCGCGACGGCGGCCCTGTTCGGCGAACTGCGCACCCCGGGCGGGCCGGACCTGGTCACCGGCAGCGAGGACCACTTCGCGCGCGGCTTCGAGCACACTCCCGCGCTCTACCCGTTCCTCGACGCCGGCACCTTCGGGCACAGCGGCGCGGCCGGCTCGCTGGGCTTCGCCGACCCGGCGAACGGCATCGCGTACGCCTACACCCGGCGCCGCTTCGGATTCCCCTCCGGAGTGGGCGCCGCCCCGGAGAACGGCCGTCTGGCCGAGTCCGTCCTGCGGGCTGCCGCCTCTTTGTGACACGGTGCTGACAGGCGAGCGGGAAGGGCGCTGACGTGGGTGACCTCTTTCTCGTCCGGCACGGTGAGACCGAGTGGTCGCGGTCCGGACGGCACACCGGCTGGACCGACCTGCCCCTCACCGAGCACGGGCGGGAGGAGGCGCGCCGGCTGGTGCCGCTGATCCGCTCGCACCGGATCGGGGCCGCGTTCGTCAGCCCCCTGCAGCGGGCCCGGGAGACCGCCGAGCTCATCGGGATCCCGGACGCCCGGGTCGACGCCGACCTGCGCGAGTGGGACTACGGCGGGTACGAGGGCGTGACCACCGTCGAGATCCAGCGGAGCCGGCCGGGCTGGTTCCTGTTCACGGACGGGGTCGCGCCGGGGCCGCCGGAGCATCCGGGCGAGAGCCCGGAGCAGGTCGGCGAGCGCGCCGACCGGATGCTGGGCAAGGTCGACGCCGCCCTCGCCGACACCGAGGGCGTGGTCGTCCTGATCGCCCACGGCCACTTCCTCCGCGTCCTCACCGCCCGTCGCCTCGGCCTCCCGCCGCAGCACGGGGCGCTGTTCCAGCTGGCGACGGGAACCCTGTGCCGGCTGGGCACGGAGCACGAGCGGCCGGTGGTCGCGGGGTGGAACATCCGGCCGCGGGAGTAGGCCCCGGGCACGGAGCTGGGTGCGGGCGGCGGGGCGGGTTGTCGGACCCGGGTCGTACTCTGCGAAACGGGCCGTGTGACGGGCGGCCCGGGACAGGGGACGGCACCGGAAGGAGCGCGCTGTGAGCCGAGCGCCGACCGCCGCGCAGCGGCGGGTGATCGAGGCCGCCGATCCGGTCACCGGACGGCTGCGCGGCACGGAGGCGCAACTGGCGGCACTGGTGCAGCGGGGACTCGCCTTCCGGCACCCGCGGCCGCCGCACGAGCACTTCCTGACCCCGGCCGGACATCGCATACGGGAGGCGGTGCCCGCGGCGGAACCGGCCCGGCCCGCGGCGGACGCGGGGGTGTTCGCGGCACGGGCCGGGGATGAGCAGGAGCCGCCCGCGGACGGTCCGGCGCGGCTGCGTGAGGTGCACGGCGCCTGGCAGGGGCTGCTGGAGCTGCGCCGGATGACCAACCCCGACGGCGCGGTGGACCGGCCGTGCGGCTGGGAGCGCGCGCATCTGGTGCGGGCGGCGGCGCTGGCCCTGGAGGCGGCCGGGCACCGTCCGGCGAGCGGGAGCGCGGACGGTTACCGGGTGCGGGCGACCCCGCAGCCGGAGGCGGTCGCCGTGTACGCGCCGGACGCGGAGAGCCTGGCGGCCTGCGCGGCCACGCTGGAGCGCGCGGGCTGGCAGGCGGGCGAGTACACCGAGCCGCGCACGAGGGCGCGCTATCTGCTGGCATCGCCGCGCCGGGTGTGAGCGGCGTGCCAGGATCGACCGACCGGATATCCGCATGCGAGAGGGGCAAGCAGTGGCCGAACCGTTTTCCGTCCGTGTGACCGTCCGCGGCTACGAGACCGACACCCAGGGACACCTGAACCAGTCCGTGTACCTCAACTACGCGGAGCACGCCCGCTGGTCGCTGCTCCAGGCGGCCGGCATCAGCCAGGCCCGGCTGGTGGGCCGGGGCGTGGGCCCGGTGGCGCTGGAGACGACGATCCGCTTCCTGCACGAGCTGCTCGCCGGCGACGAGGTCGATGTGACCTGTGAGTTCGAGTGGGGCGGCGGCAAGACCTTCCGGATCGTGCAGGAGATACGCAAGACCGACGGCACCCTGGCGGCCGGGGTCAGCGGGGTGGGCGGCCTGCTGGATCTGAAGGAGCGCAAGCTGGTCGCCGACCCGCGCGAGGTGTTCAAGGAGCTGACGACGGACCTGGCCCTGTTCGGCCTGTAGGCCCAGCCTCTGCAGGGTGCGGGTGACCGTCCGGCGGCTGATGCCCTCGATGCAGCGCTCCGGTTCCGGGCGGATCAGCCCGCGCCGAAAGCCTCCTTGTGGTCCTCGGCCCACTCCCGGAAGGTCCGGGCCGGCCGGCCCAGCACCTCCGGCACGTCCTCGGTGACCACCGCGTTGCCGCCGTCACGGACGAACGCGATGCCGGTCAGGACGCCGTCCGCCCGGACCCCGTCGAAGCCCCAGACGGTGCGGAGGAAGTCGCGGGTCCGGTCCGGCGACAGGTTCCGGACCGGAACCGGGCGGCCCAGGATCCCGGCGAGCACGGCGGCCTGGCCGGGTACGGTGACGGCCTCGGGCCCGGTCAGCGTGTACGTCCGCCCCCCGTGCCCGGGCCCGACCAGCGCCGCGACCGCGACCGCGGCCACATCACGCGGATCGACGACGCCCGACGCCCCGTCGCCGGTCATGTTGGGCACCGGCTCTCCCGCCCGGAGCGGCTCCGCCCAGCTCAGCGTGTTGGAGGCGAACGACGACGGCCGCAGCACCGTCCACTCGGCGCCGCTGTCGCGCACGGCACGCTCGCCGTCCAGGTGCCAGACCCCGGAGGGGCCGACCGCGGCATCGCCGGTGCCGATGGCGGAGAGCTTCACCAGCCGTCGTACGCCCGCCGCTCCGGCCGCCGCGACCAGCGTCGCGTCCTGGCCCTCGTCGGGGCCGGGCGGACGGAGCAGGAAGGCGGCCGTCACACCCGCCAGCGCGGCCTCCAGGGACGCCGGCTCGCGGAAGTCCCCGCGCACCACCTCCACCCCGGCGGGCACCCGTGCCTTCGCCGGGTCGCGAGTGAGGGCGCGCACCTTCTCACCGCGCGCTGCCAGCTGTCGTACGACGTCACGTCCGATGGTGCCCGTGGCACCCGTCACCAGAATCATGAGGTCCACCGTGGACCGGCCGGCGCGCTCGGCTCTTGGAAATTCCGGCACGGACGGCCCGCCCGGACGGCGGCGCCGGGCGCTTACGGTGGAGAGGTGCCGAACACAGCCGCCGCACCCGAGACCACCGCCGTGCCGCACACCACCGCCTGGCAGGTCCACAGCACGCCCGGGGTTCTGCGCCCGTGGCTCGCCGGGGTGCGGACCGTGTCCTTCGCCGAGCCGCCCGAGGAGGCGTTCGTCCATCTGCCCGACGCGGTGACCAAGGTGGTGCTGCGGATGACGGCGGACGGGCGGCGGGACGTCCTCGCGGTCGGGCCGCGGGTGCGGGCGACGTACCACGAGGGGAAATCGCACCTCTCGTGTGTGGAGCTGCGCCTCGCACCCGGTACGGCCCGGCCCCTGCTGGGAGTTCCGGCCGCCGGGCTGGTCGGCCGGGTCGCGTCGCTGGACGAGCTGCCGGGCGGGGCGGCGCACCGGCTCGCGCGCGAGTTGCGCCGGCTGGATCCTGGGGAGGCGCTGCCCCGGCTCGCCGAGGTGCTGCCCGGGCTGCTGTCCGACGCCGCGGATCCGGCCCGCACGGCGCTGCTGCGGGCGGGCGTGGCGGCGTTGTCGGTACGGCTGGACCGGGCGCCCGCGCAGGTCCGGGAGGTGGCCCGGGAACTGGCCGTCAGCGAGCGTCAGTTGCGGAACCTGTTCGCCGAGGGCGTCGGGGTCTCCCCCAAGCACTACGCCCGCATCGACCGCGTCCGCACGGTCGTCACCCGGGCCGGAAGCGCCCGCTGGTCCGAACTCGCCGCGGCCACCGGCTACTTCGACCAGTCGCACATGACGTCCGACTTCCGCGCTCTGATGGGCGTCCCGCCCAGGTCGTACCTCACCGGCCGGCTGCCCGCGGTCACGCCCTGCCAGGCGGGCCCACGCGCCTGAACGGAATTCGGATGCGCGGCACCGCATGTCGCTGCCATGCTGCGGACCCATGCCCGCACGACGCGTCAGGCCCAGCCGCTGCATCTCCGTCGACATCGAGGCCGACGGGCCGATCCCGGGGCCGTACTCCATGCTGAGCATCGGCGCGGCCGTGGCCGGCACGCAGGACGCCGACGGCTTCACCCCGGCGGACCCGGAGGAGCAGACCTTCTACCGCGAACTGCGGCCGATCTCCGAGGAGTTCGTCCCCGAGGCGCTGGCGGTCAGCGGCCTGGACCGGCAGCGGCTCGCGGTGGAGGGCGCCGAACCGGCCGTCGCGCTGGCAGAGTTCGGCGCCTGGGTGCGGGAGGTGAGCGCGGGCGCGCAGCCGGTGATGTGCGGATATCCGGCGTCGTACGACTGGACGTTCCTGTACTGGTATCTGATCAGGTTCACCGGAGAGAGTCCCTTCGGGCACTCCGGCTGCCTGGACATGAAGACGCTGTACGCCACCAAGGCCGGGCTGCCGCTGCGGGCGGTGGCCAAGGGCACGATGCCCCGGCACCTCCTCTCCCGGCGCCGGCACACGCACCACGCCCTGGACGACGCCATCGAGCAGGCGGAGCTGCTGGCGAACCTCATGGCGTTGCCCGGTCCCGGCGGAGCGGCACCGGTACCTGGTTGAAGCCATAGTAGAGGGCGAGCAGGCCGTGCGCGGCCAGGGTGAGCGGGGCCGAGACGAAGGCCAGGCCCACCGTGACCGGATAGCCGAGGGAACCCAGGGCGAAGCGGGCCCGGGTCGCCCGGGCCGCCGCGGTGTCCACGCGCGCGTCGAAGAGGTGGCCGGTGCGGGTGAGGTGCCACCACAGGGCCTGGAAGGTGAGGGCCATGGCGACCATGACCAGGCTGTAGACCGCGGCCGCCACGTGCGAGGCGGCGCCCTCGCGCAGGTACTCGGCGAGCATGGCGGTCGGCCAGGGCACGGCGGCCACGACCATCAGCACCAGCAGGTTCAGGAACATCAGCGGCCGGTCGACGCGGGCGACATAGCTGAACAGCTGGTGATGGTTGACCCACATGATGCCGATGACCAGGAAGCTGACCACATAGGCGGCGTACGACGGCCACTGCGCGCCGATCGCGTGCCACAGGCCGCCGTGGTCACCCGTCCTCGGCACCTTGATGTCCAGGACGAGCAGGGTGATGGCGATGGCGAACACCCCGTCGCTGAAGGCCTCGACACGGCCGGACTCGTTCATGGCCCAAGACTGCCGTACGCGCCCGCGCGGGGCACGGCGATCGCCGTGCCCCGCGCGGGTGTTCAGCGGGTGTTCAGTGGGCGGGTGTGAGTTCCTGCCCCGCCTCCATCGGGTGCGTGACGTCCTCGGCCTCCCTGCCCCTGCCGATGTGGTTGAAGAGGAGGTTGAGGACGACGGCCGCGACACAGCCGGTGGAGATGCCGGAGTCCAGGACGATCCTCGCCGTCTCGGGGAAGGCGTGGTAGAAGCCCGGCACGGTGATCGGGATGATGCCGACCGCGAGGGAGACGGCGACGATCAGGACGTTGTTGTCCTTCTCCAGGCCGGCCCGGACCAGGGTCTGGATGCCGCTCGCGGCGACCGAGCCGAACAGGACGACACCGGCGCCGCCGAGGACCGGGCGCGGGACGACCGCGATGAGGGAGGCGGCCATCGGGCACAGGCCCATCAGCACGAGGAAGCCGCCGCCGACCGCGACGACGAAGCGGCTGCGGATCCTCGTCATGGCGACGAGGCCGATGTTCTGGGCGAAGGCGCTGCACATGAAGCCGTTGAACAGCGGGCTGAGGGCGGAGCCGAGGGTGTCGGCGCGCAGGCCGGCCGCGATGGTCCTCTCGTCCGCGGGGCGTTCGACGATCTCGCCGAGCGCCAGCATGTCGGCGGTGGACTCCGTCATGGAGACGACCATCACCACGCACATCGACAGGATCGCCGCGATGTGGAAGGTGGGGGCGCCGAAGTGGAAGGGGGTCGGGAAGCCGACGACGGCGGAGTGCGCGACGGGGCTGAAGTCGGTGACGCCGAAGGGGATCGCGAGGAGCGTGCCGATGACCAGGCCGAGCAGGACCGCGATCTGCTTGACGAAGCCGCGGGTGAACCGGCGCAGCAGCAGGACGATCAGGAGGGTGACGGCGGCCAGGGTGAGGTTGGTCGTCGAGCCGTAGTCGTGCGCGGCGGGGTTCGGTCCCTGGGCCCAGCCGAAGGCGACCGGGAGCAGGGAGACACCGATCAGGGTGATGACCGAGCCGGTGACGACCGGCGGGAAGAAGCGGACCGCCCTGCTGAAGAAGGGGGCCGCTATGAAGCCGAGGAGGCCGGCGACGATGACCGCGCCGAAGATCATCGGCAGGGCGTCGGACTTGTCCTTGGCGGACGCCGCGATCGCCGTCATGGGGGCGACTCCGGCGAAGGTCACGCCGTTGACGAAGGGCAGGCGGGCGCCGATCTTCCAGAAGCCGAGGGTCTGCAGGAAGGTGGCGAGCCCGGCGGTGAACAGACAGGCTCCGGTGAGGAAGGTGAGCTCTTTGCCGGACAGGCCTACGGCCGCGCCGACGATCAGGGGCGGGGCGACGACTCCCGCGTACATGGCGGCCACGTGCTGCAGGCCGCTGGTCGCCATTTTGAGGGCGGGGAGTTTTTCGTCAACAGGGTGGGCGGCCACGGCGGCTCCTCCGGTCGGGTGACACGTCGCCGTCGACGTGGGTCGACGTGGGTTTCATGGAGGTGGTGCGTGTGGTCGTGCGGGACCGGGACGGGGGCGCTGCTCGAGCGGGTCGAGCGGTGACCGTTCCGGGGCGCGTGCGTGCACACGCGCCCCGGAGACGGCTGCCGTGGACCCCGCTCGGGTCCACGGACCCCGGCCGGGAGCCGTCCCTCCCGGCCGGAGCGTTCCGGCAGGCGGCCCGTCCGGGCCATCCTGCCGAGACCTCCGGCGAACGCCCGCACCGGGCGACCACCGCGTCCTGCGGCACGCCGCCCGTACGGGGCGGCCTGCCAAGTCTCCTGACGAGTCACCCACGAGGGGCGACCGCCACGTCCTCCGGCAAGCCGGCCGCATGATCCGGCCTGCCAAAACCTCCGACGGGCACCCTTACGGGACGACCGCCAAGTCCTGCGGCCCGCCACCCGCGAGGGACGACCGCCGAGTTGTCCGGCAGACCGGCCGCGTGGCCCGGCTCGCCCGATGCTCCGGCGACGGACCCTTGTGGGGCGACCACCGAGGCTCCTGGCAAGCGGGCCACAGGGCCACTTGCCAACTCCTCCGGCGAACGCCCGCACAAGGCGACCGCCACACCTTCCGGCGCGCCACCCGCGAGGTGACCGCCGAGTTGTCCGGCAGGCCGGCCGCGTGATCCGGCTCGCCCGATGCTCCGGCGACGGACCCTTGTGGGGCGACCACCGAGGCTCCTGGCAAGCGGGCCACAGGGCCACTTGCCAACTCCTCCGGCGAACGCCCGCACAAGGCGACCGCCACACCTTCCGGCGCGCCACCCGCGAGGTGACCGCCGAGTTGTCCGGCAGGCCGGCCGCGTGATCCGGCTCGCCCGATGCTCCGGCGACGGACCCTTGTGGGGCGACCACCGAGGCTCCTGGCAAGCGGGCCACAGGGCCACTTGCCGAGGTCTCCGGCGAACCGCCCGTGCGGGGCGACCGCCAGGTTTGCCGGCCGGCCGCTGGTGGCGGTCGCCGGACGCTTCGGCGTGTCCCGCGGCTTCGCCGAAGTGTCCGGTGGGCCGGGCGCAGGCAGGGCCGGCCCACCGGCGTATGCGTGGGGATCAGGCCTGGGCGCTGATCCGGGCGAGGCGCTGGGCCTCCTCGCGGGTGGTGCGGGCGATGGCGTCCTCGTCGACGGTGGTCAGGCGGCCGTTGTCGACGATCTGCTCGCCGTTGACGAAGGACGCGGTGACCGGGGCCGCCGCGCCGAAGACCAGCGCGGTCACCGGGTCGGCGATGGAGGCGTGGGCGAGGGTGTCCATCCTCCACAGCACCACGTCGGCCAGCTTGCCCGGCTCCAGCGAGCCGATCTGGCCGTCCCGGCCGAGGACCTGCGCGCCGCCGTAGGTGCCGAGCCGCAGCGCCTGACGGGCGTTCAGCGCGGCCTCGCGGTGGGCGCCGAGCCGGTTGATCAGCAGGGCGTTGCGCAGCTCGGTGTGGAGTTCGCCGGACTCGTTGGAGGCGGTGCCGTCGACGCCGAGGCCGACCGGGACGCCGGCCTTCAGCATGTCGGGGACGCGGGCGATACCGGCGGCGAGGCGCGCGTTGGAGGACGGGCAGTGGGCCACACCGGTCCTCGTCCGGGCGAACGCGGCGATGTCGGAGTCGTTCATGTGGACGCAGTGCGCCATCCACACGTCCTCGCCGAGCCAGCCGGTCGACTCGAAGTAGTCGGTCGGGCCCATGCCGAACAGCTCGTGGCAGAACTTCTCCTCCTCCACGGTCTCCGAGCCGTGGGTGTGCAGCCGTACGCCCAGCCGGCGCGCCAACTGCGCTCCCTGCTTGAGCAGTTCGGTCGACACCGAGAACGGGGAGCAGGGGGCCACGGCCACCTGGGTCATGGCGTCGAAGGAGGTGTCGTGATGCTTCCGCACCGTCTCCTCGGTCGCCGCGAGCGCGCCCTCCAGCGTCTCCACGGCGAAGTCCGGCGGCAGGCCGCCGTCCTTCTCGCTGCGGTCCATCGAGCCACGGGCCAGCGTGAAGCGGACGCCCATCTCGGCGGCGGCCCGGATGATCGAGCCGGACAGGTCGCCGGAGCCGTGCGGGAAGACGTAGTGGTGGTCCATGGCGGTGGTGACACCGCCGCGGGCCATCATGGCGAGGGAGCCCTGCGCGGCCGTGTAGGTCATCTCTTCGTCGATGCGCGCCCAGGTGGGGTAGAGCGCGACGAGCCAGTTGAACAGGTTGTGGTCGGTGGCCAGGCCCCGGGTGATCCACTGGTAGAAGTGGTGGTGGGTGTTGACCAGACCGGGCGTGGCCAGATGGCCGCTCGCGTCGATCCGGCGCACCACGTTCTGAAGGCCCTCGGGGGCCCGGCCCGCGCCGACGGACTCGATGCGGTTGCCGGCGAGGACGAGGTGTCCGGAGGCGTACTCGGTGTCGCCCGCGTCCACGGTCGCGATCGCGCAGTTCTCGATGACGATGCGCTGGGCTGCCGATGGTGCCATCGTGCTTCCTTGTCTATCGGTGGCGGCCCGTGGAGGGGGAGTGTCCACGGGAGGGCACGGCAGGACCCTAGGAGGATTTGAGTGCCGGAGCCGGTAGGCGGCTCCGGGTGCCGAGGTGATGGAAGAACAGGTTGAGCAGGACCGCGACGAGCGCGCCGGCGCTGATCCCGGAGCCGAGCACGGTCCGCGCCCAGGCGGGGAAGCCGGCGTAGAAGGCCGGCGCGGCCAGCGGGATGATGCCGGCGACCAGCACCGCGCCGTAGATCGCGGGGAGTTGGTGGCCCCTGCCGTTGGTCTCGGCGATCGCGAGGATCGGGGCGATGCCGGTGGAGGAGGCGGCGTTGACGAAGGGCAGCCGGTTGCCGACGAGACCCCTGACGCCGATGGTCTGCAGGAGGGTGGCGACGCCCGCGACGATCAGGCTCGCGGCGATCAGCCGGGTGCGGGCCGCCATGTCGAGTCCGCAGGCCTGGCCGATGATGAGCGGAGGAGTGACGACGCCTGCGTACATGGCGGCGATGTGCTGGAGCGCGGCGGGGACGAGCCGCGCGGGGCGGAGCTTCTCGTCCACCGGGTGCACGGACGTGGCGGTGTCCTCGGTGTGCACCGGCGGGGTGGAACAAGGGGTGTGGGCCGACCCCTTCGCAGGCTGTGCCATGGTGTTCCCTCCGGTGTGGCGTGCCCCCGGCCCGGTGGGCGGGTCCGGGGACACGCGTCCCGCGTCAGAGGTTGGTGAGGTCCACCGGGATCCGCGGCTCACAGCCGTCCCGGAGGATGGTCGCCTCGATCAGGCCGTAGGGCCGGTCGGCGGCGAAGTAGACCTCGTTGTCGTTCTTGAGCCCGAAGGGCTCCAGGTCGACCAGGAAGTGGTGCTTGTTCGGCAGCGAGAAGCGGACCTCGTCGATCTCGCTGCGGTTGTTGATGATGCGCGCACCCATCTGGTACAGCGTCTGCTGCAGGGAGAGGGAGTAGGTCTCGGCGAAGGCCTGGAGCATGTGCTTCTTGACCTGCTCGTAGGACTTCTCCCAGTTGGGCATCTTCTGCTCGTCGTCGGTCCAGTTGAACCGCCAGCGGCCGGAGACCTGGGTCGCCAGGATGCGGTCGTACGCCTCCTGCAGGGTGGTGTACTTGTCCTTGACGTAACCCCAGAACTCCGAGTTCGTCGAGTTCATCACGACCAGGTCCTTCAGGCCGGAGACGACCTCCCACTTCTCACCGTCGTAGGTGACCTGGGTGACGCGGATCTCCTGGCCCTTGCGGACGAAGGAGTGCTTGACCTCGTCCGCGCCGATGAACCTGGAGTTGGCGTCGGAGGTCTCGATCCGCTCCCAGGCGTACTCCTCGATCCGGATCCGGGCGCGGTGGATCGGCTCCTGCGAGGTGACGAAGTGGCGGGCGAGGTGGATGCCGAACTGCTCGGCGGACTCGATGCCGTGCTCCTTGGCCTTCGCGTACACCGTGTTCTTGGTGGTGTCGGTCGGCAGGACGTTGGCGTTGGAGCCGGAGTAGTGGACCTCGTCCATGTCGCCGCTCAGCGCGACGGAGACGTTGAGGTCCTTGATGTGGTGGGTGGCGCCGTCCCGCGTGATCTTTACGACTCGGTTCTCGGCCTTGCCGTACTGGTTCTGTCCCAGGATCGTGGGCATGTTTCTGCTAGCTCCCTCGGTAAACGGAGTAGCCGAACGGGTTGAGCAGCAGCGGTACGTGGTAGTGCTCCCCGGGCTTCACGGCGAAAGTGATCGCCACCTCGGGGAAGAACACGACACCGCTGTCCCGATTCGCGGGGGCGTCCTGCTGCGCATCGGCTTGCTTTTTCTCGAAATACGGTTCGACGGCGAAGTCGAGCCGTACGTGGGTGGTCCCCTCCGGCAGTGCCGGCAGGTCCTTGCACCGGCCGTCGGCATCGGTCGCGCTGCCGCCGAGCGCCTGCCAGTCCCCTCCCTGCCCGGAGCGGGCGGAGAGCCGGACGGCGACGCCCTCGGCGGGGCGGCCGATCGAGGTGTCCAGGATGTGGGTGGACACGGAGGCGGTGGTGCTGGTGCTCATGGTGTCAGGCGTCCTCTTCGACGAGTCGGGCCAGTCGGATGCGGTTGATCTTGCCCAGCTCGGTGCGGACGATCTCCCGCTCCTGCTCCGGCGAGTTCCCGATCCGCTCCTTGACCGCGTCGCGCATCTGCTCACCGGTGCGGCCGGTGGCGCAGATCAGGAACACATGGCCGAACTTCTCCTGGTAGGCCAGGTTGAGTTCGAGCATCTCCGCCCTGAGCTCCTCGGCGGCGCCGGCCATGCCGGCCTGTTCCCGTGCGGAGGTCGGGTCCCCGGGCCTGGGGCGCCCGATGGGCGGGTGCCCGGCCATCGCCTCCTCCAGGTCCGCGGTGCCGAGCTCGGCCATGGCGGCGTCACTGGCGGCGTAGAGCGCCTCGGGGGTGGCGTAGGGGCGGGCGGCGAGCAGTCGCCGGGCCCACGCGGTGGAGGCACACGCCTCGTGGAGGGCGGCGAGGGCCGCGCGCTCCTCCAGGTCGTTGAACCGGGCCAGGCCCGGGGGCGTGGAAGTCGAAGTCACGGGAGCCTCCGTGGCCGGATTCGGCCTTCGTGCTGAACGGGCTGCGAACAGCTAACGCCCTCCGAAACACGACGTCAACACTTTGTTGAAAATTCGGCCGCAACGCCACGGAACCCGTGGCGCCGGCTCAGGCACCCTTCTCCCGGTTGAGGTAGTTGTAGACCGTGAAGCGGCTCACCCCGAGCGCTCCGGCCACGGTTTCCACGCCGTGCCGGACGGCGAAGGCGCCGCGCGCCTCCAGTATCCGGACGACCTCCTGTTTCGCCTTGCGGTCCAGGTCGGCCAGCGGGCGGCCCTCCTTGCGCTCCATGGCGGCCAGGATGTGGTCCAGGGAGTCCGCGAGCTGGGGCAGGCGCACGGCGACGACGTCGACGCCCTCCCAGGCGAGGACGACGTCCTCGGGGCCGGCCTCGTCGGGCGGGATCATCTCCCCGCCCATGGCGTCGACCAGCGGTTTCACGGCCGTGATGAAGGGCTCGTCGCCGGCGCCGGTCATTCCCCCGCTCCGATCACGTTGACCTGCAGCGAGATCCGGGTGGCACCGGCTTCCAGGGACTTGCGCAGCAGCGCGTCCACGGCGGACAGCACCGCGCCGGCGCCACCCTCCGCCGTGTTGCCGAACGGACCGACGTCCACCGCGTCCAGCTCCGCGGCCTCGATCACCTCGCGGGCCGCCAGCGCGTGCGCGGGCGCCTCGTCCAGGTCGAAGGGCTCGGTCGTGAACTCCACTCTCAATCGCACTATGCCCCCATGGCATCGCTCCGACCTGCACCTTTACCCCGATCATCCCTCACGAGGGCACATCGGGGAACACTGTGGAGACACCGATCGACTGCTCTACAGCCGCGATGCACCGCAGGCCGATCAATTTCACGGCGACGGAGCCTCTTCGCCCGTCACGAGGCGACCCTAGCCGACCCGCACCCGCCTCCGCGCTCGCCAAGGACTCGGCCCGGCGGCCAGGGCCGCCTCGGCCCTAGGCACGCCGACTGCCCCGGCGCAGGAGGTGCGTCGGGGCAGTCCGTCGGCGTGATGGGTCAGCCGAGCGAGGTGAGGAGGGTGTTGAGTGCCTTGACCTCGGTGGCCTTGTCGGGGCTCGGGGCGCGCAGCGCCTTCAGGACGTGGTCGATCTCGTTGTCGAGGAAGTGCCAGGACTGCTCACTCTTGGGCTCAAGGGTGGTCTGGTCGTCGTCCCAAGCGGTCTCGAGGTCGGTCACGCGGGTGGTCGCGGCGGACTGCTTGCCCGAGTTGACCTTTGCGAGGGTGTCGGCCGCGATCGTGCGGAACTTCGCGATCTCAGCCGGAGGGAACGGCGACGTCGCCTGCTTCGGGGTGAGGTGCGCGGTCACAGGTGCGGGGGTGTCGGACTCGCTGGCCGCGGCCGCGTGGGGCTGGTGGTGTGCCCAGACGAGAAGCGCCGCGGTGGCGACCGCTACGACGGCGTAGTAACCGAGCATGATCCGCTCGCGCGCCGGGTTCGGCGTCCGCGGGGTGTGGGTCAGGTCATGGGTCTCGATGACATCGCTGCGGCTGAGCGTGAGGTACACGACCGTTGCGAGGATCGCGGCCAGGAAGATCACGCTGGTCATCGCGGTGCCGAGGCCCAGGCCGCCGTCGCCGCTGGGCGAGCCGAGCCAGTCGCCGAGGTTGGCGCCGAGCGGGCGGGTGAGGATGTAGGCCAGCCAGAAGGAGAGCACCGCGTTGGCGCCGACGCGCCAGGCCAGGACGATCGAGACGATCAGCCCGAGCGGCAGGAGCACGGAGACGCCCGGGGTCCAGCCGGTCAGGTCCAGGGTCCAGTCGCCGGTCGCGGTGCCGAGGGCGAACGTGACCAGGACCGCGAGCCAGTAGAACAGTTCACGCGGACGGGTGGTGATGGTGTGGACCGACAGGGTCCGCTCGCGGGCGTACCAGATCCCGAAGACAACGGCCAGGACGACGGCGAACACACTGCTGCTCAGCGCGAGGGGAACGCCCTGGCTGTCGGTGAGGATGTCGGTGTAGAGGGTACCGGTCACACTCACCACCACGACGGTGAGCCAGTACACGAACGGGATGTAGCGCTTGGCGCTGAGCTGCCAGCCCAGGACGCCCGCCAGAACGACGGTGAAGATCAATGCGGTGTTGATCAGGCCGACGCCGAGGTTCATGTTGATCCAGTCGGCGAAGCTCTCACCGACCGTGGTGCACAGGATCTTGATGATCCAGAACCAGATCGTGACCTCGGGAACCTTGTTCAGCATGTGCCTGGCAGGCGCCCGAAGACTTTCAGGCGTCGTCGCAGTTGTCATGTAACCCTCGCATAGAACGGGCGGCAGTACGGAGGGGCGTCCCTCACGTCTGCGGAACGGTACCTGTCCACGAATTGCGTAGACCTGTGATGACCCTGGGGCAGCAGCCCTTGTCAGGCGGGATCTTGAGATGTTCCTGCGTGCTGCAGGACACGCCTTACTGCCTGCTCAGCCCGGCAGGGAGGCGGCGGGAAGGCACTGGTGCCTCTCATGGGAGCCGCCGAGCAGGAGAGACTCTCCTGAGGAATTCGCGGAGCCGATTCGAGCGCCGGCCGGCGGAGTCGGCCGGAATTCAGGGAACTTCGTCCCGGAATTCAACCTGCGGAGCGCGTGAATTCGGCTCGGCCGCTCTCTCGTGCGGCTTTCCCTCCCCGCCGGACAGAGGCTCTCCCGTCACTCCCCCATGCAGTGCCGGAGAGAGGCGGTGGGGGCCCGACTCGGCCGGACGTTTCATGAGTCATACCGCCCGACTGTGCCACCGGGAACCTGAACACATCCTGACTGCCACCCTGTATCACTCGCCTCACTCGTGCGGCACGAGAAACACGGGCCGGAACCGGCCCCACGGCTCTGCCGGGAGCGACCGGCCCGGCTCGTGGCTCAGGCCGCACGACCCCACGCGCGTTCCGGTTCGGTGGCATCCCGGCGGGTGACGGAGAGGTGGACGACCAGGGCGAGGATGACCGCCAGGAACAGAGCGCCGGTCACCACGGTGCCCAGGGCGAGGCCGCCGTCGCCGGTGGGCCGGGAGAGGTAGTCGCCGATCGAGGCGCCCAGCGGGCGGGTCAGGACGTAGGCGATCCAGAAGCTCCACACCGCGTCCAGGTCCAGCGCGAAGTGCGCGATGGCCACCGCGGCGATGGCCGCCGCGAACAGGACGGCGGACAGCCAGTAGCCGACGTCTATGCGCTCGGACACCAGGTCACCGGCCGCGGTCCCCAGGGCGAAGGTGAACAGGACCGCCAGCCAGTAGAAGGACTCGCGGCCGGCGGTGTCGACGTGGTGGAGGGACAGGGTCCGCTCGCGCCGCCACCAGAGGACGAAGACGACCGCGAGCACGAGCGCGAAGACCGTGCCGCTCGTCTCCGGCGGCACGCCCATGGTGTCGGTGAGGTGGTCGCCGATCAGCGTGCCGACGACGCTGATCAGCGCCACCGCCGGCCAGTACACGCCCGGCCGGTAGGCGCTGGAGCGGAACTGGACCAGCAGCACGACGGCCAGCAGGGCACTCATCAGCACGGACACACCGGTCAGCCCGAGACCGGCCTTCTCGTTCAGCAGGTCCGCCGCGGTCTCGCCGACCGTCGTGCACAGCACCTTGATGATCCAGAAGTGGACGGTGACCCCGGGCACCTTGTTCCGGCGCGGCCGGCCCCGAGAAGCGGGGGCCTGACCGGCCACCGGGACCACCTGACTCTCAGACGCTTCATCGGTCACACTGCCCGACCATGCCACCGGGCACCTGAACGCATCCTGACCGGGACGTGCTCTGCCCGTGCCGGGTCCCGGCCGCCGGCTGCGCCACAGGCATGCCCTGCCGCCGGGGCCACTCGTCCCCCTACTCGGAGGGCCGGCTCGGCGCCGGTACCCGGAGAAACCTTCTGGCCTTGCGAGGGGAACCCGGGCGGGTGTCCGGTCCTGGGCGATACAGGCGGTGCCGGGCGACGAGCTCAAGAGTCACCGCCACCGCGATGACCTGCACGGCCATGAGCGCGATGAGGACGAACAGTTGCACCACTCCGGCCAGCACGGGGCTCGCCCCTCCGAGGAGCATGCCGACGAACGCACCGGGGAGCGTGACGAGCCCGACCGTACGCGTCTGATCCAGACCGGGCAGCAGAGCCTCGGAGGCCGCGGGACGTGCGATCTCCATGCGCGCGTCGCGGTCCGGGAATCCCAGCGCCATCGCGGCTTCCACCTCTCCGCGACGCTGGGACAGTTCGTCCAGGGCACGGCGTCCGGCGAGTACGGTCACGGTGAGTGCGCCACCGATGAGGATGCCCGTGACCGGAATCAGGGCGACACCCTTCAGAGGGACGAGCCCGGTGGCAAGGAGCGCCACGACGACCGGTACCACACCCGCGGCGATCGGGGCAGTCGTCAGCCACCACGTGTGGTTGCCGGTGATTCTCCGCCCGGCCGTGCGCACGGCCACCGCGAACATGACCACGAGGAACGCCAGGAGCCCCAGCACCGACTTGACGGCCCATGTGACGACCACCGAGACGAGGGCCAGCTGGACGGCGGCGCGGAAGCCGGCGAGGAGGATCTCCCGGGCCCGGCTCCTGTACGGGTGCGGATCGAGACGGAACCAGCCCGCCACGGCCGCCGCCACCAGCAGCAGAGCGGCGAGCAGGATGCCGAGGGTGGGGTTGACCGGTACAAGAGATGCCGCACACGACGTCACGATGTCCGCCTCGAGAAGCTGCTGTACGGGCCGATGGGGTGCGTGGGCCCCGACCTGACTGGCCGCGGCGGCCGACAGCGCAGTCTACGGGCCCCGGGTCCGGGAACGGGCACCGGTCTCGCGCTCGCCGGCGATCCGGCGGGCTCGTGACCGCCGCAGCGCAAGCCTGGCCGGCGCCGATGCTCCCCCGGCGACACCCCGGCTGCGGCACGCCCGACGGGCTGGGCAGCAGCCGAGGGTCACCGGGACGGCTCTCAGGCCTCTCCACCTGCCTGCCGGGGCATCAGCGCGCCGCCCTGCGGATGCCGGCCGGGGACGGTGGGCCGGTCGTGGGCGTGGGTGTGGGTGAGGTGCCACCACCGGTGGTGCCGCCGAGCAGCCCGCCGTCGCCCGTACCGCCGGTCGTGGTGCCGGAGGTGTCGGTGGGACTCGGGCTGACGCAATGCTTCTTCTGCCCGTGACACGGTCCGGTGGTGTGGCTCGGTGTGACCGGTGCGCTCGGGGTGGGCGTGGGCGTGCTCTGGGTGACGGTGGCCGAAGGGGTGGGTGAGGGTGCGCCGTATTCGTCGGTGCTCTGGCCCAGTTGGGGTGCGGGCGGGAACTGCCGTACGGGCTGTCCCTCGAGGGCGGCGGTCATGTAACCCGTCCACACCTCGGTGGGCATGTCGGCGCCGAAGACCTTGGAGTAGCCGCCGACGCCCTGCATCGACTGCAGGCCCGCGTTCTTCGGGTCCTCCTTGAACATGCTGACGGCCGTGGTCAGCTGCGGGGTGTAGCCGATGAACCAGGCGGACTTGTAGTCGTCGGTCGTACCGGTCTTGCCGGCCGTCGGGCGGCCCAGGGCCTGGGCATTCGTGCCGGTTCCGCTCTTCACGACCCCTTGCAGGACGTCGGTGACGGTGTCGGCGGTCGATGCGGGCATGGCCATGGTGCCCTTGGGCGCGTCGAACCCGGGCAGCTCCCGGCCGTCGGCGACGACCTTGGTCACCGAGTACGGCTCGTGCTGGACACCCTCGTCGTCGAAGGTGGCGTACGCGTCGGCCATGCGGATGGCCGAGGGGGTGGAGGTGCCGATGTAGAAGCCGGGGGTGTCGTACTGAAGGCTCTTGCGCAGCAGACCCGCCTTGAGGGCCTCGCCCTCCACGTTGCTGTAGCCGACGTCCTCTCCGAGCTGGACGTAGGGGGTGTTGACCGACTGCTCCATCGCCTTGCGCAGGGTGATGTAACCCCACTTCGTGGGCACGTCGTTGCGCTGGTGGAGGAGTCCGGTGGGGTCGCTGGAGTCCGGCATCTCCTGGCCCTGCTGGTTCTTGATGGTGATGCCGTCGTCACCGTTGAACTTGGAGGCCGGGGTGATCGGCGAGGCAGGCTGCCCGGGTGAGAGGACGGCGCCGTGATCGAGGGCGGCGGCCAGGTCGATGGGCTTGAAGGTGGAGCCGACCGGCACACCGGTGGCGTCGGCGTTGTCCGTCCAGTGGCCCTTGTCCCAGCCCGCGCCGCCGTACAGCGCCAGGACCGCGCCGGTGGACGGGTCGATGGACGCCGCGCCGACCTGGACGTCCTTGTCGGCCGAGCGGCGGCGGGGGTCGAGGTGCTTGTGCTCCATCGCCGCGACGGACGCCGACAGCGCGTTCACCTTCTTCTTGTCGAAGGTGGTGTAGATCTGGTAGCCGCCGTGGCCCAACTGCTGGTCCGTGAGGGAGGCGTGGGCTTCGACGTACTTCTCCGCGGTCTGCACCAGGTAGCCGGTCTGCCCGGACATCCCCGCCGACGGCGTGTAGGGCTTGGGCGTGGGGAACCCTGCGGCGAGGTACTGCTGCTCCTGGGCGCTGGTGATCTTGTTGATCTTGACCATGCGGTCCAGCACGTACTTCCAGCGCGCCGCGGCCTGAGCCTTGGCCTGCGGGTCGGTGTCGGCGTGCATCAGCAGGCTCGGTTCGTTGACCGTGGCGGCGATGAAGGCGCCCTGGCTGACGGTCAGCTGGGAGGCGTGCTCGTGGTAGTAGGCGCGCGCCGCGGCCTCGATGCCGTACGCGTCGCGGCCGTAGTAGCAGCTGTTGAGATACCCCTGGAGTATCTGCTGCTTGGACATCTGGCCACCGATCTTCAGGGAGATCATGATCTCCCTGAGCTTGCGGGTGACCGACTGGTCCTGGCTGAGGTAGGTGTTCTTCACGAACTGCTGGGTGATGGTGGACCCGGACTGCACCTCGCCGCCCGTCGCCATGTGGTAGACGGCGCGGAGCATGCCCTGCGTGTCGACGCCGGGGTCGGTGTAGAAAGTGGCGTTCTCCGCGGCCAGGAAGTCCCACTGCACCAGCTTCGGGACCTGGGCGAGGTCGACGTTCTGCCGGTTGGTCGACCCCTGCGTGGTCATCACCGAGCCGTCCGACCAGTAGTACGTGTTGCTCTGCGCCTGGGTGCTGGGGTTGGCGCTGGGGATCGTCGTCGTGGCGTAGGCGTAGCCGAAGAGGCCCAGCAGGCCGCCCAGGAACAGCAGGAAGGTGCCGGTCACCAGCTTCCACGACGGCAGCCACCGCCGCAGGCCACGCCTGCCCGCCCGCGGGTAGTCGATGAGGCCCCGCCGGGCGGGGCGTCCGGCCTGCGCACGGCGCGTGTCCGCGCGGCCGGGGCGTCTGGCGTCCGCACGGCGCGTGTCCGCCGCGCGGCGGCCCCGCCCGTCCCCGGCCCGGGCAGCCCTGCGCGCCGCTGCCCGGCCGCCGTGCGGCATACCGTCCGAGCCGGACGGTCCGGTCCTCCCCGACGATCGGCGCCGGTGTTCACTCATACTCGCCACTCCTCGGCCAGGCATTCGCCACCGCCATCGCCGCGAAGCCGCCCCGCCGTGCTGCCCCATGGAGGGCCTGACCGGGGCGGGCTGACGCTCCTGGCAACTCCTACAAGTTGTAAGAGTAAGTCCGGCTCGCAAGGCGCCTGCAACCACCCCCGCCCAAAATCACACGGCGGACAATCGCGCGGGACGCGAGTGCGGGGGCCTGCCGGACACCCGCCGCACACCGGGTTGCGTGGTGCACAGGAGGGCGTGACACACTCGGCGGCACGCTGGCGTCTACACGGACTGTAGACAATGGAGGGAAGGAAACCAACCTACGGCACGATGGCGACCATGCTGTCCCATGCTCGACACGGGAGTGCCGGCCCGGACCCCGAGGCCGTACTCGCCCGGTTGGTCGACAAGCTGCCCGCCACGGACGAAGAGTGCTGCGGCAGCGGCTGGGCAGTCTGCCCGAGGAGCGACGATGTGGCGGCGAGCGTGATGCCCGGCAGCGGCCAGGGCCACAAGTTCGCGGGCAAGACCGTCACGGCCGTCCACGCCGCGAGCTGAAGCAACACCCCGGAGTGTGACTTTGACGACCAACCACATCAAGTCGGCTTTGCGTCTCACGGGCCCGATGCGGAGAATTCCCCCACTGAAGTCGATGGTCGTCGACCTGTCGGCACCGCGCCCGGCGGCGTGGCTGGCCGGGGCCGGTATCGCACTGTTCGCTCTGGTCGGCGCGAGCGCGCCCAACCACAACACGCTCAGGGCACCGATCACCTGGCTCCGGCTGCCTGCCATGTCCGACACCGTCTCCCAGACGGCCACGGTCACGGCGATCGTGCTGTCGTGCTGGGGCGCGCTGGGCATGCTCAGCGCCCATGAGCGGGGCTGGAGACCCGATGCCCGGCTCCTGTTCCGGCTCGGCGCGCTGACCGCGCTCACCGTCGCCAACCTCACCCCGGTCGGCTCCTCCGACATGGCCAGCTACGCCGCGTACGGCCGCATCGCCGCGCTCGGCGGTGACCCGTACGTGACGACCCCCGCCCGGCTGGGCGGCCCGTACGCCCACCTGGTGAGCGAGGGGTGGCGGAACGCACCTTCCGTGTACGGGCCGGTGGCGACGTGGTGGCAGGGCGCTGCGGCATTCATCGGCCAGGAGCGGCCGTGGCTGACGATATGGGCGCTGATGCTCGCGAACGCCGCCGTCTTCGTGGGCACCGGGTATCTGTTGCTGCGTACCGCCGACGATCCGGTCCGCGCGGGCCTGCTGTGGAGCGTCAACCCGCTGCTGATCGGCGTGCTGGTCGCGGGCGGGCACCTCGACACCCTCGTCGCGGGGCTGGCCGTCTGCGCGATCCACCTCGCCCGCAGGACGACGCGGTGGCACCACGACCTGATCGTGGGAGTGCTGGTCGGCCTCGCCTGCGGCGCGAAAATCAGTGCCTGTCTGCTGGGTGCGGGGCTGGCCTGGCCGCTGCTGCGTTCAGGCGCCTGGCGACCGGCCGCCCGGCAGGCATGCGCTGCCGCACTGACCCTGGCCGCGCTCTACGGAGCCTACGGCGCGCACGCACTGGCCCCGCTCTCCGCGGCCTCCCGCCTGGTCTCCACGCCCTCCTTGTGGGCGGCCGTCGACCAGTTCGGCACCACGGTCCTCGGCCCGCACGCGACCGCGGCGATCGTCAGCGTGCTGTGGCCGGTGGTGATGCTCGCGGTGGCGTGGGCCATCCGCCGCCACGCCGCTCCGGACGCCCCCGCCGTCGCCGCCCTGCCGTTCGCGCTGGCCTTCGCCTGGGTCCTCGCGGCACCGTGGTCGATGCCGTGGTACACGGCTCTCGCCTGGGCCCTGGCGGCCCTGTGCAGCCAGGGCCGCGCGACTCGGTACCTCACCGTGGCCACCGCCGTCCTGGCCCTGTCCCACAACAGCGGCGGCCACGGCTGGACATGGTGAGAGAGACCGTGACGCTCGCGCTCCGGTGGAGGAGCGGACGCCTCAGACCTCGGGCTGCCGGTTCCCCGCCGGCTGGGCCGAGGCGAAGGGTGAGCCGGTCACGGAGCCCGTGCCTGTGATGCGGATCCGCCGTTGGACTCGGCCGGTGATCAAGGCGGAGAGCAGGAGCGCCGAGGACGCCGAGACGACGCCGCCCAGGACCAGGGTGGAGCGGGCGCCCAGGGAGTCCGACACCAGGCCGACCAGCGGGGCGCCGATGGGGGTGCCGCCGAGGAGGACCAGGAAGTAGACCGACATGGCGCGGCCCCGCAGCTGTGGGTCGGCGTGGAGCTGGGTCAGTGCGTTGGCGGTGGTGGTCACGATCACCGCGGCGAAACCGGTGGGGATCAGCAGGGCCATGAACGAGCCGTAGTCCGGCATCAGGCCCTGCGCGGCTTCCAGCACCCCGAAGACGATCGTGGTGGAGATCAGACGGCGTGCCGTGGGGGGCCTGGCGCGGTGTGCCCCGTAGACGGCGCCGGTGAGGCCGCCCACGGCGTACGCGGCGGAGAGGCAGCCGAAGGCGGCCGGTCCCGTGTGGAAGGCCGTGACGGCGACGAGCGAGATGGTGACCTGGAAGTTGAGGCCGAAGGTGCCGACGAAGGCGATGAGACTGATCGGCAGGAGCAGTTCCGGGGTCGAGGTGATGTGGCGGAACGCGTCGCGCAGTCTCGTACGGCCGGGTGGTCGGGGGCGGCCGGGGCCCGGCGGGTCGTCCGTACGGATGATGAACAGGCCGTGGAGGACGGCCAGGTACGAAGCCGCGTTCACGAGGAACACCGGGCCCGTGCCGAAGGCGGCGACGGTCAGGCCGGCGAGGGCGGGTCCGAGGGCGCGGGCCACGTTGAACTGCGCGGAGTTCAGGCTGACCGCGGTGGCCAGGCGCTCCCGGTCGACCAGTTCGGAGATGTAGGCGTTGCGGGCGGGACTGTCCACGGCGGTGGCGGTGCCGAGGACGAAGGCCAGCACATACACGGACGGCAGGGTCACCGCGCCGGTGACGGTCAGCAGTCCGAGCAGGAGTGACTGCACTCCCATGGCCGTCTGGGTCAGCAGCAGGATCCGTCGCTTGGGGTACCGGTCGGCGAGGATGCCTCCGGCCAGGCCGAACAGGGTCTGCGGCAGGAACTGCAGTGCGGTCACGACGCCGACCGCACTGCCGCTGTTGCCGGTGATGTGGAGGACGAGCAGGTCCTGGGCGGCGCGCTGCATCCACGTGCCGATGTTGGAGGTCAGCTGCCCGAGCAGGTAGCGGCGGAAGTTCCGGACGGCGAGTGTGGCCGTCACCGGCATGCGGGAGCCCGCGCTCATGACTTCTGACGGGCGTACGTGCCCGGGTCGGACATCTCCACGTCGTGGACGTGATGGAAGGTCGGGTGCGGGTGCATGAGGAACGCGTGGTGGGAGATGTTCCAGGCGTAGGCGCCGGCCATGGCGAAGGCGACGCGGTCGCCGACGCGCAGCCGTTCGACCGTGACGCGGCGGGCCAGCACGTCCTTGGGCGTGCACAGCTGTCCGACCAGCGTCACCGGCTCGTCACGGGCCTCCGGTCGGTCCCAGGTCCGGAGCCAGACCTCGTCGGGGATCACCTCGAAGGGCTGGTCGTGCTGTTTCGCGGCAGGGGTGCGCAGATGGTGGGTGCCTCCGCGCAGCACGGCGAACGCCTCCCCGCGGCTGAACTTGATGTCCAGGACCTGGGTGACGTACCAGCCGCAGTACGCGGTGACCGAGCGGCCGGGTTCGATCCGCAGCGTGAGGCGAGGACGGCGGGTCAGGATCCGGGCCAGTCCCGCCCCGAACGCGGACCAGTCGAACACCTCGTGGGGGTGGGCGTAGTCGACGCCCATTCCCCCTCCGACGTTCACCTCGGCCAGGTCCGCCGCGCGTTCCTGAGCCCAGCCTTCGGCCCAGGTCAGCACCTCGTCGATCAGGGCCAGTTGGGTCTGGGCCCGGAGACCGCTGGCCAGGTGGAGATGCAGGCCGCGCAGACGGATGCGCGGGTCGGAGGCGATCAGCTCAAGGCAGTCGTCCAGGTGCGCGGGATCCATGCCGAAGGGGCTCGGCCGGCCGCCCATGGCGAGGGCGACATGGCCCAGGTCGACGGGCAGGTTGACGCGCAGGAGGACGTCGGCGCTCCGGTCGCCCAGCAGGGTGGTGAGGAGACGCAGTTCGTGTTCGCTCTCGATGTGCAGACGCTCCACTCCGGCCTCCAGTGCCTGGGCCAGCTCCGTCTGCGTCTTGCCGGGGCCTCCGAAGGCGAGCGGCATATCGGGGATGAGCCCGCGGACGTGGTCCAGTTCGCCGCCGGAGGCCACCTCGAATCCGTCGATGTGCGCGGCCAGGGCCCGCAGGATCCGGGGGTCGGAGTTGGCCTTGGCCGCGTACAGCAGCTCGACGCGTGCCGGCAGTGCGGCCCGGATCGCGTGCACGTGCTCGCGCAGGGCCGGGAGGTCGTAGACGTACGCGGGCAGGTCCTCGTCGGTCAGCCGGCCGACGTGGTCGAGCAGCGCGGGCCTCACCGGACCACCTCCCGGGGAAAGTCCGCGCCGAGCGGGCTGGGCAGCGGGACGTAGGTGGCATGCCGGTCGGCCTGGCGGGCCCAGCGCAGCAGCAGGTTGGCCTTGGCGGGCAGCGGTACGCCGGACAGCAGGGCGCGCAGGCGTGGCGGTTCGGCGGCGGTGCGGGCGTAGGCGTCGAGGTGGTCGCGGACCAGGCCCCACAGGGCGGGTTCCAGCGTCGGGTCGAGGTCGGCCAGGGCGCTGAGCACTTCGGCGGCATGGTTGACCAGCAGGCAGTACGCGACCCGGTTCCAGCCGCGTTCCGGGTCGTAGGTGAGAGGACCCCGCACGTCCTCCGGCAGGTCGGCGAGGCTGCGGTGGTGATGTCCGGGCAGGAGCTTGGTGCCTTCCAGGTCGCGGAAGAGCATCTGTGCCGGAGTGCCGTCGGCGCGCACACCGACGACGACGTTCTGCAGGTGGGGTTCCAGGACGACGCCGTGTTCGAAGTAGGCGGTCAGCACCGGTGGCAGCAGCAGTCGCAGGTATGCGTCCCACCAGGCCAGGACGTCCCCGTCGCCGCGGGCGAGCAGATGGGAGGCGTGGCCCGCACTGGTCGGGTACTCGTCCGCCACCGCGGCGGCGAGCAGGGGTGTCACCCCGGGGCGCAGATGGTGGCGCAGGCCGGAGCGGACGATGACGGCGAGGCCCTCCAGGAGAGCGGTGTCGCCGGCCGTGTCGAGGGTGCGGTAGCCGGGTTCGGCCAGGAGCGCACACCCGGGGAATCGGCCGGCGAGTCCGGCGAAGACGGGCTGGAGCAGGCGGTTGAGGGCGACGGCACCGGACAGCTCGTGACGGGCGTGTCTACGGACGCAGTTGGTCAGGCGGACGTTCAGGCTGAACTTGAGGAAGGTGTCGCTGTCGGGGTCGTACAGGGTGCGCACCGATGCGGTCGGCACCAGTTCGGGTCCGCTCACTCCGGTGTCGACGACATCGCCGGCGGCCGCTGCCTCCCGTAGCCGGTCGTGGCCCTGAAGCAGCCGGTACTGCCAGGGATGCACCGGCAGTGTCACGAATTCCGGATCGCACGCCGGGCGCAGCGCGTCCAGCTCCCCCAACTCACCCTCCTCGCACACGAGATGGCGGCGCACGGCCAGGTAGCGCAGACGGAAGCGCGCGCCGGTCTCCGGGCCGTACGCCAGCCAGTCCGCCGGGTCACCGGTGCGAGCCTTGGGAGCGGGGTGGAAGCGATGGCCGAACACGAGGGACTGCTCCGACGCGACGTACGGATCCGGGTGCGGCGAGGCGCCCGCCCGCTGCTCCAGCGCGGTGCGGATCGTCTCACGGCTGTCGGCGACCTGGCTCAGGAACTCCTCGTTGGCGACACCCGTACGCAGGTGCAGTTCGTCCCGGATGTATCCGGCCAGCTCTTTCCAGCCGACCGTCACCCAGGAGTCGTCGTCGAACCGCTGCACCGGGCCCTGGAAGCGGTGGGCTCCGATCAGGGAGACCCTGCGCAGCGGGGAACGCAGCAGGACGCCCCGGCGGGGCAGACGCAGCAGGAGGTGGTCGTCGTCGACCGTGACCTGGTGTTCGGGGGCCGACACCTCGCGGATCAGGCAGTTGAGCAGCGTGTGGGCGCTGACGGTGTCGGCCCTCGTCACTGGCGTGCTTGCGCCGATCGTGGTGGCGTGGGTGGCGGTGCCGGTGTTCATACTTCCCTCCAGAGGGGACAGCGGTCGGTGCAGGGCATCAACGGCACAGCGCCAGGGGGTTGGGGACGGGCGTCCACCGGGCCTTGCCCGGGTTCTCGGCCAGGCGCATGGCGATGGTCGCCTTCAGCGGCATCGTGTCGGCGAAGAACGCCGCCGCATCCTCCTGGTCCGGCAGACCGGCGTACACCCGGCGGCCGGCCTCGGCCACCACGCCCCACAGCGCCCGGGGATCGGCCGCCCGCGTCCGGCTGAGGACGGCGACCAGCTCGCTGAAGACTCCGCTGATCAGGCCGCCGAACAGCTTGGTGTGCAGCGCGGCCACGTCATCGCCCGCGCGGGTGCCGAGCAGCGGCGGCAGCGTGAAACCGCACCGGGCCAGGCGGCGCGGGCTGACCCGTACGCCGTCCAGATCCCGGTACAGCACCCGCACCGGCCGCCCGTCCCGCAGCACGACCAGGGTGTTCTGGCCGTGCGCCTCCAGCGCCACCCCCATGGACAGCAGCGTCAGAGCGGGCGGCAGCACGAGCCCGGCGAAGTCCGCCAGCCAGCGCACCGGGTCGCCCGACACCACGGCGGCTCCGGTCGCGTGGACGGCCGTGAGCGGAACCGCGATCTCCCCGGCGTCGAGGTGGCACTCGGTCGACTCGCGGATCATCGCGGCCAGGCTCTCGCAGGGCTGCCCGTCCACGCGCACGGTGCCGCCGCCCAGCTCCCGCAGGATGCGCAGGCTGCCGCCGTACCCGGCCTTGTCGACGACGGCCGCGACCAGGTCGGACAGAGGGGGCCCGTCGGCGACCTCGGCCGGGGAGATGGTGCGCCGGTAATTGGTGACCTGGACGTCGAGCGCCGTCTTGAGGTGGCAGCCCGGCAGGACGTCCAGCGGGGCGAGGGTACGCAGCGACAGCAGCGGCCGGGCCGGGATCGTCTCCTCCACGACGGTCAGGCCGGGGTGGTGCACGAGCAGGTGGTTGCGCTGCCAGGGGTGCAGCGGGAGGAGGATCGTGTCGCCGTCACGCAGTACCCGCGGCCACGTGCCGGCGCCCTGCCAGCGGTCGGCCGGGACACGGAGCAGCGCCAGCCGGACGACCGGGTGGTGCTCGGGGGCGTATGCGAGCACGTCGGCGATCGACATGCCGGTACGTGTCCGGCAGCAGGGATGCTGCGGGTGACCGTCGACGACCGCCTGCTCGGCATCCGCCGAGTCCTTCGGCGGGACCCGTGCGCCGGCGTTCGCGGCCCGGGCCAGGGCCAGGTTGACCACGCTGTTGTCCAGCTCGGCCGCCAGTCGGTCCGCCGCAGGGGTACGCAGGCCCAGCTGAGCCAGCAGCTCCACCGGACCACGGACCGGCCCCTCCGGCCCGGACACGGCGAAGTCGTCGGGCACCTCGGCGAACGGTCGCGCGCCGGACTCGGCCGCCGCGAGCGAACCACCGCGCCGCAGCCCGACCACCACGGCGTCGGACTCCCGGCGATGCCCGGTCACGCCGGGCAGGGGTTCTCGTACGAAAGCGCCCCACAGCCGGCTGAGCACGGTGGCGCGTGCTCCCGGCAGCGCGGTCGTGAAGGGCTCCGCCAGGTCCGGGCGCGTGCGGCGTAGTTCATCGATGGGCATGGGGCATCCCAGGTGCTCGTGGGGGCGCTTGTCGCGCGGTGCTCCAGCGGCACCGGCCGGGCGACCGACGCTACGGGAAGACGATCAAGCGGAATGCCAGAGCACATACAGGACGGATCCCGGATTCCTCCGATGAAGCGTTTTTCCTTCCCCGCCTCCGGCCGGTTCCACCGAGAGGGCTGTCCTGTCATGCGGGCCGGCCCCACCTCATTTCCCGGCTGTCACCTGCGGGATCGGACATCGCCGTTCGCGGCCTTGACTCGCGGCTTACTCCCCGCTGTCCCTGTCCTGGATGTCGTCGTCGCGCCGCGCTCCAGCGGTTACGCCGACCGTGGAAGATCACCGGCCCGGGGGAGGTTACGGCGTTTGCGCCACGCCCTTCGGCCGAAGTCTGTGAGCCTTTCGGCATGCGTGTCTTGCTGATCGAGGACGACGACCGGGTGGCCGGACCGTTGGCGGAGGGACTGCGCCGTTTCGGATTCACCGTCGAACACGCCGGAAACGGGGCCGACGGCCTCGCCGCGCCGGAGGCGGAGATGGTGCTGCTGGACCTGGGGCTGCCCGACATGGACGGCATCGACGTCTGCCGGGCCCTCCGCTCCCGCTCGTCCGTGCCGATCATCATGATCACTGCCAGAGACGACGAGGTGGACCGGGTACTCGGTCTTGAGCTGGGCGCGGACGACTACGTCTCCAAACCGTTCGGCGTGCGGGAACTCGTCGCCCGGATCCGTGCCGTCACCCGCCGCGCCCGACCCCCCGTGCCGGACACCCGCCGCGCAGAGCCGCAGACCCCGGACGACCCGGCACATCGGCCCGGGACGTCCCACATCCAGCGGGTCGGCCCGCTGACCATCGACCTTCGCACCCGGCAGGTACACCTGCACCGGGCGCCCGTCACCCTCGCGCCCAAGGAGTTCGACCTCCTCGTCTGTCTCGCCGAGGACCCCGGAGCCGTCTGTTCCCGCCGGCAGATTCTCGACACGGCATGGGAACCGAACTTCTTCGGCCCCACCAAGACCCTGGACGTCCACATCGCCGCGCTGCGCCGCAAACTCGGTGACTCCTCCTGGATCGAGAACATCCGCGGAATCGGCTTCCGCCTGGTGCCCCCGGCACACGTCGACGCCACGTCCGTCGCGGATTCGGGACAGGGCGGAGGACCCCGGTGACGCGTCGCCTCCTGCTCAGCCATCTGAGCCTCATGCTGTTCGTCCTGCTCGCGCTCGAAGTGCCGTTCGGCATCCTCTACGCGCACAGCGAGCTGTCCCGCTTCTCCCATGCGGCGCAGCAGGGGGCGATGACGCTCGCCGAGGTCTGCGAGGACAAGATGGAGCACGGGCTGACGGCCGACCTGCCCGAGCTGGCCCGCGCGTACGGGCAGCGCACCGGCAGCCGCGTGCTCGTCACCGGCCACGCGGGCACCGTCCTCACCGACACCGCTGCCCGTCCGCTGGTCGGCAGGGACCTGTCCGCCGAGCCGGACATCTCCACCGCGCTGCGCGATCAGCCCGCCGTCGGCACCCGCAGCGACCCGTCCACCGGCGGCGAAGTCCTCTTCGTCACCGTGCCGGGCGGCTCCAACGCCACCGTCGCCTGTGTGGTGCGCACGGTGTACGCGCTGGGCGCGCTCAAGGCGAAGGTCCACGCCACCTGGCTGGTCCTCGCCGCGGTCGGGCTCGGGGTCCTGTCCGCCGTCTCCCTGATCGGCTTCGCGCTCGCCCGCTCGATCACCCGTCCCGTCCAGGCTCTGGAACGCGCCACGGCACAACTTGCCGAGGGCCGGATCACCGATCCACCCGCCGCCGATCACGGGCCGCCGGAACTACGGCGGCTCGCCGCGTCGTTCACGAGAACCGCGACCCGGCTCCAGCATCTGCTCCAGGCTCAGCAGGCGTTCGCCTCCGAGGCATCCCACCAGCTGAAGACTCCCCTGACCTCACTGCGCCTGCGCCTGGAGAATTTCGAGCCGCACCTCGCCCCCTGTGCCCACGACAGCCTCGAGGAGGCCGTGGGGGAGCTGGAGCGGCTCAGTCGTATGGTGCAGGGGCTGCTCGCGCTCGCCCGACTGGAGAACTCCGCGATCAGGCCGGAGGCGGTCGATCTCGACGCCGTCGTCGCCGATCGCGCGGCCATCTGGACGGCGTTCGCCGACGAGCAGCAGGTCGACATCGTCGTCTCCGGGGCCACAGCCGTTCGCGTGTGGGCGGTCCCGGGAGCACTGGAGCAGATCATCGACAACCTGCTCTCCAACGCGCTGCGCGTGTCCCCGCCGGGAACCGCCATCACGCTGGCAACCGCCACCGCCCCGAGAGCCGCCGGCCGCATCCCGCTCGTGGCCGAACTGCATGTGATCGACCAGGGGCCCGGCATGTCCGAGGCCGAACGGCACAGGGCCTTCGACCGGTTCTGGCGGGCCGCTGACGCCGACCACGACGGCACGGGCCTCGGCCTGCCGATGGTCCGGCAGCTCTCCCGTGCCAGCGGTGGCGAGGTCACCCTGGAGACGGCCCCCGGCGGTGGGCTCGACGCCGTCGTCCGCCTTCGGCACGCCGAGAGCCGCCCTCACCAGGAACGCCCGGATACCCCCGCGGACGCCGACTCCGCGGGCGGCCCACGTCGCCACACCACCAACAGCAGCCCTGTTCGCTGCCCTTGAGGGGGCGGGAGGTGCGCCGCAGGAGTCCTCCAGGTCCTCCGATTGTCCCCCGGCTCCTTCCGCTCTTCCCACTCCGTGCGACGGACCGGCCGTCCGGCCGCGTAGAGCGGACGACGGATCCAAGCAGGGAGGGGACGCAACGATGACAGCGCGTGAGCTCAAAGGAGCGTTGCGGGGTGCCAGGGGTTCGGCGATCGCGGTGGCGGCGATGGCCGCGCTGACCGCGTCCCAGGCGCCGGGGGCGGTCCCGGCGCAGGCCACGGAGCCCGCGCGGCAGACGGCACCCACCGCCGAGCAGGGACCGAGCGTGTCCGGTGACGCGCCCTACCGCACCGATCTGCCCCCGCTGCGCACCCCCGAGCGGGCCTCGGCACAGGCCGTGCCGGGCGGCGGCGCCCTGCCCGCGACCGTGTTCGCCGCGTACCGGCGTGCCGAGGAGGAGCTGGCGCGCAGCACGCCCGGCTGCCGGCTGCGCTGGCAACTGCTGGCCGCGATCGGCCAGGTGGAGTCCGGACAGGCGCGGGGCGGCCGGGTGACCCCGGACGGTACGACCGTGACGCCCATCCTCGGCCCCCGGCTGACCGGCGGCGCCTTCGCCGTCGTACCGGACACGGACGGCGGCGCATACGACGGGGACGCGGTGTACGACCGGGCGGTCGGCCCGATGCAGTTCATCCCGTCGACCTGGGCCCGCTGGGGCGCGGACGGCAACGGCGACGGACGCGCGGACCCGGACAACGTCTACGACGCCGCTCTCGCCGCCGGCCGCTATCTGTGCGCGGGCGGCCGGGACCTGTCGAACCCCGCCGACCTGGACCGGGCGATCCTCGGCTACAACCACTCGGACACCTATCTGCGCACGGTCAAGGCCTGGTACGCGTACTACCTGACGGGACACCGGGTGGTGCCGGACGCGCCCGCCGGGGCCGGGGACCGGCCGAAGCCGTCCCGCCCGAAGGCCCCGAAACCCTCGCCGAAGCCGTCGGACGACCGGAGGCCGGGCCGCCCGGGCCCTTCGCGCACGCCCTCGGCACCGCCCGCCTCGCCGTCCCCCGCCCCGTCCCGTACGGCCGGCGCCCCGAAGGAGTCCGGGGCGCCGCTGGTCCCCGTCCCCGAGCCGACCCTCACCCTGCCCGGCGGCGTGCTGCCCGGTGCCGAGTCGCTGACCTCCGGCAACAGCTCGAACACGATGGGCGCCTCCCCCTCCACAACCGCTGATACCCGGCGGTAATGTCGCCACCCGCCGGGAGCACCGGACCGGCGGGTGAGCGCGAAGGGGCCCTCATGGCGACGGACATGCCGGCGGACACAGCGGCCGCCGACGAGCGCTGGCGGCGCATGTGGAGCCACCGTGAGCAGTTGCTCAAGGTGGCCCGGCGCCGCTCGATGAGCCTCGAGGACGCCGAGGACGCCGTGCACGAGGCGATGCTGCGGGCCGCGGAGCGCCCGGACCTCGACGACGAGCGGCTCGGCGCCTGGCTGACGACGGTGACCATGCGGTTGTGCGTCGACCGGTACCGGCAGGTCAACCGCGAGGCGGAGGTGGGCAGCCGCCCCATGCTCGTCGCGCCGGGCCCAGTGCCGGTCGAGGAAGCGGTGTGCGACCGGGCCGAGGCGAAGTGGCTCGCCGTGCGCAGCGGGGAGCTGCCCGCCCGGCAGGCGGAGGCGCTGCGGCTGAAGTCCGAGGACCTGGACGTGAGCCAGGTCGCGGTGCGGATGGGGCTCAGCTACCGGACCGTCGAGTCGCTGCTCGCCCGGGCCCGGCGGACGCTGCGGGCCTCGCTGGCCGGCACGCTCGGGCTGGTCCTGTTCCTGGTCGGGCGCGGCCGGCTGCGCGGGGGCGGCAAGGCTCAGGCGGCCGCCGTCACCTCGACGGTGGCGACCCTGGCGGTCGCGGGATTCGTGCTGCCGTACGCGCTCCACGGGGGCCGAGACGGAAGCGGTTCCGTGCCCAGGCCTGCCGTGTCCAGCGGGGTGCGGGTGGCCGACAGCGGCGACAGCTCAGCCGGCACCGGGCAGGCGCGCCCTCCCAGGACGCACAGGCCGTCGGCGGCCCCGACTCGGGCAACGACTCGACCGCCCTCCGGCGAACCCGCCGTACCGCTCTCCGTGCCGCCCCTGCCGGAGGTCTCCTCGCCCTCGCTTCCGGAGCTGCCGGCGGAGTCCGCGGTGCCGTCGGTGCCGTCGGTGCCACCGCTGCCCAAGGCGCCGTCCCTCCCGTCCGTTTCCCTGCCGGTTGCCACGCCGAGCGTGCCGTCCGTGAAGCGGCCGGCGCGCGCCGCGCTGCCGTAGCAGGTCAAGCTGCCGTAGCACGCCGTAAACGCGTCCGAAAAAAATTCCCGGTCGCCGCGACGGACGCCCCGCCCCGCCCCGTAGAGCAGATGTCGGAGCTGCTCCACGGGCGAAGGGTGGAACCGGATGGGTGTCGAGATCTGTGTGGAAGGGCTGACCAAGTCCTTCGGTCACCAGGTCATCTGGGAGGACGTCTCGCTGACGCTGCCCGCCGGGGAGGTCTCGGTGCTGCTCGGCCCCTCGGGGACGGGCAAGTCGGTGTTCCTCAAGACGCTCGTCGGGCTGCTGAAACCGGAGCGCGGCTCGGTGAGGGTCGCGGGCCGGGACGTCACCCGACTGCGCGAACGCGACCTGTACGAGGTGCGGAAGCTGTTCGGTGTGCTGTTCCAGGACGGCGCCCTGTTCGGCTCCATGGACCTGTACGACAACATCGCCTTCCCGCTGCGCGAGCACACCCGCAAGTCCGAGACCGAGATCAGGCGCATCGTCCTCGAGAAGATGGAGATGGTCGGGCTGATCGGCGCCGAGGGCAAGCTGCCCGGCGAGATCTCCGGCGGCATGCGCAAGCGGGCCGGGCTCGCCCGTGCCCTGGTCCTCGACCCGGAGATCATCCTGTTCGACGAGCCGGACTCGGGCCTGGACCCGGTGCGCGTGGCGTATCTCAACCAGCTCATCGTCGACCTCAACGCACAGATCGACGCGACCTTCCTGATCGTCACCCACGACATCGCCTCCGCCCGGCAGGTGCCCGACAACATCGGGCTGCTGTTCCGGCGCGAGCTGGTGATGTTCGGACCCCGTGAGCGGCTGCTGGCCAGTGACGAGCCGGTCGTACGGCAGTTCCTGAACGGCCGGATGCAGGGGCCGATCGGCATGGCGGAGGAGAAGGACGCGGCCCTGGTCGAGCAGGAGCTGGCCCAGATCGACGAGGTCGGCCCGGCCGAGGGCCTCACTCCCCGACTGCTGCCGAGCCCGGGCATCACCCGCCCGCCCCGCTGGGAGGCGATCGCGAGACGGGAGGCCGAGCTGCACGGGACGGGGGTGACGGGCGGATGAGCCTCTCCCCGGCGGGTGCGCTCAGGCACTCGGGCAATCTGTTCGCGATGGCGCTGGACGTCGTCCGCACCCTGCCCCGACGGCCGTTCCAGGCACGGGAGTTCATCCAGCAGGCGTGGTTCGTGGCGAGCGTGACGATCCTGCCGACGGCTCTGGTCTCGATCCCGTTCGGGGCGGTCATCGCGCTCCAGATCGGCAGCCTGACCCGGCAGCTGGGCGCGCAGTCGTTCTCCGGTGCCGCGTCCGTGCTCGCCGTGCTGCGCGAGGCCTCGCCGATCGTCACCGCCCTGCTGATCGCGGGCGCGGGCGGTACGGCGATCTGCGCGGACCTCGGGGCGCGCAAGATCCGGGACGAGATCGACGCGATGCAGGTGCTCGGCATCGACCCGATCCACCGGCTCGTCGTACCGCGTGTGCTCGCGTCGATGGTCGTGGCCGTCCTCCTCAACGGCCTGGTCTCGGTCGTCGGCGTCGCGGGCGGCTATTTCTTCAACGTCGTCCTCCAGCACGGCACACCCGGCGCCTATCTGGCCTCCTTCACCACCCTCGCCCAGCTGTCCGACCTGTGGGCGGCCGAGATCAAGGCGCTGGTGTTCGGGGCCATCGCGGCGATCGTCGCCTCGTACAAGGGACTGTCGGCGAAGGGCGGGCCGAAGGGCGTCGGCGATGCCGTCAACCAGTCCGTGGTGATCACCTTCATGTTGCTGTTCGTGACCAACTTCGTGATGACCGCCGTGTACTTCCAGGTCGTCCCGCAGAGGGGTTAGCCGATGAGACTTCTCGACCGCCCCTTGCGCTCCCTCGAAGAGCTGGGCACCCAACTGTCCTTCTACGGCCGCTCGCTCGCCTGGACCGGCCGCACCCTGCGCCGCTACAAGAAGGAGATCCTGCGGCTGCTCGCCGAGGTCAGCTTCGGGCGCGGTGCGCTCGCCGTCGTCGGCGGCACGGTCGGCGTGATCGCGTTCCTGTCCTTCTTCACCGGCACCGAGGTCGGCCTCCAGGGCTACGCGGCCCTGAACCAGCTCGGCACCTCCAACTTCGTGGCGTTCCTGTCGGCGTACTTCAACACCCGGGAGATCGCCCCGCTGGTGGCCGGACTCGCCCTGTCCGCGACGGTCGGCGCCGGATTCACCGCGCAGCTCGGCGCGATGCGGATCAGCGAGGAGACCGACGCGCTGGAGGTGATGGGTGTCCCGTCGCTGCCGTTCCTGGTGACGACCCGGATGATCGCCGGCTTCGTCGCGGTGATCCCGCTGTACGTGATCGGGCTGCTGTCCTCGTATCTCGCCGCCCGCACCATCACCACCGGCTACTACGGTCAGTCGACCGGCACCTACGACCACTACTTCCAGCAGTACCTGCCGCCGGTGGACGTCCTGTGGTCCTTCGGCAAGGTGATCGTCTTCGCCGTGCTGATCATCCTGGTGCACTGCTACTACGGCTACCACGCGAGCGGCGGCCCGGCGGGCGTCGGCGTCGCGGTGGGCCGGGCGGTGCGGACGTCCATCGTGGCCATCAACGTCCTGGACTTCTTCCTGAGCCTCGCGATCTGGGGCGCCAACACGACCGTACGGATCTCGGGGTGAGCCGGTGAGAACGCTGAGACTCAGGCTGTACGGCATCGCGTTCCTCGCCGTCCTCGCGTTGCTGCTGTCGCTCGCGGTGGCCGTCTACCGGCAGGCGTTCACGTCCGTCGTACCGATCACCCTGGAGGCCGACAGCCTCGGCAACCAGCTCGATCCGGCCGCCGACGTCAAGCTGCGCGGGGTGCTGGTCGGCGAGGTGCGCGAGGTGCACGCCGACGGCACGAAGGCCACGCTCGACATCGCGCTCAAGCCGCAGTACGTCACGTACATCCCGGCCGACGTGCACGCGCGGCTGCTGCCCAAGACACTGTTCGGCGAGAAGTACGTCGACCTCGTGGCGCCTGCTCGCTCTGCGCAGTCGTCGGCTCGGCCCATCCGCGCCGGGGACGTCATCACCCAGGACCGTACGCGGGTGGGCATCGAGGTGCAGCAGCTGATGAACGACCTGCTGCCGCTGCTGCGGACCGTCCGGCCTGGTGAACTCAACGCCACCCTCTCGGCGTTCGCCACCGCGCTGGAGGGCCGCGGCGACCGGGTCGGCGACAACCTCACCCGGGTCGAGGGCTATCTGCGCCGCCTCAACCCGCACCTGCCGTCCATCAAGGAGGACATCTCGCGGTTCGCGGACGTCGCCGAGGTCTACGGCGACGCCGCACCCGACCTGATGCGGATCCTGCGCAACACGGTCACCACCAGCCGGACGATCGTGGCGAAGCAGGACCAGCTGGCGGCGGGGCTCCGCTCGACCGCCGCCGTGGCGGGCACGGCGGACGACTTCCTCGCCGAGAACGGCGACCGGCTGATCACCCTGGGCCGGGTCTCCCGCCCCACGCTGGAACTCTTCGCCCGCTACTCCCCCGAGTACCCGTGCCTGCTGAAGGGCCTGGTCCGGCAGGAGAGGGCGTCGGAGGACGCGTTCCGGGGCGGGGAGATGCGGATCACCCTCGAGGTCGTACGGCCGCAGGGGGCGTACCGGCCCGGTGAGGAGCCGGTGTACGGCGAGCGGTCCGGCCCGAACTGCCGTGGGCTGCCGGATCCGCCGGTGCCCGGGCCCAAGCCCCATCTGAACGACGGTACGTCCGCCCCGAGTTCGGGCGGCCCACTCCCCGGAGGTGTCAACGTGTCCGCCACCGCGGCCGAGCAGCGGGCCGTCGGCTCGCTCGTTGCCCCCGTCATGGGCGTCCCCGCGGACCAGGTGCCGCCCGTCGCGACCCTGCTGTTCGGGCCGCTCGCGCGCGGAACGGCGGTGAGTGTCGCATGAGCGGGGCAGGAGCCCGGCAGACCGCCGGACCACTGGTCAAGTTCAGCCTCTTCGCGCTGGTCACCAGCGCGGCGACGGCATTGCTCGCCGCCACCATCGTCAACGTCTCCTTCACCCCGCAGGACACCTACCACGCGGTGTTCTCCGACGTCACCGGGCTGGAGACCGGCGACGACATCCGGGTGGCCGGAGTGCGGGTCGGGGAGGTCGAGGGCATCCGGATCAAGGACCGGACCCTGGCCGAGGTCACGTTCACCGTCACCGCCGACCGGCCGTTGCTCGCCGGCACCCACGCGGTCGTCCGCTACCGCAACCTGGTCGGGCAGCGGTACATCGCACTGACCGAGGGCGCCGGCGACGTCGGCAGGCGACTGCGGCCGGGCGGCACCATCCCGCTGTCCCGGACCCAGCCGGCGCTGGACCTCAACGCCCTGCTGAACGGCTTCAAGCCGCTGTTCGCGGCGCTCAGCCCGAACGATGTCAACCAGCTGGCCACCGAGATCGTCCAGACGCTCCAGGGCGAGGGCGGCACGGTGAACAGCCTGCTCACGCACACGGCCTCGCTCACCACGACCCTCGCCGACCGCGACCGGCTGATCGGCTCGGTGATCGACAACCTCAACACCGTCCTGGGGACGCTCGACAAGCGCGGCTCCCGCTTCTCCGATCTGCTCACGCAGCTGCGCCGGGTGATCTCGGGGCTGTCCGCCGACCGCAAGCCCATCGGGGAGTCCCTGGTCGGCATCGGCGATCTCACGGACGCCACGGCGGGGCTGCTGAAGGAGGCGCGTCCACCGCTGAAGGACGACATCGCCGGCCTCGGCGATCTCACCGGAACGCTGAACGACAACCAGAACACCGTGGAGGGCGTCCTGAAACGGCTGCCGAACAAGCTCGACAAGCTCACCGGGACGGCGTCCTACGGCTCGTGGTTCAACTTCTACCTCTGCGACTTCGACGGCCGGATCGTGCTGCCGAAGACGAAGCAGGTGATCAGCCCGGAGCTGCACGTGGCACAGGCGAGGTGTGGCGGATGAGCATGCGTGTCCCGCGGCGCAGGGTCCGCCGCCCCGAACCGCTGGTGAAGGTACGGGTCCTGCCACCGAGACTGCCGAGGCTCCTGCCCCGGCTGCCGAGGCGCAAGGCGCGCCCCGAGCCCTTGGTGAAAGTGCGCGTCCTGCCGCCCCGGTTGCCGAGGCTCCTACCCCGGCTCCCGAAGCGCAGGCCCCGCCCCCAGCCCCTGGTGAAGGTGCGCGTCCTGCCGCCGAGGCTGCCCAGGATGCGGCTGCGGCGCCCTCGGCTGAAGCCCTTCCGCGAGCGGAACCCGGTCGTCGTGGGCGCCGTCGGTCTCACCGTTCTCGCGCTGCTCACCGTCGCCGCCTTCAACGCCGACAGCCTGCCGCTGATCGGCGGCGGCGACACGTACAGCGCGGCCTTCTCGGAGGCCGGCGGGCTCAAGCCGGGTGACGAGGTACGGATCGCCGGCGTCAAGGTCGGCAAGGTCGAGGACGTCGGCCTGGACGGCGACCACGTCAAGGTCACCTTCAAGGTGAAGGGACACCCGGCGTTCGGCACCGACACGGGCGCGTCGATCCGGGTCAGGACGATCCTCGGCGCGAAGTACCTGGCCCTCTCCCCCGGCGGGCCCGGGCAGTTGAAGCCGGGCAGCGAGATCCCGATCGGGCGGACGGTGTCGGCGTACGACGTCGTCCAGGCCTTCAGCGACCTCACGACCACCACCGAGGAGGTCGACACGGACCGGCTCGCGAAGGCGCTGGACACGATCTCTCTCACCTTCCAGGACTCGCCCGCGGAGGTGCGGGCGTCGATCAAGGGACTGTCGCGGATCTCCCGGACCGTCGCCTCCCGCGACAAGGCGCTGCGCGGGCTCCTCGACCACGCGAACGGGGTCACCAAGGTGCTGGCCGGCCACACGAAGGACTTCTCCGCACTGGTGAAGGAGGGAGACGAGCTGTTCAAGGAGATCGGCAGGCGGCGCGCGGCCATCCACCAGCTGCTCAGGAGTTCCGCGCTGCTGGGCATCCAGCTCTCCGGCCTGGTCGACGACAACGGCAAGCAGATCGGACCGGCCCTGAAGAACCTCGACACCTTCGTGACCATGCTCGAACGCAACCAGGCGAGCCTCGACCGCAGCGTCAAGCTCCTCGCGCCGTACGTGCGGCTGTTCACCAACACCCTCGGCAACGGCCGCTGGTTCGACTCCTACGTCCAGAACCTGGTCGCCGCCCCGGTCACACCCCGGACGGGAGGCACCCGATGACCCGCAGACTCCTGGCCCTGTTCACCGCGCTCGCGGTCGTCGCAGGCCTCGCCGCCGTCCTGTGGCCCGGCCCCGACCCCGTCCGGGTCACGGCGTACTTCCCGCGCACCGTCGGCATCTACCCCGGCTCGGACGTCCGCGTCCTCGGTGTCCGCATCGGCGAGGTCAGGAAGATCACGCCGGAGGGCGGCCGGGTGCGGGTGGAGCTGGAGTACGACCGGGGCCGTAAGGTGCCCGCGAACGCGCAGGCCGCCATCATCAACTCCTCGGTGGTCAGCGACCGTTATGTGCAGCTGCTGCCGGTGTACCGGAAGGGACCCGTGCTGCGGGACGGCGACGTCATCCCCGAGTCCCGTACGGCCGTCCCCGTCGAGCTGGACCGGATCTTCGACAGCCTGCACACCACCGCGGAGGCGCTCGGCCCGGACGGCGCCAACAAGAAGGGCGCGCTGTCCCGGCTGCTCGGGGTGAGCGCCGACAACCTCCGGGGGCAGGGCGAGAACCTCAACCGCACGGTCGGGGACCTCTCCCAGGCGGTCACCACGCTGTCCGACGGGCGCGGCGACCTGTTCGGGACCGTGCGGAACCTGCAGGTGTTCACGGCCGCGCTGGCGGCGGACGACACCAGCGTGCGGTCCTTCGACACCGACCTCGCCGACGTGGCCGGGCAGCTGGCCGGCGAGCGCAAGGATCTCGCGGCCGCGCTGAAGTACCTGGCCGCCGCCCTCGGTGACGTGTCCGGCTTCGTGAAGGGCAACAAGAAGGCGCTGACCTCGGACGTCAAGGGCCTGGCCAAGGTCACCCAGGTGCTCGTCACCCAACGGGCCGCACTGGAGGAGCTGTTGACCGTCGCGCCCACCGGCCTGTCGAACCTGCAGAACGCCTACAACCCCGCGGCCGGCACCCTCGACACCCGCAACAACGCACAGACCTCCCAGGACCCGGCGTCCCTGCTCTGCTCGATCCTGAGGACGACCGGGGACGAGGGCGGCAAGAACCCCGACTGCACGGACCTGAGGAAACTCTTCGGCTCCCTGCCCAAGGTGCCGTCGGCCCCTTCGGGGACGGGCACGGTCGACAAGACCCTCGGCGGAATCCTGGGGGCACGGGCATGAGTGTGCTGCGCAAGGGCCGGGTGGCCGCCTGGACGGCGGTCGGCTCACTGCTGCTGACCGGCTGCGAGTTCAACGGCTGGTACGACATCCCCCTCCCCGGCGGCGCAGCCTCGGACGGCCACGCCTACCACGTCACCGTCGAGTTCCGGGACGTCCTGGACCTGGTGCCGCAGTCGGCGGTGAAGGTCAACGACGTCACCGTGGGCGCGGTCGAGAAGGTGGAGCTGGACGGCTGGCACGCGCGGGTGCGGCTCAGGATCGCCGACTCGGTGAAGCTGCCCGGCAACGCGGTCGCCGACCTGAGGCAGACCAGCATGCTCGGCGAGAAGTACGTGGCCCTGTCCGCGCCGGCCGGCACGCCGGCTGTCGGACGGCTCCGCGACGGCGACCGCATCCCGCTCTCCCGCAGCGGCCGCAACGCGGAGGTCGAGGAGGTGCTGTCGGCCCTGTCCGCGCTGCTCAACGGCGGCGGGGTGGCCCAGCTGAAGACGATCACCGTAGAGCTGGACAAGGCCCTGAACGGCCGTGAGGACCGGGTCAGGTCACTGCTGAAGCAGCTCGACACGTTCCTCGGCGGCCTCGACGACCAGCGCGGCGAGATCGTGCGCGCGCTCAAGGGCGTGGACCGGCTCGCCGAGCGGCTGAAGAAGGAGAACAAGACGATCGCCCTCGCCGTCGACACCATGCCGCCGGCCCTGAAGGCCCTCGCCGACCAGCGCCGCGACCTGACGAAGATGCTCACCGCCCTGTCCAGGCTCGGCACGACCGGCACCAAGGTGGTGAACGCCTCCCACGACGACACCGTCGCCGACCTGAAGAGTCTGCGGCCCGTCCTGCAGGAGCTGAACAAGGCGGGCGACGACCTGCCCAACTCTCTCGAGCTGCTGACCACGTATCCGTTCCCGCGCAACGCCACCGACGCGGTCAAGGGCGACTACGTCAACCTGAAGATCACCGCCGACCTCGACCTGGCGGGCATCTACGGCAACCTCGGTGGCAGGCCCGGCAAGGGCGGGAGCGCCCCGACGCCCGGGACCCCGCGTCTTCCGGGTGTCCCCACGCCGGCCCCCCTGCCGTCCCTGCCGGCCACTCCGTCCCTCCCGCCCACCCCGTCCCTGCCCTCCGTACCCACCGTGCCCCCGAAGCCCTCCGACGGCAGCACCGTGCTGTGTCCGCCGGTGTGCACCGCGGCCTACGACACCGCGGACGGCGCGCGTCGCCTCCCTCCCGGGGTGGACCTCGGCCTGGCCGAGCTGATGCTGAAGGGGATACTGCCGTGATCACACGTACGGTCAGGGCCCAGCTGCTCGCCTTCGCGACCGTCACCGCCCTCGGGGTGTCGTACGTCGGCGCCCGGTACACGGGCCTGGTGGACGACGTGCTGCACCGTGGATACACCGTGCGCGCCGACTTCGCCGAGTCCGGGGGCGTGTTCCCCGGTGCGGAGGTCACCTACCGCGGGGTGCCGGTGGGCCGCGTGGGCGACCTGCGGCTGACCGGGTCCGGGGTCTCGGTGGCGCTGAAGATCGCGGACGGTGCCCCGAGGATCCCGGCCGACACGCTCGCGGTGATCGCCGACCGTTCGGCGGTGGGCGAGCAGTACGTCGACCTCCAGCCGCGCGGGTCCGGCGGGCCGTACCTCATCGACGGCAGCCCGATCCCGCGCAGCCGCACCCGGACCCCGCTGCCGGTCACCGAGCTGGTCCTCAGCCTCGACCGGCTGGTCAACTCGGTCGGCAAGGACGATCTCCGGGTCACCGTCGACGAGTTGGGCAAGGCGTTCGCCGGCACCGGGCCGGACCTGAGCCGCCTGGTCGACTCCGGCAACTCCCTGGTGGAGTCGGCGTCCGCATCGCTCCCGCAGACGGTCTCGCTGATCGAGGACTCGCGGAAGGTGCTGAAGACCCAGGCGGACCAGGGCTCGGCCATCAAGTCGTTCTCCCGCGATCTGGCGACGCTCACCGAGCAGTTGAGGTCGAGCGACGGCGATCTGCGCCGGCTGATCGGCAACACGGTGCCCGCCACGCAGGAGCTCGACTCCCTGCTGAAGTCCACCCGGCCGCAGGTGCCGGTCCTGCTGGCCAACCTCGTCAGCGGCGGCCAGATCACCCTGGCCCGGCTGCCCGGCGTCGAGCAGGCCCTGGTCACGCTCCCGCTCACGGTGGCGGGCAGCTACACGGTCATCCCCGGCGACGGCACCACCCACTTCGGGCTGACCGTGAACGCCGACGACCCGCCCGCCTGCACCCAGGGCTACGGCACCCAGCGCCGCGATCCCGCCGACACCGCCCCGCGCCCGGCGAACACCGACGCCCGCTGCACCGCGCCGCGCGGCAGCAAGACCTCGGTGCGCGGTGCGCAGAACGCCCCCGGCGCGAGTCCCGGCGCGCACGGCGCGAACCAGGCCGCGTTCGTGGCCCCGTACGACCCGGAGACCGGTGCCCTGACCGGCCCGGACGGCAGGCCCGTCGAGATCGGCTCGACGGGCGGCGAACAGACCGTGTTCGGAAAGGAGTCGTGGCAATGGCTGCTCGTGGGACCGATGGCATGACAGGGGGGCGCATGCGGCTGCTGCCGGCCGGCCTTGTCGCCGCGACCGTGCTGACGACCGTGCTCTCCGTCTGGCTGGGCCTGAAAGTGGCCGACCAGCGCGGGGCGGAACAGCGCCGCCAGGAGGTCCTGGCGGCGGCCCGCCAGTCGGCGCTGAACTTCACCTCGCTCGACTACCGGCACTACGACCGGGACAGCCACAACGTGCTGGACGGCGCCACCGGCGACTTCAAGAAGCAGTTCGCGGCGCAGACCGCCCAGTTGACGAAGCTGGTCGCGCAGAACAGGTCGGTGTCCGAGGGGCAGGTGCTCGATGCGGGCATCGTGCGGTCCGACGAGCGCTCGGCCCGGGTGCTGGTGGTGGCCGACAGCAAGGTGACCAACACCGCCGCGCCCGAGGGCCAGGCGCGCACCTACCGGCTCCAGCTCGACCTCGTGCGGGTCGGCGGCCGCTGGCTGACCTCCGACGTCACGTTCGTGGGCTGACCCGCCGGTGAGGCCATCAGTGAGGAGAGACATCATGGCGAACCCGACCTCCCGAGCCCGCGGCAGCGGCTCCCCGGCCCGCCGGACCCTGACCGCGGCCGCCCGCGCGGCGGCCAAGCGCGCCGGGCGGCCGGAGCGCGCCACCCGCCAGGAGGAGGACGTTTCCCCCGGGCGCACGCTGCTCATCGATCCTCCGGCGGACGGCTGGGAGGACCCGCCGGAGCCCGAGCCGTCCGACTCACCCGAGTCGTCCGAGCACGAGCCGGAGAAGAGCGAGCCGGAGAAGAGGGCGCCGGAGGAGAGCGCGCCCCCGCGCCTGGCCGGACGGCCCGTGCTCCTCGCGGTACTGGGTGCCGTACTCGTGGCCGCGCTGGTCGTGGCCGCCGTACTGGGCTGGCGGTACCAGGAGGGGCGGCAGGCGGAGCAGGCCCGCGGGGAGGCCCTCGCGGCCGCGCGGAAGGCGGCGCCGGTCGTGCTGTCGTACGACTACCGGCACCTGGACCGCGACTTCACCCGGGCCCGTGCCCTGCTGACCGGACACTTCCGCGACGAGTACGGCAGGACCACGAAGACGGTGGTCGCGCCGACCGCGACGAAGTACCAGGGGGTGGTGAAGGCGACCGTGGCCACCCCCGCCGACGGCGGCGCCCCCGCGGCCTCCGTCGTGTCGGCGACGCCGGACAGGGCCGTCGTCCTGCTCTTCGTCAACCAGGTGACCGAGAGCACCCAGGTCCCCGCGCCCCGGCTGGATCTGAACCGGGTGCGGATGACGCTCACCCGCACCTCCGACGGCTGGAAGGTGAGCGGCGTCGACGCCCTCTGACCAGGCCTTCACAGGTGCCCCCGCGCGATCGCGCGGGGGCACTTTTTCGTGGGCTCTCTTGACAGTCCTCCACTCCCACAGGCAATCTTTCCATACAGCAGAAACGAACTTCCGCTATACGGAAATTACAGGGAAGGGAGCGCCGTCCCCGTGGGATTCGCAGACCAGCGCTTCAACGTCAACCTGTCGATCCTCTTCACGGAACTCCCGCTCCTGGAGCGTCCCGCGGCCGCCGCCGCGGCGGGCTTCACGGCGGTCGAGCTGTGGTGGCCCTGGGTCGACTCCCCCACCCCCGAGCAGTCCGAGCTCGACGCACTGAAGAAGGCGATCGAGGACGCGGGCGTCCAGCTCACGGGCCTGAACTTCTACGCCGGGCAGCTGCCGGGCCCGGACCGCGGCGCCCTGTCGATCCCGGGCGAGGAGTCGGAGAGGTTCCGCGCCAACATCGACGTGGCCATCGCCTTCGCCCGGTCCCTGGGCTGCACGACGTTCAACGCCCTGTACGGCAACCGCGTCGACGGCGTGGACCCGGCCGAGCAGGACGCGCTCGCCCTGGAGAACCTGGTCCTCGCGGCCCGGGCCGTCGGCCGGGTCGGCGGGACCGTCCTGATCGAGGCCCTCAACCAGCCCGAGTCGCCGAAGTGCCCGATCGTGAGCGCGCCCAAGGCGATCGAGATCGTGGACAAGGTCAACGAGGCGACGGGACTCGGGAACGCGAAGTTCCTGATGGACCTGTACCACCTGTCCATGAACGGCGAGGACCTGCCTTCGGTCATCGAGCGGTACGCGGCGAAGACCGGCCATGTGCAGATCGCGGACAACCCCGGCCGCGGCGCCCCCGGGACGGGTTCGCTCCCGCTGGAGGAGCTGCTCGACCAGCTGAAGAAGGCCGGTTACGACGGCTGGGTCGGCCTGGAGTACAAGCCGGGCGACCGTCCGAGCGCCGAGGCCTTCGACTGGCTCCCGCGCGAAGCGCGTGCCGCGCGCTGAACCCCCCTGACTTTGCAAGGCAGTTGAGAGAGGCACCCCCAATCATGAGCAGCAACCTTCCCAAGATCGCGTGGATCGGCCTCGGCATCATGGGCTCCCCCATGTCCGAGAACCTGATCAAGGCGGGTTACCAGGTCACCGGCTTCACCCTCGAGCAGGACAAGCTGGACCGCCTGGCCGCCGCCGGCGGCACCGCCGCCTCCTCCATCGCCGAGGCCGTGCGCGACGCCGACGTGGTCATCACGATGGTGCCCGCGTCCCCGCAGGTCGAGGCCATCTCCTACGGCCCGGACGGCATCCTGGAGAACGCGAAGCAGGGCGCCCTGCTGATCGACATGTCCTCGATCACCCCGCAGACCTCCGTGGACCTCGCGAAGGCCGCCAAGGACAAGGGCATCCGGGTGCTGGACGCCCCGGTGTCCGGCGGTGAGGCCGGCGCCGTCGAGGCCGTACTGTCGATCATGGTGGGCGGTGAGCAGGCCGACTTCGACCAGGCCAAGCCGATCTTCGAGGCGCTGGGCAAGACCATCGTGCTGTGCGGCCCGCACGGCTCCGGCCAGACCGTGAAGGCCGCCAACCAGCTGATCGTCGCCGTGAACATCCAGGCGTGCGCCGAGGCCGTGGTCTTCCTGGAGAAGTCGGGCGTGGACCTCGCGGCCGCGCTGGACGTCCTCAACGGCGGCCTCGCCGGCTCGACCGTGCTGACACGGAAGAAGGACAACTTCCTCAGCCGCGACTTCAAGCCGGGCTTCCGCATCGACCTGCACCACAAGGACATGGGCATCGTCACCGACGCCGCCCGCAACGTCGGCGCGGCCCTTCCGGTCGGTGCCGTGGTCGCCCAGCTGGTCGCCTCGCTGCGCGCCCAGGGCGACGGCGGCCTGGACCACTCGGCCCTGCTGCGGGCGGTCGAGCGCCTCTCCGGCGCTCAGCTGTAGAGACTTCCGGGCCGCGGCACCGCTGACACCTGTCCTGTCGCGCCCAGGCGGCGCCGCGGCCCGGAATCGAATTCAACAAACTGTTGACGCCCACACCACCAACTTTTAGGCTCCACGAAGCGGAAACAGGTTTCCGCTGACACCCGCACGGAAGGTCCCCGATGTCGAAGCGCGTGCTCACGACAGAGTCCGGCGCCCCGGTCGCCGACAACCAGAATTCCGCCTCCGCCGGCGTCGGCGGCCCGCTCCTGATCCAGGACCAGCAGCTCCTGGAGAAGCTCGCGCGCTTCAACCGCGAGCGCATCCCGGAGCGCGTGGTGCACGCCCGTGGCTCCGGTGCGTACGGCCACTTCGAGGTGACGGACGACGTCACCGGCTTCACCCACGCCGACTTCCTGAGCGCGATCGGCAAGCGCACCGAGGTGTTCGTGCGCTTCTCGACGGTGGCCGACTCCCTCGGCGGCGCCGACGCCGTGCGTGACCCGCGCGGCTTCGCGGTGAAGTTCTACACCGAGGAGGGCAACTACGACCTCGTCGGCAACAACACCCCGGTGTTCTTCATCAAGGACCCGATCAAGTTCCCCGACTTCATCCACTCGCAGAAGCGCGACCCCTTCACGGGCCGCCAGGAGCCGGACAACGTCTGGGACTTCTGGGCACACGCCCCCGAGGCCACGCACCAGGTGACCTGGCTGATGGGCGACCGCGGCATCCCGGCGTCGTACCGGCACATGAACGGCTACGGCTCGCACACCTACCAGTGGACGAACGCCGAGGGCGAGGCCTTCTTCGTCAAGTACCACTTCAAGACGAACCAGGGCATCCGCTCCCTGAGCGCCGAGCAGGCCGCGGAGCTCGCGGGCAAGGACCCCAACTCCCACCAGACGGACCTGCTGCAGGCGATCGAGCGGGGCGTGCACCCGTCCTGGACCCTGTACGTCCAGCTCATGCCGGCGGCCGAGGCGGCGGACTACCGCTTCAACCCGTTCGACCTGACCAAGGTGTGGCCGCACAAGGACTACCCGCTGCAGCGGGTGGGCCGCCTGGTGCTGGACCGCAACCCGGACAACGTCTTCGCCGAGGTCGAGCAGGCCGCGTTCTCCCCGAACAACTTCGTTCCGGGCATCGGCGCCTCCCCCGACAAGATGCTCCAGGGCCGCCTGTTCGCCTACGCCGACGCGCACCGCTACCGCCTGGGCGTCAACCACACCCTGCTGGCCGTGAACGCCCCGAAGGCGACGACCGTGCAGAACTACGGCCGCGACGGCTTCATGGCGGTCAACGGCCAGGGCCGTCACGCCAAGAACTACGAGCCGAACTCCTACGACGGCCCGGTGGAGACCGGCCGCCCGCTGTCAGCCCCGCTGGCGGTCTCCGGCCACACGGGCAACCACGAGGCCCCGCTCCACACCAAGGACGACGACTTCTACCAGGCGGGCGAGCTGTACCGCCTGATGTCCGCGGAGGAGAAGTCCCGCCTCGTCGCGAACATCGCCGGCGGCCTCTCGCAGGTCTCCCGCGACGACGTGATCGAGAAGAACCTGGCCCACTTCCACGCCGCCGACCCGGAGTACGGCAGGCGCGTGGAAGAGGCGGTCCGCGCCCTGCGCGAGGACTGAGACCAGGAACCCGCAAGCAGCGTACGGAATCCGACGGGAGGTCAGGATCTCCGCACGCGGCCCGCGCGGCACGCCGTACGGCCCGGATGAGGGGTGACCGTACGGCCGTGGGCGCGGGCAGGGCGAGGACCGTGGCGGCGTGCGAGCCAGTGCGGTGGTGAAGGACCGAGCCCCCTTCTCGACCAGAGGGAAGGGGCCCCGGCTCCGTCGCACGCCCCCACGGTCCCACCCAGCCCCCCTTTCCGGGGGCCACCCCGCTCCGTCCGGCGGCGCGAACGACCTGTCGCGCCCAGCCTCGCGCCGTCGGACGGTCACCATACGGACACGAAGCGCTCCCCCGGCCAGGGGGAGCGCTTCGTGCTGTCCGGGCGCGGCCCGGGCCCGGCGTGCGGGCCCGCCGTATCCGCAGGACGCTGAGGGCATGGGCAATCCGACGCAGTATCCGCACATCGTGGTCCACTCCCCGGCCCTGGACGGGTCCCGGCGGGTGACCGAGGGGGACGTGACCCTGGGCATCGCCTCGCACCTGGACGACGTCGTGGAGATTCTCCGGCTGGCCGACCTGGACCGGATCGAGGTGGAGGAGAGCGATCTCATCGAGTGGCAGGGCGGCGGGCCCGACGACTGGCCGGGGCTGTCGGAGCACGAGCTGTAGCGGCTCGGCGTACGGCAGCGGTCGTAGGCGGGCTACGCCATCCTCAAATCAACCTCTGAACCCCGCGGCTCAGGCTTCAACCGCCCCCGCAGCGGGGCAGATTAGGGGCACAGGGGGCCCGCCGGCACGGGGGCGGCGGGCCCCGGCCACGGGGGAGCACGGGGGACGCAACGGGGGTGCCACGGGGGACGCGAAAGGGCGGCCCGTCCTTCCGGACGGGCCGCCCTTGGTGTGCGGTGCGGGGTCAGACCTTCAGCGGCTTGATCGACGTCGGCGCGTGACCCGGCTCGGTGGCCAGGTCCTCGAACTCGGAGATGTCGCTGATGTCCATGGTGCGGCTCATCGAGATGTTGGTGATCCGCTCCAGGATCGCCTCGACGACGACCGGCACCCGGTACTCGGCGGCCAGCTTCTTCGCCTGCTCGAACGCCGCGCCCAGCTGGTCCGGCTCGGTGACCCGGATCGCCTTGCAGCCCAGGCCCTCGGCGACCTTCACGTGGTCGACGCCGTAGACGCCGATCTCGGGCGTGTTGATGTTCTCGAACTCCAGGTTGACCTGGAAGTTGATGTCCAGGCCGATCTGCGCCTGGCGGATCAGGCCGAGGTAGGCGTTGTTCACCAGCACGTGGACGTACGGGATCCTGTGCTGGGCGGCGACCGCCAGCTCCTCGATCAGGAACTGGAAGTCGTAGTCGCCGGAGAGGGCGACCACCGGGCTGTCCGGGTCGGCCTTGGCGACGCCGATCGCGGCCGGGATGGTCCAGCCGAGCGGGCCGGCCTGGCCGCAGTTGATCCAGTGGCGCGGCTTGTAGACGTGCAGCATCTGCGCGCCGGCGATCTGGGAGAGGCCGATGGTGGTGACGTACCGGGTGTCCGGGCCGAAGGCCTTGTTCATCTCCTCGTACACGCGCTGCGGCTTCATCGGCACATTGTCGAAGTGCGTACGGCGCAGGAGGGAGGCCTTGCGCTCCTGGGTGGAGGCGACCCAATCGGCGCGGTCGGGCAGCTTGCCGGCGGCCTTCAGCTCCTTGGCCACCTCGACGAACAGCTCCAGCGCGGCCTTGGCGTCGGAGACGACGCCGTAGTCCGGCGGGAAGATCTTGCCGATCTGGGTGGGCTCGATGTCGACGTGGACGAACGTGCGGTCGCCGCGGTAGACGTCGAGCTTGTAGCCGGTGTGGCGGTTGGCCCAGCGGTTGCCGATGCCGAGGACGAAGTCCGACTCCAGGAAGTTGGCGTTGCCGTACCGGTGCGAGGTCTGGACGCCGACCATGCCGGCGTTCAGCTCGTGGTCGTCGGGCAGCGCGCCCCAGCCCATCAGGGTGGGGATGACCGGGGTCTGGGTCAGCTCGGCGAACTCCACCAGGAGGTCGACGGCGTCGGCGCCGATGATGCCGCCGCCGGCCACGATGACCGGGCGCTCCGACTCCAGAAGAAAGGTGATCGCCTTCTCGATCTGGGCGCGGGTCGCGGCCGGCTTGTAGACGGGCAGCGGCTCGTACGTCTCCGGGTCGAACTCGATCTCGGTGAGCTGGACGTCGATCGGCAGGTCGATCAGGACCGGGCCGGGGCGGCCGGAGCGCATCAGGTGGAAGGCCTGCTGGAAGACGCCGGGGACCTGCGCGGCCTCCAGCACGGTGACCGCCATTTTGGTGACCGGCTTGGCGATCGAGGCGATGTCGACGGCCTGGAAGTCCTCCTTGTGGATCACGTGGGTGGGCGCCTGGCCCGTGATGCACAGGATCGGGATGGAGTCGCCGATGGCCGAGTACAGGCCGGTGATCATGTCGGTGCCGGCCGGGCCGGAGGTGCCGATGCAGACGCCGATGTTGCCCGGCTTGGTGCGGGTGTACCCCTCGGCCATGTGCGAGGCGCCCTCGACATGGCGGGCGAGGGTGTGGTTGATGCCGCCACCCTCCTTGAGCGCCTTGTAGAAGGGGTTGATCGCCGCGCCCGGCACACCGAAGGCGTCGGTGACGCCCTCGCGCTTGAGGATCTCAACTGCCGCGCGGGCAGCGGTCATACGAGCCATCGAGTACTCCTGCTTCGGCTTCTCGGATGCGTACTCCCGTCGCGCCCCGCGGTGAGCACAGTCTCCAGATGGTCAAACTTCCGCATTGCGGAAATTAACTTCTACTATCTGGAATCAATGTAGAAGCGCACACCAACTGTCGTCAAGAGAGGTGCAGACGGGCCAAGCGCCGGACAAGCGGCGCGAGAAGGAGGACGATGGGGCCGCTGTCCCGACGCGACTGTTCCGACGTGACGCCTGGGGGTGGGCCATGCCCGAGAGCGTGCCGGTGCGCTGCCCGGCCTGCCGGCGCGAGCACGTCTACACCGCGCCGGTGTATCCGTGCGTGTGCGGCGCGCCCACCGCCCCGCGGCTGGATCCGGCCACCGAGCCTGCCGTGGCGGCCCACCGGGCCTGGGACGACGAGTGGATCTCCGTGCCCTGCGCCGCCTGCGGGCGCCTGAGCCAGTGGCCCCACCCGGAGCTGGGCTGCTCCTGCGGCACGGTCCTGCGCGTCCCGGTGGCGATCACGCCTCCGACAGCCCTTGGCACGCCGCGGGCAGACGCCCAGACGTCGCCGGAAGGCCGGGCCACACCCCCGGCAGCCCCCCGGACACGCCCGGCACACCCTCGCGCACCCGGGTCAGACCCCCGTGCACCCCTGGCAGATCCCCGCACACCGCCTGCCGTTTCCGGGACGCCGTCGGCAGCAGCCGGGACGCCGTCGTCACAGTCCGGGATGCCGCCCGGTCAGACCGGGATGCCCTCGTCGTACCCCGGCACGCCGTCCGCGGCGGCCGAGCCGGGGTTCCCGGACCGCCACTCCACCCACCGCCCCGCCTTCCCGCCGCGCGCCATCCGCACCGCCCGCGACGCCGTCACCGTCGCCGCGCTCTATCTGCGCTGGCTCGGCTACCGGGACATCCGCCGTGCCGACCAGCGGCCACCGAACGGCATCGGGCTCGCCGCGCACGGGCTGCTGGCCCAGGTGGACCCGACCGTGCGCCCGGCGGCGCCGCGGGACGTGGAGTGCCTGTGGCTGACGTCGATGACGGAGTCCGCGGACTGTGTGTACTTCTCCCTCGCGGGTTACACCGACGACGCCCGGGCCCGCGCGGACGCCCTGGGCATCCCGCTCTTCGTCCTGGACCTCGCGGGCGTCCCGCAGCCGGTGAACGACCACGCCGACACACTGAACACCGACGGAGCGCCGGAACCGGACCCCCGACCACGGAACCGACGGACCTGACACGCCCCCGGGCCACCCTGTCACCACCGGCGAACCGGCCTCAGCTCGGACGAGCACGGCGGGGTCCCGCGTACTTCCCCGCGCCGCGCCTGCTCTCGGGCACGCCCGACGCGGCGACACCTCCGGGACAGCCCCGCCACGGTGGGCGCGGCGGTCGGCTGTGTCATCAGGCTTCGCATGCCTGCCGACGGGTCCCGGCCGAGTGTGCCGCCGACAGCGCGCTCCTCCGGGGCCCGTCCTCGAGCAGGTAGCACATGCCCGGTTCCGGCCGTCTCACGCCCCGTACGCCTCCCGCAGTTCGACCTTGCGCACCTTCCCGGACACCGTCATCGGGAAGGAGTCGAGGATCCGCAGCCGGCTGGGGATCTTGTAGTGCGCGAGCCGGTCCCGGCAGAAGGCGCGCAGTTCCTCCAGGGTGAGCGGGTCGGCCGCGTCGTACGGGATCACACAGGCCAGGACCTCCTCGCCGTACTTCTCGTGCGGCACCCCGACGACCTGGACGTCCCTGATCTTCGGGTGGGCGTGGAGGAACTCCTCGATCTCACGCGGGTAGATGTTCTCGCCGCCACGGATGATCATGTCCTTGATCCGGCCGACGATCTCGACGTACCCGTCCTCGCGCATCACCGCCAGGTCCCCGGTGTGCATCCAGCGGCCCGCGTCCACGGCCCCGGCGGTCTTCTCGGGCTCGTTCCAGTAGCCGAGCATCACGCTGTAGCCGCGGGTGCACAACTCCCCCGCCGTGCCGCGTGGTTGGGTGACGCCGGTGGCCGGGTCGACGACCTTGACCTCCAGGTGCGGCAGCACGCGGCCGACGGTGCCCGTGCGGTGCTCCAGGTCGTCGTCCCGTCGGGTCTGCAGCGACACCGGGGAGGTCTCGGTCATGCCGTAGCAGATGGAGACCTCCGCCATGTGCATCTCGGCGACGACCCGCTTCATCACCTCCACCGGGCACGGCGAGCCCGCCATGATGCCGGTGCGCAGGGTCGAGAGGTCGTACGTGGCGAAGTCGGGGAGGTTGAGCTCGGCGATGAACATGGTCGGGACGCCGTAGAGGGATGTGCAGCGCTCCTGCTGCACCGCCTCCAGGGTGGCCTTCGGGTCGAAGGAGGGGGCCGGGATGACCATGCAGGCGCCGTGCGAGGTGGCCGCGAGGTTGCCCATGACCATGCCGAAGCAGTGGTAGAAGGGCACCGGGATGCAGATCCTGTCCTGCTCGGTGTAGGCGATCAACTCGCCCACGAAGTAACCGTTGTTGAGGATGTTGTGGTGGGACAGGGTGGCGCCCTTCGGGAAGCCGGTGGTCCCCGAGGTGTACTGGATGTTGATCGGGTCGTCGCAGGACAGTTCCGCGTACGGGGCGTCACCCGTGCCCCGCGCGAGCAGTGCCTCCCAGCTCGGGTCGCCGATGTACACGACGTCGCGCAGCGCAGGGCACCTGCCGCGCACCTCCTCGACCATCGCGCGGTAGTCGCTGGTCCTGTGGCTCAGGGAGGCGAACAGCAGCGAGATCCCGGCCTGGTTGAGAACGTACTCGACCTCGTGGGTGCGGTAGGCCGGGTTGATGTTCACCATGATCGCGCCGACGCGGGCGGTGGCGTACTGCACCAGGACCCACTCCGGACAGTTGACCGCCCAGATGCCCACCCGGTCGCCCTTGACGACTCCGCTCGCGACCAGCGCCTGCGCCAACTCCTCGACGGCCGCGCCGAATTCGGCGTACGTCCAACGCCGCCCGGAGGGCACGTCGACCAGGGCCTCACGGTCCGGCCAGGCGGCCACGGCCCGGTCCAGGCCGGCGCCGATGGTGTCGCCGAGCAGGGCGGTGGAACCGGTTCCGTGCGAGTACGACAGCGATGTTCCGTGCGGGTACGACAGCGATGCGGTCACCGGAAGTCCTCCTCGCGGTACTCGTGCTCCGAGCCCTGGGCCGTCGCCTCGCGCAGCTCGATCCGGCGGATCTTGCCGGAGACGGTCTTGGGCAGCGCGCCGAACTCCAGCCGGCGGATGCGCTTGTAGGGGGCGAGCACCTGGCGGGAGTGCTCGAAGACGACCTTCGCGGTGCCGGGTCCGGGCTCCCAGCCTTCGGCGAGCACGACGTACGCCTTCGGCACCGCGAGCCGCAGCTCGTCCGGCGCGGGCACCACGGCGGCCTCGGCCACCGCCTCGTGCTCCAGCAGCGCGCTCTCCAGCTCGAACGGGCTGATCTTGTAGTCGGAGGCCTTGAAGACGTCGTCCGCGCGGCCGACGTACGTCAGATAGCCGTCCTCGTCGCGGGAGGCGATGTCCCCGGTGCGGTAGTAGCCGCCCGCCATGGCCTCGGCCGTGCGGTCCGGGTCGCCGTGGTAGCCGGTCATCAGGCCGACCGGACGCTCGGACAGGTCGAGGGCGATCTCGCCCTCGGTGGCACCGGGCGCGCCGGAGACCGGGTCGAGGAGCTCGACGCGGTAGCCGGGGCTCGGGCGGCCCATGGAGCCGGTCTTCAGCAGCTGGCCGGGGCTGTTGGAGACCTGCACGGCGGTCTCGGTCTGCCCGAAGCCGTCCCGGATGGTGACGCCCCAGGCCCGCCGGACCTGTTCGATGACCTCGGGGTTGAGCGGCTCGCCGGCGGCCACCACCTCGCGGGGCGGGGTGGCCAGGAGGCCCAGGTCGGCCTGGATGAGCATGCGCCACACGGTCGGCGGGGCACAGAAGGTGCTCACTGCGGCCCGGTCCATCTCGGCCATCAGCCGGGCCGCGTCGAACCGTGTGTAGTTGAAGAGGAAGACGGTCGCCTCGGCGTTCCACGGCGCGAACAGATTGGACCAGGCGTGCTTGGCCCAGCCCGGCGAGGAGATGTTCAGGTGCACGTCACCGGGTTTCAGGCCGATCCAGTACATGGTGGCCAGATGCCCGATCGGGTACGAGGTGTGGGTGTGCTCGACGAGCTTGGGGCGGGCGGTCGTACCGGAGGTGAAGTAGAGCATCAGCGGGTCGTCGGCCAGGGTGGGGCCGTCGGGGAGGAACTCGGCGGGGGCGGTGTACGCGTCCTCGTACGGCTCCCAGCCCTCCTGCGGCGGGCCGCCGACCGAGATCCGGGTGTAGTCGCCGGGCACCTCGGCGAACTTCGCGGCGTCCTCGGCCCGTACGATCACGTGCTTCACCCGGCCCCGGTCCACCCGGTCGCGCAGGTCGGCCGGACCGAGCAGCGGGGTGGCGGGGATGACCACCGCGCGCAGCTTCATCGCGGCCAGCGCGGTCTCCCACAGCTCGGTCTGGTTGCCGAGCATGACGAGGATCCGGTCCTCGGCGGCGACACCCCGCGCACGCAGGTGGTTCGCGACCCGGTTCGACCGCTCGGACATCCCGGCGAAGGACACCCGCGTCTCGCCGCCGTCCTCCTCGACGATGTGCAGCGCGGTCCGGTCGTTGCCGGCGGCGATCACGTCGAACCAGTCCAGTGCCCAGTTGAAGTGCGCCGGCCGTGGCCAGGCGAAGCCCTCACAGGCGGCGGCATAGTCCTCCCGGTGCGCCAGCAGAAAGTCCCGGGCCTCACGGAACGACTCGGTCACCGTCGTCATCACACACTCCTCGCGTCACCGGCGCGCCCTGGGCCTGCGGCTCACTCCCGCTGTTCCGACCATTGCCGGGCGGCTCTCTGGCATCGTCTAATCCGTGATGCAGGTCTCACTACCCCCGAACGGGGGTGGGGACGGCAGAAGGGGCGAAGACGTGACGGCAGACGCGGCGGGGACGGTGGAGATCGGCGGTGCGCTCGCCCGGCTGCGCCACCTCACGGGGCTGCCGGTCGCCTTCGGCGGCCTGGTCGAGTCCGGCCGGCCGCAGATCCGGATCAGCGAGCTGAGCGGCACGACCACGACGGCCCTGCGCTCGCTCGCGGTGACCTCCGGCAACGGACTCGGCGGCAAGGCGGTGGCCCTGGCCCGGCCGTGCGCGGTGACGGACTACTCCAGCTCCCGGCAGATCAGCCACGAGTACGACGTCCCGGTGGCCGCGGAGGGGATCCGCTCGGTCGTCGCGGTGCCCGTGGTGGTACGGCGCCGGGTGCGCGGCGTGCTCTACGGCGCGCTGCGCTCGGCCCAGCCCCTCGGCGACCGCACGCTCGGCGCGGCCATGGCCGTCGCCCGGGACCTGGAGCAGGCGCTGGTGGTGCGGGACCAGGCGCGCGGACTGCTGGCCGCGGCTCGGCCGGAGCCCGCCGGCGGCGACCAGGGTGCCGCCTGGGAACAGGTGCGGGAGGCGCATGCGGCGCTGAGGGCCCTGGCCTCCCGGATCAGCGATCCGGATCTGCGGGCCGAACTGCTCGCGGCCTGCGGACTGCTGACCGCGCCGCCACGGAAGGGGGGCGTTACCCTGGCGCCGCGCGAACTGGACGTGCTGTCCTGGGTGGCGGCGGGGGCGACCAACGCGGCCGTGGCCGAGCGGCTGGGGCTGCGTGCGGAGACGGTGAAGGGCTATCTGCGCTCGGCGATGCGGAAGCTGGGCGCGCACACCCGAGGGGAGGCGGCGACCGCGGCCCGCAGGGCGGGACTGCTGCCGTGACGGAGGGCAGCCGGGAAACCCGTTCATTCAAGCGGGGACGCCTTGAATTTCCCTATGCTTGACCGTTTGTTATTTCCCTCACCACGGCTTCCGTCCGAATTTCAAGGATCGTTGCCTAGAATTTGGCCCGGACACGACACACGAGGGGAGCGGTGACCGTGCGACGGGACTTCCAGGAGCCTGCCAGGTGCCGCCCCGACCTGGTCATCGGCCGCGAGGAGTTGCTCGCCGGCGCCCGTGACCAACTCGCCTCGGGCGGCAGCGTGCTGCTCCACGGTCCCGCCGGAATAGGGAAATCCACCGTCCTGCGGGCATTGGCCGAGGAATACGGCGCCACCGCCCGCACCGTCCTGCGCTGCTCCGCCACCGAGTCCGAATCCCATCTCCCCTTCCTGGCCCTCGCCGACCTCTTCGGCCTGGTCCTCGACGACGTCTCCCCGCGGCTGCCCGTCGCCCAGCGCACCGCCCTGGAGTCGGCGCTCACCGGCCGCGGCGAGTCCAGCCTCCAGCGCGACGGACTCGCCCTGCGCCTCGCGGTGCTCTCCGCGCTGCGCGCACTCGCCGCGCACGGCGGCGTCCTCGTCGTCGCCGACGACCTGCAGTGGCTGGACCCGGCCAGCGCCGAACTGCTCGGCTTCGCCGCCCGCCGCCTGGAGGGCACCCCCGTGCAACTGCTGTGCGCGGTACGCACCGAGGGTCAGGAGAGCCAGGAGTACGACCGGCATCTGCGCGCCTGCCCGCCGGGCACCCTCGCGGTCCGGCTGGGCCCGCTCTCCCGCGCCCGGGTCGCCCAGCTGCTCGACCACCGCGGCCACGGCAACCTGCCCCGCTCCACCCTCCGCGAGATCCACCGCACCAGCGGCGGGAACCCGCTGTTCGCCCTGGAACTCGGCCGCGCCCTCGCCGACAGCCCCACCCCGCCCAGGCCGGGCGAGCCGCTGCCGGTGCCGACCAGCCTGCGGGCCCTGGTGCTCAGCCGCCTGGACATGCTGTCCGTCGAGGCCCGCCGCACCCTGCTGGTGGCCAGCGCCGGCGCCCGCCCCACCCCGGCGCTGCTGCACGCGGCCGGCCGGTCCAACGCCGAGGCCGAATGCGCCCAGGCCGCCGAACTCGGGCTGCTGGCCACCGAGCCCGACGCACCCGCCGTACGGTTCGCCCACCCGCTGATATCGGCCGCGCTGTACGCGGAGGCGCCCGCGCACGAGCGGCGCGCCGCGCACGCGGCCCTGTCCACGGCCGCCTCCGACCCGATCGAACGGGCCCGGCACCTGGCCCTCGCCACCACCGGCACCGACCCGGACGTGGCCGCCCGGCTCGCCGAGGCCGCCGCCCTCGCCCGGGACCGCGGCGCCCCCTCGGTCGCCGCCCACCTGGGTCTGCTCGCCGCCCGGCACACCCCCGCCGACGGTGTGCCGAGCCAGGAGGAGCGCAGGCTGCAGGCCGCCGAGGACGCGATCACCGCGGGCGAGATCGACCTGGCCCGGGACATCGCCCGCGAGGTGCTGTCCAAGGCGAGTGTGCCCGCCGACCGGGTGCGGGCCTGGATCATCGTCATCGACACCGCCGGCCACACCATGGCCGAGGTCGACGCCGTCTTCCCGCAGGCCCTCGCCGACGCCGGCGACGACCCCCGGCTGCTGGCCCTGGTCCACTACCAGCTGGCCTGGCGGGCGCTGATCGTCGAGGGCGACTTCACCGAGGCCCGCGAGGCCGCCGCGCACGCCGCCGAGCTGGCCGCGCGCGGCACGGACCGGCGCACCGAACTGCTCTCCCTCGCCTTCCAGGCGCAGACCGAGACCCTGATGGGCCACCCGGAGGCGCCCCGCACCATCAAACGCGCCCTGAAGGAGCCTCAGGACCCCCGGGTGGCCTGTCACCACAACGGGGCGGGCAGCGCCCGGTTCCGCTGGCTGGTCATGGGCGACCAGCTGGCCGAGGCCCGGGCGACGGTCACCGCGCTGCTGCGCGAGGTGCGCCGGCGCGGCTCGGTGGAGAGCGAGGTGCACTTCCTGCGCGGCCTCGCGGAGACCGAGCTGCGCGCCGGGCACTGCGGGCGCGCCCTGGAGCTGGCCCGCGAGAGCCTGCGTCTCGCCCGGGACTCCGGGATCGGCGAGACCGCCTCGGCGATGCTCACCTCGCTCGCCGAGGCCTCCGGCGGCGACGTGGACCGGGCCCTGGCGCTCGCCCGGGAGGCGGTGGAGCACGCCGAGGAGGACGGCGACCAGATGTACCTCTCCCGGGCCCTGGGCGCGCTCGGATACGCCCAGCTGGTGGCCGGGGACCCGGCGGGCACCGTGCGCTCCCTGCGCCGGGTGCGGACGCTGGAGCTGGGGCTCGGCATCACCGACCCGGCGCGCGGCCGCTGGCAGGGCGATCTCGCCGAGGCGCTGGTCCGGATCGGTGAACCGGCCGAGGCGCAGGACGTCATCGACGCGAGCCGCGAGCACGCCCTGAGGCTCGGCCGGGACAGCGTCCTCGCCGTCCTGGACCGCTCCGAGGCCCTGGTGCGGGCCGCCCAGGGGAACCCGGAGGCCGCGATCGCCCAGCTGACGTCCGCTCAGGACCGGCTCGGCAAGCTGGGCTACGGGCTGGAGGAGGCGCGGGCCGCGTTCGCGCTGGCCCGCTTGCGCGGCACCCGCCCGGTCACGGGCCTCGGCGCCCCGGAGGCCCGAACAGGCACAGCTTCCTCGGCGTACGACGAGGCCACCCGGATGTTCCGCCGCTGCCGGGCGCTGCCCTGGCTGCGCCAGGTGGACGAATCCCTCGCCGCCCCCGCTCCGGAACCCGCGCTCGCCGTGCCGGACGCCCTGGACGCGCTGGACGTGCTGGCCGCGATGGAGCGTCAGGTCGCCGCGCTGGTCATGGAGGGCGCGACCAACCGGGAGATCGCCGCCCGGCTGTTCATCAGCGTCAAGACGGTGGAGGCGACCCTGACCCGGGTCTACCGCAAGCTGGGGATCCGCTCGCGGGTCGACATCGTCCGATTGGCGGCGGCTCGCCGCGCGAAGTGAGAACGCGGCCGGTTAACTGAACCGGACCGAGGGTTTTCCCTCACCCAACCCGCTAGGGGGTTCCCTCATTGGGAGCCGAGGGTTCCGAGTCCTAGCGTAAAGGGCGTGCCGCTCGCCCGGGCCTACGGGGGTCGGTCCCGCGACCCCCGTACCGAACCCCCCACACCCGTGCGATCCCCCACCGGTGCAACCCCCACTGAGGAGACTCATGTTCGGGCCCAGACGTGCAAGACAGACCGCCGCGACCCTGGCGGCGGGCGCCGCCGCCGCGGCGACCGTGCTGCTCGCCTCCCCCACGGCGAGCGCCGCCCCGCAGCCCATCGTCGGCGGCACGACCACCACGACGGCGGCGTACCCGTTCGTCATGCAGATCACCGACGCGTCCGGCAACCAGTTCTGCGGCGGCACGCTGGTGGCCGCCACCAAGGTCGTGACGGCCGCGCACTGCATGGCGGGCGAGTCCGCCGGAAACGTCCGCGTGGTCGGCGGCCGGACCGATCTCAACGGCACCGACGGCACGGTCAGCAAGGTCAGCAAGATCTGGGTCAACCCGGGCTACACGGACGCCACCAACGGCGACGACGTGGCCGTGCTGACCCTGGAGACGTCGATGCCGTACACACCGGCGTCGTACGTCTCCTCCTCCCAGACGGACGTGTACGCGGCCGGCGCCACGGCCCGGATCCTCGGCTGGGGGACCACCTCGGAGAACGGCAGCTCCTCCAACCAGCTGCGGACCGCGACCGTCCCGATCGTGTCCGACTCCAGCTGCAAGAGCTCCTACGGTTCGGACTTCGTCCAGTCCGACATGGTATGCGCCGGACTCACCACCGGCGGCGTAGACACCTGCCAGGGCGACAGCGGCGGTCCCCTGCTCATCGGGGGCGTCCTGGCAGGGATCACTTCCTGGGGAGAGGGGTGCGCGGAGGCCGGTTACCCGGGTGTGTACACCCGGCTGACCACCTTCTCGGACCTCGTGACCGCGCAGGTCAACTCGTAACCCGGAAGAAGGACACCTGAGCACCCCTCAGGTAGATGCCAGGGGGGCGCTGCGAGCCACCACGAGCGGCCCGCAGCGCTCCCCTCTCCACGTTCACCCCCGTGGAACGCGGGGCTACTTGTCGGCCGTGAGCTTCCCGGCCGCGCCCCAGCTGTCCGCCGGGACCTCGTGGATCCACACCTGCACGGTCTCCGCCGGGATCCGGTACGCGTCGACGAACGCGTCGGTGACCCGCTTGACCAGCTCCCGCTTGAGCTCCACGTCGCGCGGGCCCTGCTGGATGGTGACGATCGGCATGACTGAACTCCCTCGACCGGTGTTCCTGTTCGGTGGGTCCAGTCCATCGCGGCGCGCGTCCCCGACCAAGAAGCAGTCCGCGACCGCAGCGATCAGTTTTCGTGATCGGCGCAGGCCAGGAGCAGTTTCTCCAGGTGCGGGGAGGGGGCGTCGGCGGGTACGGCGAGACCGGTCTCCAGGGCCAGTCCCGGTGAGCGGAAGGGGACGTACGCCACCCGGGGCGTGGCCAGCACGCGCGCGTGGGAGGCGAAGACGACCGTCCACAGGGGGCGGGCCCCGATCGTGGCGAGCGTGTCGTGCAGAGTGCCGCCGGCCTTTCCGGGCACCGGCTCGAACCCGGCCGCGTGACAGGCGCCGAGAACCAGGTCCACAAGGGCGGGGTTGGCGCTGCGCGGGGCGAGCGCGAGGGGCAGGCCGGCGAGTTCGGCGAGCTCGATCTCGGCCTGCCGCGCGAGCGGATGCGCGGCCGGCACGGCGGCGACCAGCGGATCCGGCCACAGCGGCACCACGCGGACGCCCGCCGGGGGGTCGGCCGAACGCACGAACGCGGCGTCCAGCCGGCCCGCCGCGACCCGGGCGAGCCGCTCCCCGGCCGGCAGGGAGACCAGCTCCACCGGCACCTCGGGTGCCCGCTCGGCGAACGCGGCCAGCACCCGGTCCAGATGCGCGCCGAGCCCGGTGCTGGTGCCCAGACGCAGCCCGGCGGGCGCGGCCACCGCGGCCCGCGCCCTCTCCGCCGCCGCGAGCACCGCGCGTGCCTCGGGCAGCAGCCGCTCCCCCGCGCCGGTCAGCCGCACCCGGCGCGGCGACCGGTCGAACAGCTCGGCCCCCAGTTCCCGCTCCAGCCGCTGTATCTGCTGACTGACCGCCGACTGCACGATGTGCAGCCGCTCGGCCGCCCTCCCGAAGTGCAACTCCTCGGCGACGGCGACGAAATAGCTGAGCTGGCGGAGTTCCATGGGCCGACTGTAGAGGCTGGGTCTCAGGGCCGTACGACCGTCCCGAAGCGGATGTCGTACGACGCCTCCGGGTGCAGGACCGCGAGCATCCGCTCCCCCTCCGCGGTGACCTCGTCCCGCTGGGCCCTGGTCAGCTCGGCGAAGGGCTCGATGACCAGGGCGTCGGGGTCGAGCTTCCACAGGCCCGCCAGGAAACCGTCCACCAGCAGGGTGCGGTGGGCCTGGTTCCCCTGCCAGTGGCGGCCCCGGTGCTCGGCGGGTATGACGCGGCCGCGGTCGGCGTGGGAGAGCAGGAGGTTGTCGAACTCGGGCAGGAAGCGGGGCGGGGCCGGGGTGTCCGGGGCGGGGCGCGGGGCGTCGGGGAGGTCGAAGAGCTCGGCTCCGTGCGGGTCCCGGAAGGTGAGCAGCCGGGGGCGGAGCCGTTCGTAGGCGTCCCTCAGGCGGGTGAGCCCGGCCCAGGTCTGCATGTCCTTGACGGACGCCGGGCCGAAGGCGGCGAGATAGCGCAGGACCACGGCGTCCGGCTCGGGGGCCGGGCCGGACGGGCGGCCGAGCCAGTGTTCGGCGGTGGTGAGGGCGACCTGGCCGCTGCGGCCCCACAGTCCGCGCGGGGTGACCTGGACCAGGGGCAGCGTGCAGCGGGCGGCGACGGCGAGGGCCCGCGGGTCGGCGTCCGGCCACCGGGCGCTCAGCGCCTGCCGCAGCTGGGCCATGGTCCGCGGCTCGGCCTCGACCAGCTCGCGGGCGAGGCGGGCCAGCAGGTCCAGGTCGACGCCGGGCAGGCCCGCCCGGAACGCGTTCAGCTCGCGGACGCGGGCCGGCTGGACGAGGGGCCGCAGACTCAGGCAGTCCTCGGCGGTGTGGGTGTGCAGGGTCGAGCGCAGGGTGACGATCCGGGCGACCTCGCGGCCGGCCATGAGCGCGGACAGCTCCTGCGGCGCGAAGCCGTCGAGGCGGGCGGCGAGGGCGTAGTACGGCGGTTTGACGTTCTGCGCCTGGAGACCGAGCAGATGCCCCACGGCATCCAGCGGGGACAGCGCCGAGCGGCGCAGCAGCAGCTGGCGTTCCAGCGTGGCGCGGTTGAGGGCGCGGACGTCCAGGAGGGGGGCGGCCTTCGTCGCGCTGCTCTTCGTCATGGCGGCACGCTAACCGGGATCGCGGACAGCTTCTGTCCGCGAGGCTCGCCCGGCCCTTCACGGTGCCCGGTCGCACACGGAGGGGACCCAGGTCAGGCCCGGGGTGCGGCTGAGGGTGTCCAGGGAGGTCAGCAGGGCGTTCAGATGGTCGGGGTGGGCGAGGAACTCGATCGTCGCCTCGGCGAACGCGTCGCGCACCGAGGGCGGCATCGCGTCGGAGGCGTCGAAGCAGTGCACCGCCCGGTCGTCGAGGAGGGTTGCCGCGAGGGACCGGTGCCAGGCCGCGCCGGAGGCGGAGGGGGCCGGCTGTGCCTCGGGACTGACCGAGAAACCGGATTCCTTCGCGTTCCAGGCGCGTTGGGCGTCCGCCGAGGCGAGGTCACGGATCAGCGTCCTCGCCTCCGGGGTGTCGTGCAGCAGGGCGACCAGGTCACCGGAGACCTCCCAGGCGTCGCTCGCCCTGGCCCCGGGGATCCGCCGGGCCGAGGGCTCGTAACGGCCGTCCGCTTGTTTCCAGGGCTCCTGGGTGCGGATGAAGGACGCCTGGTGCTCCAGGGTGCAGCCACGCGGGTTGCCGGTAACCGGTTTCGACGCGTCCTGGTACGGCGTCTTCAACTCGCGCCGGACCAGCTCGCGGTCCCCGCCGGCTCCCATCAGCCGCCCCCAGGTGGTCCAGGCCGACCGCACCTCCCTGGACGTCCAGGGCAGTTCGCCGCGCGCCCAGCGCTGATAGGTGCCGGGGCCGTACTGCTGGAGCAGGATGTCCTCGATCCAGTCCGTGCCGGGCCAGCCGCTGGTCGCACCGGAGCCCATGCCGACGCACCACTGGCCGGGCTCGCCCGCCGCCTCGGCGCGCTGCCGCTCGCTCGTGCCGGCCGGGTACCAGACGATGGACTTCAGGTCGGCCTTGAGCGGGAACCAGTACACGTGTCCGTCCAGCGGCGTGGTCCAGGACGCGCCGAAGGCGGCCCGGGGCACGAGGTCGTCCAGCGGTTTCAGCTGTCCCTGCCGGGCGTAGTCCGCGAGTTCGCCGGGACCGGTCAGCACCACCACGTCCGGGGGTGTCCCGGCCTCCACATCGGCGCCGAGCACCTGGCTCTCGGCGGAGCTGCCCTGGTAGTCGACGTGGATGTGGTGCTTGCGCTCGAAGGGCTCGATGACCGACTCCCGGAAGTTGCGCTCGTCGGTGTCGGTCCAGTTGGCGAGCAGCGTGACGGTCGGCTGCTGGCCGATGGCGCGTACGGCGAACACCACGGCCGCCGCCAGCAGGACCAGGCAGCTCGCCACCACGGTCAGGGTGCGGACGCGGCGGGCACGAGGGGCGGCGGCCGGCGTCGCGGGGCCGCCCTGCGGGGCGCTCACCGGGGCCTGAACCGGTAGTCGTCGATGTGCCGCCGCAGTCCCGTCTCGGCGAGGGCCATGAGCAGGATGCCTCCTATCAGGATCCAGACCGCGGCCGAAGCGCGGAAACCGGTGTGCGCCAGGTACGACGCGGTGTGCCGTCCGGCGTCGGTGATGAGCCGCCCGGTCAGCGGGCGGTCGAGCAGTTCGCGGGTGTGCGCCATCCCCTGGTGCGTCCACACCGTGAACAGCAGCGTGGCGGCGAGCCCGGCCGCCAGCAGGGCGCCCGCCGCGAGGAGGCCGCGGTTGTACCGGCGACGGAAACGCCGGCGCAGGAACAGCTGGGTCTCCAGCAGGGCGGCGCCGAGGGCGAGGGCCAGCAGCAGGGTCGCGGTCCAGCCGAGCCACAGCAGCGGGCCGAACGAGGTCTGGCGGTGCACCGCGGCGCGCTGCTGCCGTTGCAGTGCCGTCAGCCGGGCCTGGATCCCGGAGTCCTTGTCGGTCAGCACGCTGGTGGCGTAGCTGAGGTAGGCCTCGCGCAACACGCTGTCGTCGGGCTGGAGTTGGGCCTGCTGGACCTTGACGGCGTACACCGTGATCAGTCCGGCGGCCGTCTGCAGGGCCTGCCGGCCTGCCGGCCCGCCGACGTCGTCCCCGGCGGCGGCCGCGAGGCTCTGCGCGGCGACCGAGATCTGTTTCTGGAAGTCGCTGGTCGGTGCCGCCGCGCCGGCGTCCCGCTGGGCCTGGCCGAGGGCGTACAGCGCGGTGTCCAGGGACAGCACGGCCGGAGCGCTGGAGGTACGCAGCGGGTTCGCGTCACCGTGCACGCCCTCGTACGACAGGAACAGCGACAGCGTCAGCAGCGCGGACAGGGCCAGCAGCAGGCGGTGACGTACGGCGAGGTCGTGGGCGGTCGTACTGCCGCCGCCCGCCGGACGCCTGCCGGGAGGGAGCAGCCGGTGCAGGAGGCGGGCCGGTCCTGCGGCGGGGGTGCGGTGGTCGGCGGGAGCAGGTCGGCCGTCGGGGGCGGCGGGTGCAGCGGGGGCGGCAGGGGGCGTGCGGCGGGAGGGTGCGCCGGGCCGGGTGCCGCCGGCCGACGGGCCGCTGGGCAGGTCCGGGCCACCGGGGTGCCCGGGACGCGCCCGGCCACGGAACACGCCGGAAGCCTCACGCAGCTCGCCGCGGCGACCGCCCGCACGAGTGCCGTGAGCCGGGTCGCCGCCGAAAGGCGCCGCGCCCGTGCCGGGGGTCATGAGGCCGGCTCCTTCAGCCGGCGTCCGCAGTCGCCACCGCAGTAGACCGAGTCGGCCGGGCCGAGCCACTTGCAGTGCGGGCACTCGGTCAGGGCGTCGGTGCCGGGGGGCGCGGGGGTGCCGGGCGGGGGCGCGGACGGTGGGCCGGGGCTGGGCGGCTGGGGCGGGGTCGTCATGGCGCTGGAGAGGATCAGGTGCTGCCAGTCGACGTCCTTCAGGCCGGCGCGGACCCGGCCGGCGCCCGGTTCCTCGATCCGCCGCAGCGCGCCGAGGAGCTGGGTGTCGCCCAGCTCGGTGGCGAGGGCCAGGGCGCGCGCCAGGTGACGGTCGGCGGCGGCCCGGCCGCCGGTGCCGCGCAGCCAGGCCTGGTAGGCCCCCGCGACGGCGGCGCTCACCTGCTGGTACAGCTCGTACCGGCGGACCCCGGGATGCTGCCGGGAGGCGTCGAGCGGGTTGTCGGTCCAGCGGACCAGGACGGGCCGCGGCGCGGGCAGCCGTACCGGGCGCCCGAAGTCGGGTACGGCCACCTCCACGGCGGCGAGCTGAAGGTCCTCGCCGGTCTCGCGGCCGGCCGGGTCGGCGGTGAGGACGACCTGGAAGTGACGTATCTCGTCGCCCCAGGCCCGGGTGACGTACTCGGCGCCGGGGCCGCCGGAGCCGGCCGGAACGGCGGACAGTTCCTGCTCGCCCGGGACGACCTGCTTGACCTGGCGGATCACCGTGCCGGGGGTGGGGGTGATCCTGATGCGCAGCTCGGGGATCGCGGTGCCGAGCAGTCCGGTCACCAACTCCTCGTAGGCGGCGGTCAGTTCCGCCTCCTCACGGACCGCCCCGGCGCGGCCGTGCAGCCGCCGGGTGATGCGCAGCAGCAGTTCGGCGTCCCAGTCGTCGCCGATGCCCCAGGCGTCGCAGACGAACCGGCCCTCGCAGGCGTCCAGCGCGGTCTCCAGCGACATGGCGGCCCGGTGGTCGTGCTCGTTGCGGCCGTCGGTGAGGAGGAGGACGTGCTTGACGGGGGCGGGCTGCTCCTTCAGCAGCCGCCGGGCGAGGTCGAGCCAGGTGCCGAGGGCGGTGCCGCCGTCCGCGTCCAGGATCCGTACGGCCCGCTCGGCGGCCTCCCGTTCGGCGGGGTCGGCGGCGGCCATCGGGGCGCGGCCGGGGCCGGGATGGACCACGGTGGCGCCGAACCGCCCGGAGAGCACGGCGAACGCGGTGCCGTCGGGCAGCAGCCGGAGTGCCGCGGCCGTGGCGTCCTTCGCCGCGTGCAGTTTGGCGGCGGGGTGGAGCATGGAACGGGAGGTGTCGACGATCAGCACCTCGGCGAGCGCGGGGCCCGCTCCGTGCGCGGGGGCGGGACCGGATTCCGGGCCGCCGTGGCCGCGGACGCCGATCTCCAGGATGGCGTGCATCTCCCGGTCGGCGGACTGCCCGGGCGCGGCTTCGGCGGGCAGTTCCTTCTGCTGGCCGACCGCGAGTGTCACCTCGATCTCCTCGGCCACGGTCATCGTGTGTCCCCCAGGTGGTCACGGGTGTGCTCGGGCGTGCTAGGGCGTGCTCGGGTGTCAGAAGGTGGTGACCGGCCGGACCGCGTGGGCCAGGTCGAGCAGCCGGCCGTGCTCGTCGGCGGTGCGGGCCTGCGCTGCCAGCAGGCGCAAGGAGTGCTCCAGCAGGCGGCGCAGGCCGTCCTCGTCGCCGGGTCCGAGGAGGTCACCGGCGGGGAACTCCGGTCCCCAGCCCTGTTCCGGCCGGCAGCACAGGACGTTCTCGCGCACCTCGGCGACCAGCCGGGCCCGGGACTCGCCGTCGGCGGCGCCGCCGTCGAGACGCAGCCCGGGCAGCCGCCGGGCGGCGTCCCGCAGGTCGGCCGGTGTGGGCGGGCCGCCGCGCAGGATGCCGGCGCGGACGCGGACGGCCGCGATCCGGGCGGCGTCGTGGTGCCGGGAGGTGGCGGGCACGTCGTCGAGGACGCGGACGGCGGCGTCCCGGTCACCGCCGGCCAGATGGCCTCGGGCCAGCCCGAAGGCCGCGGCGGTGTGCGCGAAGTCCCGTTTCCATACGGCCTCGTAGAAACGCATGGCCCGCTGGACGCGCTGCGGACCGGCGGGCCCGGCCTCGTGTTCCGCGCAGTAGGCGAGGGCGAGCTTGGGCACGTACTCGCCGGGCAGGGCCCGGTAGACGGCGTCGAAGCGGGTGCCGGCCGGGCGTACCTCGCCTCTGCTGAGGTGGAGGACACCGCGGTGCCAGGCGATGCGCCAGTCGTGCGCGGCGGCGCGTTCGCCGAGCTGGGTCTCGGCCTCGGCGAGCCAGCTCTCGGCCTGCTCCCGCTCGCCGCGTCTGAGGTAGGCGCGGCACAGCCACAGCGCGGTCTCCGGGGTGCCGAGGCGGGATTCGCGGGGCCACTGCCGGGCGACCCGGTCGGGGGCGTCGGGCGGGAAGGTGTCCAGCAGCAGGGCGGCGCCGTCGTCGGGGTCGGGGACCGGCTCCGGGAGGGCGCCGGCGACCTCGGCGGCGGAGGGCGGGGTGACGTCGAGGCCGGGCGGCCGACCGGCGGGGCGGGCGGTGAAGTGGTCCAGGGCCGGGATCGCGCCGAGCCCGGCGTCGAGGCTGGCGCCGGTGGCGCGGAACCGGGTGGAGCTCTCCGGCAACTGCTCGCCGAACTGCAGCGAGCGGAACTCCCGCAGTACTTCCCAGAGTTGGCGGGACATCTCGGCCGCGGACCGGAACCGGGCGCGGGGCTCGGGGTGGGTGGCGCGGTCGATCAGCCGGCGGAAGGAGTCCGGGGCGAGGCCGCGGGCCGGTTCGGTGCTGTGGAGGAGCGCCTGGAGGGTCATGCCGACGGTGTAGAGGTCGCTGTCGACGTGCCAGCCGCGCCGGCCGATCTCCTCCTGGGGCGGGGCGAACGGGGCCGTGTAGACGTAGGCGGAGGTGCGGTCGCCGATCGCGCGGACCGCGCCGAGGTCGATGACCTTGATCGCCCGGCCGAAGTGGATGACGTTGGCGGGCTTCATGTCGCAGTAGAGCAGGCCGCGTTCGTGCATGTACTCCAGGGCGCCGAGGATCTTGCAGCCGTAGGTGAGGACGTGGTCCAGGCGGGGGCGGCCGTGGAAGATCCGTTCGACGTCGTCGGCGTCGAAGAGCTGCTGCAGGGAACGGCCGCCGATGTAGTCCATGACCAGGTAGCCGGTGGGCGGACGGCCCGGGACGTGGTGGTCGGCGTAGGTGATGAGCCGGACGATGTCGGGGTGGTGCAGGTCGGTCAGGGAGCGGCGCTCCTCGACGGCGGTGCGGCGGGCGAGCGCGTCGTGGGCGTCGATCTGGCCCTTGAGGACGACCCGGTGGCCGTCGGCACGGGTGTCCTCGGCGAGATGGATCCAGCCGAGCCCGCCGCCGCCGAGGCAGCCGAGTACGCGGTAGTGGTCGGCGACCACGTCACCCGTGTTCAGCTGGGGCAGCAGGGAGTAGGGCGTGCCGCAGCGGGGGCAGTGGCCGGTGGCGGGGGCGGGCCGGCCGCCGTAGCCGACGCCGATGGTCATGGTGCAGCCGTTCGCACCGCAGCGGCGGCCCCCGGTGGGCGGGCGCGGGTCGGCCACCAGTACGTCGTCGGGGGCGGGCACCTCGGGCAGCACGACCAGTCCGTGCTGGTCGAGGTCTCCGACCCCGGCGACGGCGTGCACGGCCGGCGGACCGGGACTCTCCTCGGCCGGGGTGGCCGGGAGCGGGGTCCGCGGTCCGGTGCGCGGTTCGGTACGCGGTGCGGCCGGTGTCGGTGGCTGGGGACGCGACGTGGGGCGGGGCTCGGCGTGGCGGCGGCCGCAGGTGTCGCAGTATCCGGTGCCCATGATGTGGCCCGCGCAGCCGGGCCGGAGGCACGAGGTCACGGTGCGCCCTCCTTCCGGGGTGCGCCGGGCGCGGTGGGCTGCGCCGGTGCGGGCGGGGCGGACGGTGCCGAGGCGGAGCAGAAGCCGACGAAGCGCTCGACGGCGGCCTCGGCCCGCTCGATGTCGCAGGGGGTGTGCCGCAGCAGGGACAGGGCGTGCTCGTAGAGCCGGTAGGCCTCCATCACCTGGTCGCCGTGCGCGGCGGCCCGCCTGCGGCACAGCGGCCACTCGGCGCTGACCCGGCCGAGGAGTTCCTCGCGGCGGCGCAGCCGGGCGTCGAGGACGCCGATCGCCTGTTCCAGGCGCTGTCTTCGGCGGTCGGCGGCGTCCTCGAAGGTGAACAGCAGGTCGGCGCGGCCGGGTTCGTGCTCCCGCTCGGGGGTGTGGGCGACCCAGGCGCGCAGCATCCGGGTGCGCCGTACGCCCGCTTCGGCCTGCTCCACCAGCTGCCGGGTGCCGGGGCCGGGCAGCACCCGGTCCCGGAGCCGGTCGAGGCCCGGCCCCAACTCGTCCACGATCCGGTCGAGTTCGCCGTGCAGTCGGCTCCAGCGGTCGCGCAGCGGGCGGTGTACGAGGCACTCGGCGGCCTGGTCCGCGCGTTCGCCCCGGCGGCGGAAGACCAGCAGCAGCCGGGCCCCCTGCCGGGCGAGCCGGTCCAGCAGGCCGAGCAGGGCGTCGGGTTCGGCGGCCTGGTCGACGCCGGCCAGGACGGCGGCGAGCGGGACGCGCAGGGCGCCGAGCCGTTCGGGCCGGATGTCGTCACGGATGCCGAGCCGGGCGGCGATGCGGTCCATGACCTGACCGGTCGTCAGCCCCTTGACGTCCAGGGCGAGATCGTGTGCGCCGGCCGGGGGCACGGTCTCGGGCGGGTCGTGGCTGAAGCCGCTGGTGTTGCGGTCTGTGCGCAGTTCCCGGTCGGCGAGGGTGACGGCCCGGTTCAGGGTCCAGGCGCGGTCGCTGCGGGCGGGGGCGACGGTGACGAGGACCGGCCAGCCCTCGCCGCGGAACCAGGAGGCGAGCTCGGTGGCGAACGGCACGTCCAGCGTGCCGGCCGCCGCCGAGGCGCCGGTGCGCAGCCGGGGATCGACCGCCTCGGCGCCGTCGGTCCAGGCGGCGGCCTGCGGCAGATGCCGGAGGATGGTCTCGGTGGGACTCATGTAGCTGAAGGCCGATCCCGGCCCCTCGTCCACGCTGAGGACGATGCCGATGACCTGGTCGGTGGCGTGGTCGACCACTCCTCCGCCGCTGAAGCCGGGTGCGGCCAGCTCGCCCGGGGTCAGCGGGCGCAGCTGCACCTGGCTGTCCCGGCCGCGGGCGGCGACCAGGGTGGCGCCGTGCCAGCGGCCGCCGTCGTCACCGGCCGGGAAGCCGTACATGCTCACCGGTCCGTGCGGTGCGGCGAGCCGGTAGAGCCGGGTGGTGTGCGCGGCGGGCAGCGGTGCGGCCAGCCGCAGCAGGGCGAGGTCGCCGCTGCGGTCGCCGAAGGCGTCCTCGCGCTGCGGCACGTGCTCGTCCTCGCGGACCGTCGCGGATACGGCCTCCAGGCCGGGTACGCCGACGAGGCGGACGATGTAGCGGTTGCCGGGCCCGGCGACATGGCCGGCGGTGAGCACCCGGTCGGGGGCGAGCAGCACCCCGGCACCGAGCACCTGCCCGTCCGGCGCCTCGATCCGGGCGATCCAGGACGGTGTCCGTAACCACGACTTGACGGCTCGCTCCCCCGTGCGCGTCATGGCCCCGAGGCTACTCCGCGTACCGGCCCGGTACTACTGGTGTGCACGGGAGTGTTACGGAGGGACGGGAAACCAGCGCCCCCAAGGGGCGCGGGGCTGTGTCGATGTGCGGCTCCGCCGCGTGGGGCGCGAGAAACCACGACGGCGCCGCACCCGGCAGCGGCGAGAGCCCCCGGCGGCGCCACCCCGTCACCGCCCCAGCGCGGCCAGGACCTCCGCATCCGACAACTGCTCGAAGTCCACGTACCACTGGCCCACCGCCGTGAACCCGGCCGGCCGATGCGGGCACACGATCATGTCGGCCTCGGAGGCGAGGCGGTCCAGGGAGTCGGGCGCGCCGACGGGCACGGCCAGCACCAGGTGCGCGGGCCCGCGCCGCCGTACATGGCGCAGGGCCGCACGGGCGGTCGCCCCCGTGGCCAGCCCGTCGTCGACCACGATCACCGTACGGCCCGCGGGGTCCGGCGCCGGACGGTCGCCGCGATACCGCTCCTCCCGGCGGCGCAGTTCCCGCCGCTCGCGTTCCACCACCGGGGCCATGGACTCCTCGGTCAGGCCGAGCCGGTCCAGGGATCCGGTGTTGAAGAGCGGCGGGTCGTCGCCGACCAGCGCGCCGACGGCGAACTCCTGGTGGTGCGGCGCGCCGATCTTGCGGACGATGAGCACGTCGAGCTGGGCGCCGAGGGCGCGGGCGACGGGCTCGGCGACGGCGATGCCGCCACGGGGCAGGGCGAGGACGAGCGGATCGACGAGAGCGCCCTGTTCACGCAGCTCGCTCAGCAGTCCGGCGAGTTCCCGTCCGGCTTCGGCACGGTCCCGGAAGCGCATGGCCGTCCTCCTCCCGGTGCCTCTCCCTCCATGGTGCTACCGGTCGGACCCACCCGCTAGATTCGAACACACACTCTATATACTGAGTGTATAGTTGCTGTATGCCTCTTTCGACCGCCAGGATCCCGACGCCGAAGGCCGCGACCGGAAGGATGCGCGGAGCCGCCCGAAGGTTGCGTCCGGCCGCGCTCGCCTCGGCCGCACTCGGTCTCGCGCTCACGCTGTCCGGCTGCGCCCAGGTCGACACGACCGCCCCGAGCACCGTGCGTGCCGCGGCGGTGCACGGGGCGCCGGCGGCGTTCGGGAGCGTCGACTGCCGCCAGGCCAGGTGCATCGCGCTCACCTTCGACGCGGGGCCCAGCGAGAACTCGGCGCGGCTGCTCGACATCCTCAAGCAGAAGAAGGTCCCCGCCACCTTCTTCCTGCTCGGCAAGAACCACATCGAGAAGTACCCGCAGCTGGTCAAGCGGATGGCGGCCGAGGGGCACGAGGTCGCGAGCCACACCTGGGACCACAAGATCCTCACGCGGATATCGGACAGTCAGATACGCGAGGAGCTGAAGCGGCCGGACGACGCGATCGAGCGGCTCACCGGGCGCAAGCCCACGCTGATGCGCCCGCCGCAGGGCCGTACGGACAGCAACGTGCACAAGATCGCCAAGGAGATGGGCCTGGCGGAGGTGCTGTGGAGCGTGACCGCCAAGGACTACACGACCAACGACTCGAAGCTCATCACCAAGCGGGTCCTCGACCAGGCGTCCCGGGACGGGATCATCCTGCTGCACGACATCTACCCGGGCACCGTGCCCGCCGTACCGGGCATCATCGACGCCCTGAAAGCGCGCGGATACGTTTTCGTGACGGTGCCTCAGCTGCTGGCGCCCGGCAAGGCCGAACCGGGGAAGGTGTACCGGCCCTGAGGCTCTCCCGGGGTTGGTCCTCCCCGCGAGGGAGCGGGGACCGAACGCCCCGCCGGCCGGCGCCCATTGCCTACGATCGTGGCGTGCCGATCTTCACCTTCGCCCGTACGGCCCCGCTCCCTCTCGACGAGGCGTGGCGCCGGCTCACCGAGTGGCCCCGCCACGCCGACGCGGTCCCGCTGACCCGGATCCGAGTGCTCACCGACGGGCCCACGGGCGTGGGCACGCGGTTCGTGGCCCGTTCCGGCATCGGCCCGCTGGCCTTCGACGACGTCATGGAGGTCACGGTCTGGCGCCCGCCCGCCGACGGCGAGGGCGGGCTGTGCCGCCTGGAGAAGCGCGGCCGGGCGGTGCTGGGCTGGGCGGAGATCGAGGTCCTGCCGGGGCCGGGGGGCCGCAGCCGCGTGGTGTGGCAGGAGGAACTGCGGGTGCGCCTCCTGCCCCGTGCCTTCGACGGCGTACTGGAGAGCACGGCGCGCGCGATGTTCGGGCGAGCGGTGAACCGGCTGCTCAGGCGGGCGTGAGCCGGGGCCGGCCTCAGGCCACCGAGCCGATCGCCGCGGCCGGCCACGAGGCCATGTCGCGGTGGATCGGGGTGTGCGCGCCGGTGAGCGAGACGCCGCTGCCGCCGCGCCGGTTCGCGACGATCTCCGCGCCGATGGACAGGGCCGTCTCCTCCGGCGTACGGGCGCCGAGGTCGAGACCGATCGGCGAACGCAGGCGGGCGAGTTCGGGCTCGGTGACGCCGACCGCGCGCAGCCGCTCGTTGCGGTCGAGGTGGGTGCGGCGCGAGCCCATCGCGCCGACGTAGGCGACCGGCAGCCGCAGGGCCAGCTTCAGCAGCGGTACGTCGAACTTGGCGTCGTGGGTCAGGACGCACAGGACGGTGCGGCCGTCGGTCTCGGTGCGCTCCAGGTACGTGTGCGGCCACTCGACGACGATCTCGTCGGCCTCGGGGAAGCGGGTCCGGGTGGCGAACACCGGGCGGGCGTCGCACAGCGTGACGTGGTAGCCGAGGAACTTGCCGACGCGGACCAGGGCGGAGGCGAAGTCGATCGCGCCGAAGACGATCATCCGGGGTGCGGGGACGGAGGACTCGACGAGGACGGTGAGCGGTGCGCCGCAGCGCGAGCCCCGTTCGCCGATCTCCAGGGTGCCGGTGCGGCCCGCGTCGAGGAAGGCGCCGGTCTCGGCGGCGACCGTGCGGTCCAGCTCGGGGTGGCCGCCGAAGCCGCCGTCGTAGGAGCCGTCGGGGCGGACGAGGAGGGCCCGGCCCCGCAGCTGTGCCGGTCCCTCCACGATCCGCGCGACCGCCGCCGCCTCCCCACGGGCGGCGGCGGCCAGCGCGGCGGCGACCACCGGCCGGGCGGGACCGTCCGCCCGGACCGGTGTGACGAGGATGTCGATGGTGCCGCCACAGGTCAGGCCGACGGCGAAGGCATCCTCGTCGCTGTAGCCGAAGCGTTCGAGCACGGTTTCCCCGTCCTCGAGCGCCTGCCGGCACAGCTCGTACACGGCGCCCTCCACGCACCCGCCGGAGACCGAGCCGACGGCCGTGCCCTCGGCGTCCACCGCGAGGGCGGCGCCGGGCTGGCGCGGGGCGCTGCCGCCGACGGCCACCACGGTGGCGACGGCGAAGTCACGGCCCTGCTCGACCCACCGGTTCAGCTCTTCGGCGATGTCCAGCATCTGTCGGTCTCCTGACGGGATGGCGCGGAAGGGGCGTTCGACCGGCTAGTGCACGCCCAGCAGCGCTCTGATGGGATGCAGTGAGAAGTAGACGAGGAACAGCACCGTCAGTCCCCACATGAAGCCGCCGATCTCCCGCCACTTGCCCTGGGCGAGCTTGATGACCACGTAGGAGATCACACCGGCGGCGACACCGGGGGTGATCGAGTACGTGAACGGCATGATCACGACCGTCAGGAAGACCGGGATCGCGACGGAGCGGTCGCCCCAGTCCACATGGCGGGCGTTCATCATCATCATCGCGCCGATGGTGACGAGGGCGGCCGAGGCCACCTCGCGCGGCACGATCGCCGTGATCGGTGTGAAGAAGAGGCAGAGGGCGAAGAACCCACCGGTGACCACGGAGGACAGTCCGGTACGGGCCCCCTCGCCGACGCCGGTCGCGGACTCCACGAACACCGTCTGGCCGGAGCCGCCCACGACACCGCCGACGACACCGCCGGCACCGTCGATGAACAGCGCCTTGGACAGGCCCGGCATACGTCCCCGGGCATCGGCGAGGTTGGCCTCGGTGCCGATGCCGATGATGGTGGCCATCGCGTCGAAGAAGCCGGCGAGGACCAGCGTGAAGACGATGAAGGTCACCGTCATGTAGCCGACGTCGCCCAGGCCGCTGAAGGACACCTTGCCGATGAGCGAGAAGTCCGGCATCGACAGGGCGCTGCCGTGCAGAGCGGGCCCGTCGCCGTTGGCCCAGCCCTTGCCGTCGGCCAGGCCGGTCGCGTTGACGACCATCGCGAGAACGGTACCGGTGACGATGCCGATGAGGATGGCACCCGGAACCTTGCGGGTCTGCAGCGCGAAGATGAGCAACAGGGTGACGGCGAAGAGCAGGACCGGCCAGCCGACCAGCTCACCGTTGACGCCCAGCGTGACCGGCGTGGCCGTACCGGCGTGCACGAATCCGGCCTTGACCAGGCCGATGAACGCGATGAACAGACCGATGCCCATCGTGATGCCGTGCTTGAGCGGCAGCGGGATCGCGTTCATGATCATCTCGCGGAGACCGGTGACCACCAACAACATGATCACGGCGCCGTACGCGATGCACATGCCCAGGCCCTGAGCCCATGTCAGGGTCTTGGTTCCCATGACCAGACCGGCCAGCACACCGGAGACGGAGAGTCCGGCGGCCATGGCGAGCGGCGCCTTGCCGATCCAGCCCATGAGGAGGGTGGTGGCCGCCGCGCCGAGCGCGGTGGCCGTGATGAGGGCCTTCTGTCCCAGAGAGTCGCCGGACTTGTCCGCGCCACTGAGGATCACCGGGTTGAGCAGAAGGATGTACGCCATCGCCATGAAGGTGGTGACGCCACCGCGGACCTCGGTCGCGATGGTGGATCCTCTTTCGGATATGTGGAAGTACCGGTCGAGCCACGACCTGCCGGCCGACGGACGCGAACCCGCGCCCGCGTCTTCGGCGGAGGTCGTGGGCTCCACTGACTGCTGGGTCATGGTGCCATCTCCCAAGGTTCACAGGGGCACCCGTGCAACCGCCTCTACGGTCACGGGATTTGGGAATGGACGACCCGGGGGACGGCCCGAGACGAACGAATTTCCTGGTACTTCAAGGACCGCGAGCGGTGCGGAACTCAAAGGGGGTTCCTCCGGGCGGCGCGGCGGAGTGTGTGATGTTCCCTGCGCCGCCCGGAGAGCTTCTGGGTGTTACGCGGTTCCCGTGAGGTGCTCGGGCCGCACCGGAGTGCGGTTGAGCTCCAGCCCCGTCGCGTTCCGGATCGCCGCGAGGACGGCCGGAGTGGACGACAGGGTCGGGGCCTCGCCGATGCCGCGCAGCCCGTACGGGGCGTGGTCGTCGGCGAGTTCGAGCACGTCGACCGGGATGGTCGGCGTGTCGAGAATCGTGGGGATCAGGTAGTCCGTGAAGGAGGGGTTCCTGACCTTGGCGGTCTTGGGATCGACGATGATCTCCTCCATCACCGCCACGCCCAGGCCCTGGGTCGTGCCGCCCTGGATCTGGCCGATGACGGAGAGCGGGTTGAGCGCCTTGCCGACGTCCTGGGCGCAGGCCAGCTCGATGACCTTGACCAGGCCGAGCTCGGTGTCGACCTCGACCACCGCGCGGTGCGCCGCGAAGGAGTACTGGACGTGTCCGTTGCCCTGGCCGGTGCGCAGGTCGAAGGCCTCGGTCGGCCGGTGCCGCCACACCTCCTCGACCTCCACGGCCTCGTCCTGAAGGACGTCGACCAGGTCGCCGAGGACCTCGCCGCCGTCGGTGACGACCTTGCCGCCCTCCAGCAGGAGTTCTGCGGTCGCCCAGGCCGGGTGGTAGGTGCCGAACTTGCGGCGCCCGATCTCCAGGACCTTCTCGCGGACGAGCTCGCAGGCGTTCTTCACGGCGCCGCCCGTGACGTACGTCTGCCGGGAGGCCGAGGTCGAACCCGCGGAACCGACCTGCGTGTCGGCGGGGTGGATGGTCACCTGGGTGACGCCGAGCTCGGTGCGGGCGATCTGCGCGTGGACGGTGACACCGCCCTGGCCGACCTCCGCCATCGCGGTGTGCACGGTCGCGACCGGCTCGCCGCCCACGACCTCCATCCGCACCTTGGCGGTGGAGTAGTCGTCGAAGCCCTCGGAGAAGCCGACGTTCTTGATGCCGACCGCGTAACCGATGCCGCGTACGACGCCCTCGCCGTGCGTGGTGTTGGACAGGCCGCCGGGCAGCTGCCGTACGTCGGCGCCCTCGCTGGACTCCCACTGGCGCTCGGGCGGCAGCGGCATCGCCTTGACGCGGCGCAGGAGTTCGGCGACCGGGGCCGGGGAGTCGACCGGCTGCCCGGTCGGCATGACGGTCCCCTGCTCCATCGCGTTGAGCTGCCGGAACTCCACCGGGTCCATGCCCAGCTTCTTCGCCAGCTTGTCCATCTGCGCCTCGTAGGCGAAGCACGCCTGGACCGCGCCGAAGCCGCGCATGGCGCCGCAGGGCGGGTTGTTGGTGTAGAGGGCGATGGCCTCGATGTCGACGTCGTCCACGACGTACGGCCCGACCGACAGCGAGGAGGCGTTGCCGACGACCGCCGGGGAGGCGGAGGCGTACGCGCCGCCGTCCAGGACGATCCGGCACTTCAGGTGGGTGAGCTTGCCGTCCTTGGTGGCGCCGTGCTCGTAGTAGAGCTTCGCCGGGTGGCGGTGGACGTGCCCGAAGAAGGACTCGAACCGGTTGTAGACGATCTTGACGGGCTTGCCGGTGCGCAGGGCGAGCAGGCAGGCGTGGATCTGCATCGACAGGTCCTCGCGGCCGCCGAACGCGCCGCCGACGCCGGCCAGCGTCATGCGCACCTTCTCCTCGGGCAGGCCGAGGACGGGCGCGATCTGGCGCAGGTCGGAGTGGAGCCACTGGGTGGCGATGTAGAGGTGGACGCCGCCGTCCTCCTCCGGTACGGCGAGGCCGGACTCGGGGCCGAGGAAGGCCTGGTCCTGCATGCCGAAGGTGTACTCGCCCTCGACGATCACGTCGGCCCGCTTGCGCGCCTCTGCCACATCGCCGCGGATGATCGGCTGGCGGTGGACGATGTTCGGGTGCGGGACGTGCCCGATGTGGTGGTCGTCGCGGTTCTCGTGGACGAGGATCGCGTCCGGGGCCAGGGCCGACTTCTCGTCGGTGACGACCGGGAGTTCGCGGTACTCCACCTTGATCTTCGCGGCGGCGCGGCGGGCCGTCTCCGGGTGGTCGGCGGCGACGAGGGCGACCGGCTCGCCGTGGTGGCGTACCTTGCCGTGCGCGAGGACCGGGGTGTCCTGGATCTCCAGGCCGTAGTTCTTCACCTCGGTGGGCAGGTCGTCGTACGTCAGGACCGCGTACACGCCCGCCGTCGCCAGGGCCTCGGAGGTGTCGATGGAGACGATCTCGGCGTGCGCGACGGTGGAGCGCAGGATCTGGCCCCACAGCATGTCCTCGTGCCACATGTCGGAGGAGTACGCGAACTCGCCGGTGACCTTGAGGGTGCCGTCCGGGCGGAGCGTGGACTCGCCGATGCCGCCCTTGGTCTGCGAGCCCTGCGTGATCTTCGTAGGAGCGCCGTTGGCCGGCATCTCAGACCCCCTCGGACTGGCGGGCGGCCGCCAGGCGGACCGCGTCCATGATCTTCTCGTAACCCGTGCAGCGGCACAGGTTGCCCGACAGCGCCTCGCGGATGTCCGCGTCGGACGGGTTCGGGTTGCGCTCCAGGAGTTCGTCGGAGGCGACGAGCAGACCCGGGGTGCAGAAGCCGCACTGGACGGCGCCCGCGTCGATGAACGCCTGCTGGATCGCGGAGAGTTCGCCGCCCTCGCCGGTCTGCGAGTCGGTGCCCGTGGCCTTCCTCCCCCAGGCTTCGCCCGGGGGGACCACCGGCTGGGCGTCCTGCAGGGTCGTCCCACAGGCGCCGGACGCGCAGCCGCCCTCGGCGCGCTGCTTGGCGTAGTCCGCCAGGCCCTCGACGGTCACCACGTCGCGGCCCTCGACCTGGCCGGCCGCGACCAGGCAGGAACAGACCGGCACGCCGTCCAGGCGCACGGTGCAGGAGCCGCACTCGCCCTGCTCGCAGGCGTTCTTCGAGCCCGGCAGGCCGAGGCGCTCACGCAGGACGTACAGCAGGGACTCGCCCTCCCAGACGTCGTCGGCCTCCTGCGGACGTCCGTTGACGGTGAAGTTGACGCGCATTACGCAGCTCCCTCCGAGGTGCGGCGGGCGCCGCGGTACGACTCCCAGGTCCAGGTGAGCGTCCGGCGGGCCATCACGCCGACCGCGTGGCGGCGGTAGCTCGCCGTGCCCCGGACGTCGTCGATCGGGTTGCAGGCGGCCGAGCACAGGTCGGCGAACTGCTTGGCGACCGACGGGGTGATGATCTTTCCGTTGTCCCAGAAGCCGCCCTCTTCGAGCGCCGCGTTCAGGAACTCCTCGGCGGTCCTGGCCCGTACGGGCGTGGGCGCGGCCGAGCCGATGCCGGTCCGGACCGTACGGGTCTCGGGGTGCAGGGCGAGGCCGAAGGCGCACACGGCGATGACCATGGCGTTGCGGGTGCCGACCTTGGAGTACTGCTGCGGTCCGTCGGCCTTCCTGACGTGGACGGCGCGGATCAGCTCGTCGGGCTGGAGCGCGTTGCGCTTGACGCCGGTGTAGAACTCGTCGATCGGGATGAGACGGGTGCCACGGGCCGCCGACTCCACCTCGACCTCGGCGCCGGCCGCGAGCAGCGCGGGGTGGGCGTCACCGGCGGGCGAGGCCGTGCCGAGGTTGCCGCCGACGCCGCCGCGGTTGCGGATCTGCGGGGAGGCGACGGTGTGCGAGGCGAGCGCGAGACCCGGCAGCTCCGCGCGGAGGCTCTCCATGATCTTGGTGTACGGCACGGAGGCACCCAGCCGTACGCTTTCCTCGCCGACCTCCCACTCGTAGAGGTCACCGATGCGGTTCAGGTCGAGCAGATACTCGGGCCGGCGGTGGTCGAAGTTGATCTCGACCATCACATCGGTGCCACCCGCGATCGGCACAGCGGTAGGGTGCTCGGCCTTCGCGGCGAGCGCCTCCTCCCAGCTGGCAGGGCGAAGGAAGTCCATGACCGGCTCTCTTCTTCGTCTCAATGGGTCGTTCAGATTGAGCCAATCCGTCTGCGGCGTGCGCGGCTCGTTCATGTGCTGTTAACGCGGAGTGGACTCAGTACACCGCCCCCCACTCCAGCGGGGTCAGTCACCGAAACCATGAAGGAGTTCGCTGGCCACGGCGAGCATCTTGTAGATTCGTATGAACGGAGGACATCGGCAACCTCTCGGTTTTCCTGGAGAAACGCAGGAAACAGCAGGAGGACCGCCGAATGCGTCCCCGGGCGTCGGGTTCCGGGTGACCACCCCGTCACCCTCCAAGATCCATCGTAGGTTTCGAGACAAAGAACGGCGGCGACGAGATGCGGCTGCGCGCACTTTTGGACACTGATGCGCTGGGCCTGCGGCTGCTCGGCGGCGAGGACGAGCTGGACCGTTCGGTACGCGGGGTCATGACCACGGACCTGCGCGACCCGAGCCGCTATCTCTCCGGGGGCGAGCTGGTGCTGACCGGCCTCGCCTGGCGCAAGGACGCCACCGACTCCGAGCCGTTCGTACGGATCCTGGTGCAGGCCGGGGTGGCGGCGCTCGCCGCCGGCGAGGCGGAGCTGGGCGACATCCCGGACGACCTGGTGCTCGCCTGCGCCAGGCACCGGCTGCCGTTGTTCGCGGTGCACGAGTCGGTGGCCTTCGCCACGATCACCGAGCACGTCGTACGGCAGGTCTCCGGCGAGCGCGCCGGGGACCTGGCGGCCGTGGTGGACCGGCACCGGCGGATGATGACCTCGGGCCCGGCGGGCGGCGGCCCGGACGTGGTCCTGGACCTGCTCGGCACCGACCTGGACCTGCGCGCCTGGGTGCTCGCCCCGACCGGCCGGCTGATCGCCGGCTCCAAGGTCGGGGGCCCGGCGCTGCCCGCCGAGACCTGCGCCAGACTCGCCGCCGAGCACCTGGCCGCCACCCGCACCGGCCGCCGCGGCCCGCACCGCGTCCTGCTCGGCGGAGCCACCTACTCCCTCTTCCCGATCCGCTCCTCCGGCCGCTCCCCGCAGGCCGCCCGCGATGTCCGCGAGACGGTGCTGTCGGACTGGCTGCTGGCCGTCGAGGCGGACGCGGGCGACTGGCCCGAGGAGCGGCTGGACCTGCTGCAGGGCGTCACCCAGCTGATCTCGGTCGAGCGGGACCGCCGGGACGCGGCGCGCACGGTGCGGCGCCGGCTCGCCCAGGAGGTCCTGGAGCTGGTCCAGACGGGTGCCGCACCGGCCGAGATCGCGGCCCGCCTGCGGGTGGCCGCCCCGGTGCTGCTGCCCGGGCTCGGCACGGCCCCGCACTGGCAGGTCGTGGTGGCCCGCGTGGAGTGGGAGGGCGACGGGGTCGAGGGCGGCCCGGTCGCCCAGTCCCTCCTGGAGGAGGTGCTGGTCGACCCGCAGTCGACCGGCCCGGAGCCGTCCGACCGGATCGCCGTCGCCCACACCGGCGACGAGGCGATCGCCCTGGTGCCGCTCCCGGCGGTCTCCGCCGAGCACGACGGCTCGGAGACCGGGCTGCTGGCCGACTCCCTGCTGCAGTCGGTGCGGGAGACGCTCTCGGCGGGCCTGAACGACGACGGGCGGCTCACCCTCGGCGTCAGCGCGGCCGTGCACTCCGCGGAGGGCCTGCGCGGCGCCCTGGAGGAGGCCCGGCACGCCCGCCGGGTGGCGGCCGCCCGCCCGGGCCGGGTCTGCGCGGCGGGGCACCAGGAGCTGGCCTCGCACGTCCTGCTGCTCCCCTTCGTCCCGGACGACGTCCGCCGCGCCTTCACGGCCCGCCTGCTGGACCCGCTGACGGACTACGACCGCCGCCACCGGGCCGAGCTGATCCCCACCCTGGAGGCGTTCCTGGACTGCGACGGCTCCTGGACCCGCTGCGCCACCCGGCTCCACCTGCACGTCAACACACTGCGCTACCGGGTCGGCCGGATCGAGCAGTTGACGGGACGGGACCTGTCGCGCCTGGAGGACAAGCTCGACTTCTTCCTCGCCCTGCGCATGAGCTGAGGTCGCCGGGGCGTGCGGCGGCCACGCCCGGTCACGCCCGCGCCCCACGACTTTGTGAAATCTTTCACCCACCCTCTTGGCCCGGCCCGGCGATTGGTGCTGGAATGCCGCCACCACTCAACAGCTCGATGGCGTGCTCGGGGAGGGCAACGTGGCGCATACCGCCATGTCTGGTAACGGAACGACCGCCGGTGACGATCCGCTCCAGACCGCGGTATGGCGGTTGCGCTCGCGGGCCTGCTGGGCGGACGCGGCGGCCCTGCTGCCGCGGGACACCGCCGCAGCGGCCCTGCAGCGGGCCGCGCTGCTGGTCGAACGCTGTCTGTACACCGAGCGGGGCTGGGAGGACGCGGAGGACGCCCTGCGGACGGCGGAGGCGCTCGCGCACACCGACGAGGAGCGGGGGGCCGCCGCCTGCGAGCGCGGCCAACTCGCCTACACGGCAACGCTGCACGGCGTCCGGGACCGCGCGGACGAGGCGCGGGCCGCGCTGGGGCGAGGGGCGGCGCTGATCCCTCCGGGGGCGCCGGGCCGGGCCCTGCTGGACTTCCGCCGGGGCCTGATCGCGGAGAACCTGACCCGGTCCCCGCAGGCGGCCCGCGCCGCGTACCGCCGGGCGCACGCGGGCGCCACCGCGCACGCGGATCCGCTGTTGCTGTCCTTCACCTGGCGGCATCTCGCCGGACTCGCCCTGCGCGACGGCGAGTTGACCGAGGCACGGCATGGCTTCGCCGAATCGCTGCGGATCCGCGAGGAGTTGGGCTACCTGGTGGGCACCGCGCCCGCGCTGGCTTCACTGGCCGACGCGGAATCCGAGCCGGAGGCCTCGCGGTTGCGGGAGGAGGCCCGGCGGTTGTTCCGGCTGCTCGGGGGTGTACCGACATGGCTGGCACGGCAGTTGTCTCCGCCGACGCCGGGGGCGGCCACGGCGTAGGGGAAAGTGGGGCGAGCTCGATGCCGGGTGCGGCCACGGCGTAAGGGAGAGTGGGGGCGGGCTCGATGCCGGGCGCGGATACGCCCCGAAAAGGGCGCGGGGCCGTGCCGGCGTGCGGCTCCGCCGCAGTCGTCTCCGCCGGCACCGGGGGCGGCCACGGCGCAGGGGAGAGCGGGGGCGGGCTCGATGCCGGGCGCGGGTACGCCCCGCAAAGGGCGCGGGGCCGTGCCGGTGTGCGGCTCCGCCGCAGTTGGCTCCGCCGGCACCGGGGGCGGCCACGGCGCAGGGAAGAGCGGGGGCGGACTCGATGCCGGGCGCGGGTACGCCCCGCAAAGGGCGCGGGGCCGTGCCGGCGTGCGGCTCCGCCGGTACCGGGGGCGGCCACGGCGTAAGGGAGAGTGGGAGCGGGCTCGATGCCGGGTGCGGGTACGCCCCGCAAAGGGCGCGGGGCCGTGCCGGTGTGCGGCTCCGCCGCGTGGGCGCGACCAGCCACGACGGACCCGCGCCCGGAAGACGGCCCGGACCCCGACGCGCCCTGTCCGGCCTCCTCAGCCCACACCCGCGAAGTGCTGCGCGACCAGCCCCCGCACCACATCCACGTCCCCGGCGATCAGCGCGTCCAGCAGAGCCATGTGCTCGGTCGCGTCCGCCACCAGATACGCCGGGCCGCGCCGGACCGGCGGCCACTGCGAGCGCCGGTGCAGATCGGACGCGATGCCGACCAGCTGCTCGTTGCCCGACAGGGCGAGCAGGGCGCGGTGGAAGGCGCGGTCGGACTCCCCGTACGTCGCCGGGCAGCCGGAGGCCGCCGCGCGTACCGTCTCCTCCGCGAGCGGACGCAGTTCGGCCCACCGCTCACCCGGCACGGTCCGGGCCAGCCGCAGCAGCACCGGCACCTCGATGAGCGCCCGCACCTCCGCCAGCTCGGCGAGTTCCCGCGCTCCCCGCTCGACCACCCGGAACCCGCGGTTGGGCACGACCTCGACCGCGCCCTCCAGGGCGAGCTGCTGCATGGCCTCCCGCACGGGCGTGGCCGAGACGCCGAACCGCTCGCCGAGCACCGGAGCCGAGTAGACCTCGCCCGGCTTCAGCTCCCCGGTCACCAGCGCCGTGCGCAGCGCGTCCAGGATCTGCCCGCGCACCGAGGAGCGCTGCACCGCCGGCCGCGGCTGGGGAATCGGCCGCTCACTGTGCGTGTGCTCCCCGCGCGCGGCGGGCACGGCGGTGTCCCGCGCACGGAAGCCGTCCGGGGCGTCGGCCGCGCGCGGCTGCGGCGGCACCCGGACGTCACCGGGCGGCGTCGCGCGCTCCGGTGCCCCCGCCCCGGCGGAGGCCTGCGCGGTCTGCTTCACGGTCCCTCCTGGCGGCTTGTCGGTACTTGGGTCATTAACGGCAGGTTGTCACCTGTCCGTCAAGCACCTTAGGCGCCCGGGGCGCCAGTTCAAATTCACACAGAACCGATAAGGTTAGCCTTACCTATGTAATTCGGCCCGCGATCAAGGACCGACGGTGAAACGACACCGGCCCGGGTCCACTAAGATCATCGGACAGTCGATTCACAACTCCCCCACACGCTACGGGAACTTTCCCGGGAACCGCCCGTGCGGGTAGTCTTATTCGAACTCAACTCCCGCCCCTCAAGCGGCAGTTCGAGCAGAACGCCGTCCTGGGCATCCCCTTGCACTTCCTTGGCGGCCTCTTGCCCCGAAACCCCCTGAGGGCCCTCGGGAGTGGGCCACTATGGCGGGCGTTACGCCCTATCCCAATGCAAGGGACCCCTGATGAGACTGACCGACATATCGCTGAACTGGCTGCTTCCGGGCGCCGTACTGCTCCTGGGAATGCTGGCGGCGGTGGCGGTGCTCGCGCGCGGCAAGCGCTCCTCCGGGGAGAACGCGAGCGCGGACGACTCCTGGGAGCGCAGCGAGGAGCGCCGCAGACGCAAGGAGGCCATCTACGGCACGGCCTCCTACGTGCTCCTGTTCTGCTGTGCGGCGGTCGCGGCCGCCCTGTCCTTCCACGGCCTCGTCGGCTTCGGCGAACAGAACCTGGGGCTGACCGGCGGCTGGCAGTACCTGGTGCCGTTCGGCCTGGACGGCGCCGCGATGTTCTGCTCCGTCCTCGCGGTGCGCGAGGCCAGCCACGGTGACGCGGCCCTCGGCTCCCGGATCCTCGTGTGGATGTTCGCCGCGGCGGCGGCCTGGTTCAACTGGGTGCACGCGCCCCGGGGCGCCGGCCACGCGGGCGCGCCGCAGTTCTTCTCCGGTATGTCGCTGTCGGCGGCCGTCCTGTTCGACCGGGCGCTGAAGCAGACCCGCCGGGCCGCGCTGCGCGAGCAGGGCCTGGTGCCTCGTCCGCTGCCGCAGATCCGTATCGTGCGCTGGCTGCGCGCCCCCCGTGAGACCTACAGGGCCTGGTCGCTGATGCTCCTGGAGGGCGTGCGCAGCCTGGACGAGGCGGTCGAGGAGGTCCGCGACGACAGGCGCCAGAAGGAGGAGACGCGGCAGCGCCGGCGCGACCAGCAGCGGATCGAGCGCGCCCAGCTGAAGGCGATCAGCCGGGGCCACCGCGGCTTCGTCAGCCGGGGCGGGCGGCAGGTCGAGGTGGAGGTGCAGGCCGTGGAGCGCGGCCCCGCCCAGGCGACCGCGGAGCCTGCCATATCGACCGCGGAACAGCTGCCCGTACGCGCCCGTCCCTCCCTGCAGCCGGTCCGCAGCGGGTCCGCTGAGCAGGTGACCGTCGACCTCACCGCCGAGGACGACACCATGGCCCTGCCGCGGCTCGACTCCCTGGAGCGCAAGCTGAAGGACCTGGAGCAGCAGTTCGGCTAGGACCACCGCTCATGACGGGCCGGGGGCGTGACCGCACGGGTCACGCCCCCGGCCCGTTTCCCACACGGCCCGTTTCCCACACGGCCCGTCCGCCCAGGCCGCCACCCGCCCGGCCCGTCCGCCCAGGCCGCCACCCGCCCGGCCCGTGCCGCGGCCCGTCCCCTGTCAGGCGACCGCGCCGCCTCGACGGCAGCCCACAGGGACGGGGCGCGTCGAAACCGACGGAAGTGCAACCTCCCGAGGGGCGCGGAGAACTGCGCGACCAGCCGCAACGGACCCGCACTCGGTGAACCCGCGTCCCGCGGAGCGTCACGCGGCCTCGGCGCCCAGTTCGAACCACACCGACTTGCCCACCCCGTGCGGCCGCACACCCCAGGCGTCCGCGAGGGACTGCACCAGCATCAGCCCCCGCCCATGGGTGTCGTCGTCCGAGTCCGGGCCTCTCAGCTCCGGTCTGCGGGCCACGAAGTCCCGTACCTCCACGCGCAGTCCCCCCGGCTCCACGACCGCCGTGAGGACCGCGTCGTCGTCGGTGTGGACGAGCGCGTTGGTGACCAGTTCGCTGGTGAGCAGTTCGGCGATCTCCGAACGGCCCGGTTTCCCCCAGTGCCGCAGCAGTTCGCGCACCTCCCGGCGGGCCTCGGGCACCGCCTTGAGATCCGCCCGCCCCAGCCTGCGCCGGATCCGGTGCGCGCGCCCCGTGATGGTGCCGGCCTCTTCCCCCGTCGCCGCCGAGGAGCCCCCGACGACCGCGGGACCGCCCCCTCGTGCCTGACTCTTCATGACCCCCGCCCGCACGCCGCTGGACCCTGCCCCTCCTGGTCGAACACGTTCACGGGGGATGCTTGCCCAGCACGCACACAGGCAGTCATCACGCATGCCCGATGACCGGCGGTTCGGCCACCGCCGTACGGCGCCCGGGCCGGCCACCGGGCCGCGCCGCACCCGGGTGGCCGCCTCCCCTCAGGGCCCTGGGCGCCACGGACGCCCCGGGACGGCCGGGCAGATGCGCCCGGCACCGGCCGTCGGCACGCCGTCACACGCCGTGAAAGTGGCCGAAATCCACTCCCTGCTGTCCCCCTCAGGGGCGCGGCACGTTGCGCAGGTTGGAGCGGGCCATCTGGAGCATGCGGCCCACGCCGCCGTCCAGCACGATCTTGGAGGCGGACAGCGCGAACCCGGTGACCATCTCGGCGCTGATCTTCGGCGGGATGGACAGGGCGTTGGGGTCGGTGACGATGTCCACCAGGGCCGGTCCCTTGTGCCGGAAGGCGTCCTTGAGCGCGCCGGCGAGCTGCTTGGGCTTCTCCACCCGGATCCCGTGGGCACCGCAGGCGCGGGCGACGGCGGCGAAGTCGGGGTTGGTGTTGGTGGTGCCGTAGGAGGGCAGCCCGGAGACCAGCATCTCCAGTTCGACCATGCCCAGGGAGGAGTTGTTGAACAGCACGACCTTGACGGGCAGCTCGTACTGCACGAGGGTCAGGAAGTCGCCCATCAGCATGGAGAAGCCGCCGTCGCCGGACACGGAGACCACCTGCCGGCGCCGATCGGTGAACTGGGCGCCGATCGCCATGGGCAGCGCGTTCGCCATCGACCCGTGCGAGAACGAACCGATGATCCTGCGCCGTCCGTTGGGCGAGAGGTACCGCGCGGCCCACACATTGCACATCCCGGTGTCGACGGTGAACACCGCTTCGCCGTCGGCGACTTCGTCGAGGACGGCGGCCACGTACTCGGGGTGGATCGGGACGTGCTTGTCCACCTTGCGGGTGTAGGCCCGGACCACGCCCTCCAGCGCGTCGGCGTGCTTCTTCAGCATCCGGTCGAGGAAGCGCCGGTCGGTCTTCTCCCGCACCCGAGGGATCAGGCAGCTCAGCGTCTCGCGCACCTCGCCCCACACGGCGAGGTCGAGGCGGGAGCGGCGGCCGAGCACCTCGGGCCGCACGTCGACCTGCGCGATCCGCACGTCGTCGGGGAGGAAGGCGTTGTACGGGAAATCGGTGCCGAGCAGGATCAGCAGGTCGCACTCGTGGGTGGCCTCGTAGGCGGCGCCGTAGCCGAGCAGCCCGCTCATACCGACGTCGTACGGGTTGTCGTACTGGATGAACTCCTTGCCCCGCAGCGCGTGTCCCACCGGAGACTTGATCTTCCCGGCGAACTCCATGACCTCCGCGTGCGCGCCCGCCGTGCCGCTGCCGCAGAAAAGGGTTACCCGGTCCGCCGCGTCGATCATCTCCACCAGCGCGTCGATCTCGGCGTCGCCGGGCCGGACCGTCGGCCGGGAGGCGACGAGGGCGCTCTGCGCGGCCTTCTCCGGGGCCGGCTGGGCGGCGATGTCGCCGGGCAGCGCGACCACGCTCACCCCGCTCCGCCCGACCGCGTGCTGGATGGCGGTCTGCAGCAGCCGGGGCATCTGCTTCGGGCTGGAGATCAGCTCGCTGTAGTGGCTGCACTCCTGGAAGAGCCGGTCGGGGTGGGTCTCCTGGAAGTAGCCGAGGCCGATCTCGCTGGACGGGATGTGGGAGGCGAGCGCGAGCACCGGGGCCATGGAGCGGTGCGCGTCGTACAAGCCGTTGATCAGGTGCAGGTTGCCCGGGCCGCAGGAGCCGGCGCAGGCCGCCAGCTTCCCGGTGATCTGCGCCTCGGCGCCGGCCGCGAAGGCGGCGGTCTCCTCGTGGCGTACGTGGATCCAGTCGATGGCGGCGTTGCGGCGGACGGCGTCCACCACCGGGTTGAGACTGTCCCCGACCACGCCGTAGAGGCGTCGCACTCCGGCGCGGACGAGGATGTCGACGAACTGCTCCGCTACGTTCTGTTTGGCCATGCACCCATGGATGCACAGGGGAAACGGTTACGCCTCCCACACGGCCGCCGCCGTACGGTCGTCGGCGTAACCCTTCACCCGAACCTGGGCGTCGGCGAGGAACGCGGCGAGCCCGGGCGGGGTCCGGCCGGACCAGCGGCGAGCCAGGTAGGCGCAGAGGGCGGCCTCGCCGCGCAGCGGATCGGCCAGACCCGCGGTGCACATCACCAGGGCATCACCCGGGCGGGCCACCGAGGCGCGGAACCGGAACGGCTCGCGGGGCGGCTCGGGCGCCGGTTCGTACGGGCTCGGCGGGGTCGGGATACCGAAGTCCATGGTGAGCCGGTCGCCATCGGGGGTTTCGGCAAACGTTTTCGCCGGGGAGCCGAAACCCACGACCGAGCCGCCGGCGGTGTCGGCCGGTGACGCCTCCGGCTCGATGTCCTGCCACGCGCCGTCCCGCAGCCGGAACAGGCCGCCGTCGCCGACGCCGAAGAACACGCGCGTACGGCAGTCGGGGTCGGCGGACACCAGCAGACAACGCAGGCTCGCCGAGTACTCCTCCGGGTCGACTCCCTGTTCGGCGGCGCTCGCGCGGAGCATGCCGAGGCTGCGGTCGGTCAGCCGGTGCAGCCCCGACTTCAGGTCGCCGCGCCGGGCCGCCCGGATGTCCTCCACGAGCCGCTGATGACTGCGGCCCACGGCCCGCCCGATCCACCGGCACGCCTCGGCCGCCGCCAGATGCGCACCCGGTGCGCCCCGCACCCCGGTCGCCATCGCGACGAGCACCAGCGCCTGCCGCCCCGTCCCGAACCGGGCGGTGAGCAGCGAGTCCCGGCGCGGCTCGCCCCGGTACCGCGCCGAGTCCCCGCGCATCGACACCGCCCGCAGGGTGCACGCCCCGTACCGCGCACCGTCCAGCACCGTGTCCGCGACCAACTCCCCCAGCCCGTCCGGATCGACGGCCGGCAGCGCGGTGGGCTCGGGGTCGTAGGTGGGCGGACCGGAGCCGACGTAGTCGACGGCGGAGGGGGGCGGGGGCACGGGCGAGGCGACGGCAGCCTCGACGGCCCGACCGCCGACGCCCGCCGCGGCGGCATGCACGTCCGGGAGCTGCGGGTCGGGGGGCGTCGGCGGGATTTGCGGATCGGGGAACGGCGCGGGTGGTGGGGGTGGGGGCTGGTCCGGGCGGGCGGGTGACGGTGTCTTCGGTGGGGAGAGGGGTCGGTCGGTGGGTGCGGTCGGTGTCGGGGTCGGTTCCGTGTGGCCGGCGGCCGGGGACAGCGTCGACGGGGTCGGGGGTGCGGCCGGAGGAGGCTCCCAGGGGGACCCCTGGCGGGGCGGCGCGGGGGGAGGAACCGCGGGGGGCTCCTCGGCAGCCGGGGTAACGGCGGCGGGGTCCTGGGCCGCGCGTTGCGACGGCACCGCGGGCTCCGGGGACTCCCTGCCGCCCGCCCCGCCGTCGTCTCCGCGTGCCGCGCCGTCGGCATTCCACCTGCGCGGTGCCGGGAACGGCAGGTCCGTCACCGTGTACTTCGCGGAGGCGAAGCGGTCGTCCAGGGTGTCGGGCGCGGCCGTTGGTCCCGTGTCCTCGGTGGAGTCGTCGTACAGCTGTCCCCACCAGTCGTCCTCAGGACGGGCGGGCCTTCCCCCCTGCTGGCTCATGCCCCTGATTGTCCACCGCACGGGCCGTATGAAAACGGAGCATCGGGAAAATCCGGTGCACCCGGCCGCGCCGTACGGCGTGTCGGGTGAAGGAGTGAACAGCCGTACGAGAGAGGGCAGATGGCCGCCGGGCGGCCCCACCCCCCACGGGAGGACCGCCCGGCGACGTCCCAAGTGGCCCGGCCCCGGATCCCCTTCGCATGGCTCGCACACGTCCGGGCCCGGGCCACGCTCCGGAGAACCGGGCCGCGGCAGGGCACCGGTCGGATGGCGGGATTGTGGCTTGGTTTCCTGGGACGCGGCTGTGAATCGAGCGCGCCGCCCGCGCCCCGCGGTGCTGCCACCTTGGCAGACCCACCTCCGGTACGGCGATGATGTTCCGCGGCGGGTTTGCGCCGTGGCCGGTTTCCGCCAGGCCGGGCCCGTCGTGACGGCTTGTCGGTGGCGGGTTGCGGGCCTGGGTTCCAGGCCGGTTCCAGGGGAGGGACGTGGGCCGATGCTGGCGGCGATAGGGCTGGACGACACACACGAGGCGGCGTACCGGGCGCTGGTGTCCGTGGGCGCGGCCGACGTGACCGATCTGGCGCGGCGCCTGACGCTGTCCGAGCCGGACGCCGAGCGGGCGCTGCGCCGGCTGGAGCGGCAGGGGCTCGCCGCCCAGTCCCCGGCCCGGCCGGGCCGCTGGGTGGCGGCGCCGCCCGGGGTCGCGCTGGGCGCGCTGCTCACGCAGCACCGGCACGAGCTGGAGAAGGCCGAGCTGGCGGCGGCGCTGCTCGCGGAGGAGTACCGGGCGGCGGCGGCCGAGCCTGCGGTGCACGACCTGGTGGAGGTGGTGACCGGTGCCTCGGCGGTCGCCCAGCGCTTTCTCCAGCTGCAGCTGGGGGCGGCCGAGGAGGTGTGCGCGCTGGTGACCGGCAATCCGGTGGTCGTGTCCGGCGTGGAGAACGAGGCGGAGGCGCAGGCGGCCGGGCGCGGGGTGCGCTACCGGGTGGTGGTGGAGCGCGCGGTGCTGGAGCTGCCGCACGGGCTGGCCGAGCTGACGGCGGCGCTGGGCCGGGACGAGCGGGTGCGGGCGGTGGACCGGGTGCCGACGAAGCTGGTGATCGCGGACCGTTCGCTCGCCATGGTGCCGCTGACCTCCCGCACGGCGGAGCCGGCCGCGCTGGTGGTGCACGCCAGCGGGCTGCTGGAGCTGTTGGCCGGGCTGTTCGAGTCGGTGTGGCGGGAAGCGCTGCCGCTGCGCCTGGGCGCCTCGGGGGTGGTCGAGGAGCGGCCGGACGGCCCCGACGCCACCGATCTCGAGGTGCTGTCGCTGCTGCTGGCCGGGCTCACCGACGCGAGCGTGGCCAAGCAGCTCGACCTGGGCCTGAGGACCGTGCAGCGCCGGGTGCGGCGGCTGATGGAGCTGGCCGGGGTGACGACCCGGCTGCAGCTGGGCTGGCACGCGTACGAGCGGGGCTGGGTCACGCGTTCGTAGGCAGTGCCCTCGCCCGCCTTCTCCTGCACTCTGGGCAGATGGGAGTGTGGGAACTCCTGCTGGTCGGTGTGGTCATCGCGCTCGGCCTGTGTGGAGTACTGGTGCCAGGGGTGCCGGGGTCGTGGCTGGTGTGGGCCGCGGTGCTGTGGTGGGCGCTGACGGATCCGCAGTCCCTGAGCTGGGCCGTGCTGGTGGGGGCCGGTGCGGTGCTGCTGCTCTCGCTCGCGGTCCGCACGGCGCTGCCCCCGCGCCGGCTCCGCCAGAGCGGCGCCACACCGCGGATGGGGGTGTACGCGGGCGCCGGGGCGTTCCTCGGCTTCGTGCTGCTGCCGGTGCTGGGCGCTCTGCCGGGCTTCGTGGCCGGCATCTATCTGCACGAGCGGCTGCGCCTGGGCCGGCACGGCGAGGCGATGGCCGCCGTCCGCACGACGATGCGCTCGGGCGGCTCCAGCATCCTGGCAGAACTGTTCGCCTGCCTGCTGATCGCGGGGGCGTGGCTGGGGGCAGTGCTGTGGGGCTGAGCGATCGCCGGGCCACGGCGAGGGCGGACGGGACGGACGGATGGGACTGACGAGACGGACGGGAGACGGACGGGACTGACGGGACGGACGGCAGATCGGGACACGGCTGTCACCGCAGCGCGTGGAGGGCGGACGGCGGCGTCGCCGCACCGCGACACGACCGCCCGTCACCGCACCGCACCGTGCCCAGCGCCGCGCGCACCGTCTCGGCCACCACTGCCATGCCGGTGTCGTTGAAGTGCAGGTGGTCGCCGGGGTCGTAGGCGGGCAGGAGGCGGGCCGGGTCCGTCGGGTCGCGGAGCGCGGCGTCGGCGTCGGCGACCGCGTCGAAGATGCCGCCGGTGCGGATGAAGGCGTTCACCTGCTGCCGTACGGCCTCGCGGGCGTCCGTGTAGGCGGAAAAGCCCCGGTACGGAGTGAGGGTGACACCGACGACAGGGATGCCCCGGGCGTGGGCGCGGGCGACGAGGGTGCGGTAGGCGTCGGCGTAGGCGGTGACGTCGTCGGCCTTCGGTGTGCCCTTGATGTCGTTGATGCCCTCCAGGACGACCAGGACCCGTACCCCGGCCCGGTCCAGGGCGTCGGCGTCCAGGCGGGTGAGGGCACTCGGTCCGGTGCCGTCGCGAAGCAAACGGTTACCGGAGATTCCGGCGTTGAGAACGCCGAACCCGTCCGCACGCACCCGTTCGGCGAGCCGGTCGGGCCAGCGGTGGTTGGTGTCGGGGGTGGAACCGTTTCCGTCGGTGAGCGAGTCGCCGAACGCGACGATGCTGCCCGAGGCGGTGCCTAGGACGTCGACGCCGGTGACGTAGTACCAGCGGCTGACGGTGGTGGTGTAGGCGGCGCCGTCCTCGTCGGCGGCCCGGCCCGCGCCGTCCGGGGCGACGTAGCTGGTCTGCAGGGCGGTCTGGTGGTAGGTGGCGGGGCCGCCGTCCTCGGGGGTGTACACGGTGACGAGGAGGTCGGCGGCGGCCGGGACGGTCAGCGGCACCGGGTCGGTGACCATGTCCTGGCCGGGCGGCACGGTGACCGTCGTCGCGCCGTGGAAGGTGGCGGTGCGCAGGGTGCCGGGCACCGCGTCCGGGCCGGTCCCCCGGCGCAGCGCGACGGTGACCGCACCGAGCCGCAGTGGTGCGGTGCCGAAACGGTTTCCGAGCCGGATGCGCACGGCCGTACCGCCGACGCTGAGGTGGACGACGTTGCGGATCGCGGCGCCGGGCAGTGCGGAAGCGGTTCCCGACGGCGCGGTCTCCCAGCTGCCCGTCCAGGGCGGCGGCGCCGGCTCGGCCACGGCCGGTGCCCTCGTGCCCGGCAGCATCGCCAGCAGCAGCACCGTGAGGATCCGTCCGGCACCGGCCATCTCCGCACCCACCCTTCCCCGTTGCCCGTCGGAGCAGACCGTGCCACACGGCGGGGCCCGGCCACCGCACCCTCGACGGCGGTCCACCCGCTCGGCGCAACCGGGCGTAGGACGGCGGCCCTAGGGCGCGCAGCCGATGTGCGGAGCGGGCAGGCGTGCTTGGCTGCCGTCATGACCGAATTCAGCGAGGCGGAGCGCGCGTATCTGGCGTCGCAGCGGCTGGGCCGCATGGCCACCGTCGACCCGCACGGCCGGCCGCAGGCGAACCCGGTGGGCTTCGTCGTCCAGGACGACGGCACGATCCTGATCGGCGGCTACGCGATGGGCACGACGAAGAAGTGGCGCAATCTGCAGCAGAACCCGAAGGTCGCCCTGGTCGTGGACGACATCGCGAGCGTACGGCCCTGGCGTGTGCGCGGCGTCGACATCCGCGGCGATGCCGAACTCCTCGTCGGGCCACACGACTTGGGCCCGCACTTCAGCGAGGAGGTGATCCGCATCCATCCCCGCCGGGTGCACAGCTGGGGCCTGGAGGAGGAGCACGGGGAGGAGTAGACAAGCGGATTCCGGCCGGGCCGAGGAGGCGCCGAAGTCCGCCGGGCCGGGGCCTAGCGGGGGAGCGCGCCCTCCAGGGTCAGCAGCCACACCTTCCGTTCGACTCCGCCCGCGTACCCGGTCATCGATCCGTTCGCGCCGATGACCCGGTGGCACGGGCGCACGATCAGCAGGGGGTTGGCGCCGATGGCCCCGCCGACGGCACGAACCGCCGCGCGGGAGGCGCCGATCCGCGCGGCGATCCCCCCGTAGGTGACGGTGGCGCCGTACGGCACCTCGTCCAGCGCGGCCCACACGCGCTGCCGGAACTCGGTGCCGTGCGGACTCAACGGCAGCCGGAATTCGTTGAGTTCACCGGAGAAGTAGGCGGTGAGCTGCTCGGCGGCGGCCCGGAACGGCCCGGTGTCGTGCCGCCAGCCGTCCTGCACGCTCCGCCCGCCCTTCTGCCCGGGCACGGACAGCGAGGTGAGCGCCCCGTCCGCGTCGGCGGTGAGCAGCAACCGGCCCACGGGAGCGTCGAGTCGCGTCCAGTAAACGGTTGTCATCGCTCGTTCCACTCCCCTGCCACGCGCAGATGCCGGACGGCGTACGAGCGCCAGGGCCGCCAGTCGTCCGGCACCTCCGCACCGGGCGGGGCGACGTCCGGATCGCCGAGGGCGCGCACGCGTACGGCGGCGACGGTGGCCGGGTCCATCCCGGGCAGAGCGAGCAGGGCGTCCTGCGCGTCGTCCCGGTCGGCGCCCGGGTCCAGCCGTACGGTGCCGTCGGCGAGGGCGGCGGCCAGCGCGCCCAGCGGCCCGTCCGGCTCGGCCTCGGCGAGGACGGCCGGCTCGGGGAAGAGATGGGTGAGGCTGCCGCAGGGCGCGTCGAGCACCTTGCCGTACCGCCGCACCAGCTCTCGCGCGCCGTCCTTCCCGGTCAGGGCGCGGACGGCGGCCTCCGCCGGGTCCACGGCGCCGGGCGAGCGCAGCCCGGGCCGGGCGGTGACCAGCGGGCCCAGCCGGGGGTCGGCGCCGAGCCGCTCGTCGACGGCGTACGGGTCGGCGTCGAGGTCGAACAGGCGCCGCAGCCGCTGCACCGCGGTGGTCAGGTCCCGGGGGTCGGTGAGGTGCAGCCGCGCGTCGAGCCAGCCACCCGGACGGGTGCCGGTGCCGGTCCTCGCCGCCCTGGTGCGCTCCTGGACGGCGACGATTCCGGTGCCGTACGGCAGCCGCAGCGTGCGCCGGTGGGTACGGCCGCCCGGCGCCCCGGAAACCTCCTCGACACCGGTTACCGCCTCGGCTGCGAGCTGGTCGAAGACGGCGGCGGCCTGGTAGGGCCCGCGGTAGGCGAGCCGCAGCGGGATCCCGGCGCCGGGGGCGGCCCGGCGGACACCCCGGCCCCGGGAGGCACCCCGGCCCCCGGGGGCGGCGGCCCGCAGCCCGGTCGGCGTCGAGGCGTACACCTCCCGGACGGTGTCGTTGAACTGCCGCACGCTGGCGAACCCGGACGCGAACGCGATCTCGGTGACCGGCAGCTCGGTGGTCTGCAGCAGCACCCGCGCGGTGTGCGCCCGCTGGGCGCGGGCGAGCGCCACGGGCCCGGCGCCGAGTTCCGCGGTGAGCTGCCGCTGGACCTGCCGCGCGCTGTAGCCGAGCCGCGCGGCGAGCCCGGCGACGCCCTCGCGGTCCACGACGCCGTCGGCGATCAGCCGCATGGCCCGACCGACGACGTCGGCCCGCACGTTCCACTCCGCGGACCCCGGCACGGCGTCCGGCCGGCACCGCCGGCAGGCCCGGAACCCGGCCCCCTGCGCGGCGGCGGCCGTCGCGAAGAACCGCACGTTGTGCCGCTTCGGCGTCACCGCCGGACAGCTGGGCCGGCAGTAGATCCCGGTGGTCTCGACGGCGAAGAAGAAGACGCCGTCGAACCGCCCGTCCCGACTCCGCACCGCCTCGTACCTGGTGTCTTCGTCCATCACGTGGTCCAGTGTGCGGCGGGTGAAGGACGTGGGGCCAGCGGAAATCGGACATGGCGCTGACCTGGGGGACTACTTCCAGCGCCCCCGCTTGATCTCCATCGCCGCCCTCCCCTCTGCGCCCTTCCTCCTCCAGTCCCGCCGGAGCTCCGCACGGACCCGCGCATCGGTCTTGGCCACGATCCACTGGTTCTCCCGCACCAGCTTCCGGTAGCTCTCCAGCCTCCGCACCGCGAGTTCCCCGTTCTCCACGGCGGAGCGCACCGCGCAGTCCGGCTCGGTCTCGTGGGCGCAGTCGTGGAAGCGGCACCGCTCGGCCAGTTCCTCGATCTCGGCGAACACCTGGCCGACCCCGCTCTCGGCGTCGTACAGGCCGACGCCCCGCAGCCCGGGTGTGTCGATGAGGACCCCGCCCGAGGGAAGAGTGAGCAGGTTGCGGGTGGTCGTGGTGTGCCGGCCCTTGCCGTCGACGTCCCGCGCGGCCCGCACGTCCATGACGTCCGCGCCGACGAGGGCGTTGGCCAGCGTGGACTTGCCCGCGCCGGACTGGCCCAGCAGCACGGACGTACCGGAACCGACGAGCGCGACGAGGACGTCGAGCCCGTCCCCGTGCAGGGCGCTGACGGTGAGCACCGGCACGCCGGGCGCACTCGTCTCCACGTCCTGCACGAGGTGGGCGAGGGTGACCGGGTCCGCCACCAGGTCGGCCTTGGTGAGGACGACGACGGGCTGGGCGCCGGACTCCCAGGCCAGGGCGAGGAACCGTTCGATGCGGCCGAGGTCGAGCTCGACGGCGAGGGAGACGGCGACGACGGCGTGGTCGACGTTGGCCGCGAGGATCTGCCCGTCGGACCGCTTGGAGGAGGTGGAGCGCACGAAGGCGGTGCGGCGCGGCAGATACGCGCGGACGTACCGCGGATCACCGTCGGGGTCGAGCGCGACCCAGTCCCCCGTGCACACGACCTTCATCGGGTCACGGGGCACGACGAACTCGGTGTCGGCGCGGACGGTCCCGCCGGCGGTGACGACGTCGCACTGCCCGCGGTCGACCCGCACGACACGGCCGGGCAGGAGGCCCTGCTCGGCGTAGGGAGCGAACTCCGCTTCCCAGCCTGTGTCCCAGCCGTACGGAGCCAGGGGGTGAGACGAAGCGGAAGAAGCCGAAAGAGAAGAGAGATTCAAGGGGAACCCTTCACAGGGCGGCCCCGGCACAGCGCTCACAGGCGCGAAGAGGATGACGAGTGGTCAGCCGGAGACCGCGGAGGTGGAGTGGATGAACTTCCGGATGCGGGCAGCGCCCATCACAGAGACAGCCATCGGTCACACCTCCCGTTTCTCACTGAGCCGACAGCAGCGGCCAACAGCCACTGCGTGAAGCGGTTCTCACCCTAGGGGCGACCGCATTCCGGCGCCATCGATTTTGGTCGGCGAGGGGGAGCCATCGCGGTCGTGCGCACGCGTTTGGGCCGCGGCCCGCCAGGCGACGTCTACCTCGCCGTCGTCGAGCACGGCATCCACCAGGACCGGGCCGCCCTACCAGGACCGCTGCCGTTGCCTGGCGTCGGCGCGGCGCAGAGCGACGGGGGCACGAACCGAGGGTTGTCCCACCACTGCTTGACGGCGGGCCGGGCCCGGCCATTCGGCGCCGATTTCGCAAGATGCACATCGAGGCGAATGTATTCCCGGTATGGCCATTGCTGGCAACAGGTATGAATACTGGCCGGACCGGGCGCTCGCTCGCCGCGTCCGAGCTCGCCCAAGCCGGCCACGCGACCACCGGCCGCTTCGGCTGCGCCGCAGGGACTGTCACCCCACGGGCGTGGCAGGAGGGGCTCAGGGGGAAGTCTGCGCGCAGGGCAGGCACGGCAGGATCCGGATGGGATAAGTGGAGAGGCGTCGGAGGAAGCGGTCGCGGTTCAGCACATCCGAAGGGCGGGCCCGCATGCAGGGCCGCCCTTCGGATGTCCCGTTCAGCGGACGAAGGAGATCTCCGGGTATTTCTTGTCGGGGCCGTCGAGCAGGGCGCTGTGCTGGTGGCGCAGTTCCTTGTCGAAGAAGGCGGCGAGGTAGACGCGCTGGATCTCGATCGCGCGGTTCGGGTCGAGCGTGCCGAGTATCTGCTGGAGCTGGGCCTGGGAGAGCCCGCGCAGGCTTGCCTCCTGTGGCAGCATCGCCTCCGTGTCGCCGAAGGACAGGTGCGCCGAGCCCTGGAGCTGGATGTCGACCCGGTCTCCCTTCAGATGCGACCACAGCGTGCGCCACGACCCGTCGTTGTTGCGGTTGTGGGTGCCGGAGCTGAAGAGCATGAAGGGGCGGTCCAGGTTCTTGCTCGGCGCCGAGCCGAAGAACTGACCGTCCAGGTCGGCGCCGGCGGCGATACGGTGGTCGAGCTGCATGGCGGTGTCGACCGCCCCGCCGCCCAGCGACCAGCCGAACATCCCGATGCGGGACATGTCCACGGCGTGCGACAGCCCGGTGGGGAGCCTGGCGTGGTCGACGTCCGGGTTGGAGCCCTTGCTGATCGCGCCGAGCTGGTTGATGACGAAGCGGATGTCGGCCGCACGCACGTTGAGCGTGTCGGAGGAGTG
>NZ_JBSFJZ010000030.1:0-131937 GCF_053598315.1 Streptomyces sp. NPDC001153
GCCGATGGTACTGCAGGGGGGACCCTGTGGGAGAGTAGGACACCGCCGAACAATTCTTGGGAAAGGCCCACGCCGGAAGGCGTGGGCCTTTCTGCGTTTAGGGTTGGCCCATGCGCTTTGACCTGATCATCTTCGACAATGACGGGGTGCTCGTCGACAGCGAGCCCATCTCCAATCGGCATCTGGCCGCCTACCTGACCGAGTTGGGGCACCCGACGTCGTACGAGGAATCCATCCGGGACTACATGGGCTCGGCGATGCACCGGGTCCATGAGGTCGTGCTGCAGCGGACCGGTCAGCGACTGCCCGACGACTTCGACGACGTCTTCCACGCGCGCGTGTTCGCCGCGTTCGAGCGTGAGTTGCAGCCTGTGGCGGGCGTGGCCGGCGTACTGGAGAAGCTGGCCGCGGACGGGGTGCCGTACTGCGTGGCCTCCTCGGGCAGTCATGCCCGGATCCGGGTCGGGCACCGTACGACCGGGCTCGACCGCTGGTTCGCGGAGGAGCGGATCTTCAGCTCCGAGGACGTGGGACGTGGGAAGCCGGCGCCCGATCTCTTCCTGTACGCCGCGGAGCGGATGGGGGTGTCGCCGCAGCGGTGTCTGGTCGTGGAGGACTCTCCGCTGGGGGTCCAGGCGGCCGTGGCGGCCGGGATGACGGTCTACGGGTTCACCGCGATGACGCCGGCGGCGAAGCTGGCAAGCGCCGACCAACTCTTTTCCACCATGGGCGAGTTGGCTGACCTGCTGGTATGACCTGAGCCATCGGTCCAGTCCTGACAATTGTCATGCGGACGTCCGGACGATCGTTTCTACTGGGGGACCCCCTGCGGCGGCGATGCTGAGGGCATGACGAAGAACACGGGGACCCAGGGCCGGACCGAGCGGCAGCAGAAGCAGAACCCGAGCGTGCTGGACAACTTCAAGCCGCTGCTCCTGGACGTCGCGGTGCCGCTCGGCTCGTACTACCTCTTCAAGGACGCCTTCGGGATGAGCACCTTCGCCGCGCTCGCCTGGAGCAGTGTGGTGCCGGCGCTGAGGACCGTGTGGGGCCTGGTGAAGGAGCGGAGGACGAACGCGCTGGCCGGTCTCATCCTGGTCGTCAACGTCGTCTCGCTGCTGCTGAGCTTCGTCTCCGGTGACCCGCGGCTGATGCTCGCCAAGGACAGCGGGGTCAGCAGCGTCGTCGCCTTCGGCATCCTCGCCTCCGTCTGGGTGGGCAAGCCGATGATGACCGCGGGCATGAAGCCGTTCCTGGTGAAGGGCGACGCGGCCAAGGAGGCCGCCTGGGAGCGGCTGGTCTCCGGGGCGTCGGTCCGGTCCGCGGACTTCCGGAGCAAGGAGAAGGCGTTCTCGGTCGTCTGGGGGCTGGTGCTGCTCGCCGAGTGTGCCGCCCGGGTTGTGGGTGCGTACACCGTTCCCGTGGACACGATGGTGTGGCTCGGGACCGTTGTCCTCGTCGGCGCGATGGTGATCGGGTTCGTGGTCAGCGGCGGCCTGGCCGCCGGGCCGATGGAGAGCATGCTGGCCGCCGAGGTCGAGGCCGGCGAAGCCGGGACGCTCGAGGCCGGTGTCTCCGAGACGTCCGAGGCCGGTGCGTCCGAAGTCGCTGTCGTCGCCTGAGCCGTCATGCCGTAAGGCCGTCAGTCGGTAACGCCGTCAGTCGGTAACGCCGCCACTCGGTAACGCCGCCACTCGGTAAAGCTGAGGGAAATTCATCTTTGGCTGGATCTACCCACAGGTAGCCCGGGGCCCTACGCTCGCCGCCATGACTGATGTGCTGCGGCGCGGCAGGGCCTCGCTGGCGTTCAGCTTCTTCGCTCAGGGCGCCACCTTCGCCCTGCTGGTGACGCGGATCCCGGCCATCCAGGACCGGTACGGCGTCTCCGACGCGTTGCTGCCGGTCTTCCTGGCCGCCGTACCGATCCTCGCCGGTGCCGGCAGCGTGACCACCGAGCAGCTGGTGAAGCGGATACGGCCCAGCCGGCTGCTGCGCTGGTCCCAGCCGGTCGTCCTGCTGGCGCTGCTCGGCGCCGGGGCGGGCGGGCACCTCGCGGAGCTGGCGGTGGCGCTGGGCGCGTTCGGGCTGGCCGTGGGCGCGCTGGACGCCTCCATGAACATGCTCGGGGTGAGCCTGCAACGGTCGTACGGGCGCAGCATCATGCTCAGCTTCCATGCCGCGTACAGCCTGGGCGGGATCCTGGGGGCCTCGCTGGCGTGGGTCGGGGCGCACTGGCATCTCGCGCTGTGGGTGTCGTACCTGCCGGTGGTGGCCGTGCTGCTGCCGGCGACGTTCGTGGGGAGCCGGTGGTACGTCGACGGCGATCCGGCGCCCGTGGCCGAGGAGCAGGGCAGGAGCGGCGGGGGTGTCGTCTTCAGGCTGCTGCTGCCGCTGTGTCTGGTGATGACCTTCGCCTACATCGGGGACTCGACCGTCTCCAACTGGAGCGCGAAGTACCTGAAGGACGTGCTGGGCAGCTCGGAGCAGCTGGCCACGGTGCCGTACAACGTGTACATGGTGACGACGCTGCTGGGGCGGGCCATCGGGGACTTCGGGGTGCGGCGGTTCGGGGCCGTGGCGGTCGTACGGCTCGGGACGCTGGTGGCGGCCGGCGGGTTCGCGGTGGTGGCCTCGGCGTCCGGGGCGTGGGTGGGGATGCTCGGGTTCACGCTGCTGGGTCTGGGGCTGTGCGTGCTGGTGCCGCAGACGTTCGCGGCGGCGGGGCGGTTGTTCCCGGGGGCTTCGGATGCGGCCATCGCGCGGCTCAATATTTTCAATTACGTGGGATTCCTGGTCGGTTCGCCCTTGGTGGGTGCTCTGGGCGATGCCTGGAGCTATCGGGGAGCCATGCTCGTGCCGATGGTGTTGGTGCTGGTGACGCTCGTGTACGCCAGGTCGTTCGCCGCTCAACCGGACAGATACGGTGGCGGGCATGAGCGGCCGCGCACAGCTGATGTGGGACGAGGCAGTAACGGGCTATGACTTCGGCCCGGACCATCCGATGGATCCGGTCCGGCTGGCACTGACCCGGAAACTGGTGGGGGCTTTCGGGCTCGACCGGGAGATGGAGGTCGTCGCGGCCAAGCCGGCCGGGGAGTCGACGCTGCGGCTGGTCCATCGTGAGGACTACATCGACGCCGTGAAGGCCGCGTCGGCCGATCCGGCGGCGGCGGACCCGTCGTACGGGCTCGGGACCCTCGACGATCCCGCGTTCGCGGGGATGCACGAGGTGTCCGCGCTGATCGCCGGGCAGTCGGTGGGGGCGGCGGAGGCGGTGTGGCGGGGGGATGCCGAGCACGCCGTGAACTTCGCGGGCGGACTGCATCACGCGATGCCCGGGGGCGCGTCGGGGTTCTGCGTGTACAACGACGCCTCGCTGGCCATCGCCCGGTTGCTGGAGCTGGGGGCCGAGCGGGTCGCGTATGTGGATGTCGACGTACACCACGGGGACGGGGTGCAGGCGGCGTTCTGGGAGGATCCGCGGGTTCTGACGATCTCGCTGCACGAGCATCCCCGTACGTTGTTCCCGCAGACCGGGTGGCCGGAGGAGACGGGCGCCGGGGCGGGGGAGGGGGCCGCGGTGAACGTGGCGCTGCCTGCGGGGACCGGGGACGCGGGGTGGGTGCGGGCGTTCCACGCGGTGGTGCCGGAGCTGCTGGCGGAGTTCCGGCCGCAGGTGCTCGTGTCGCAGCACGGGGCGGATACGCACTTCGAGGATCCGCTCGCGCATCTTGCGGTGTCGCTGGACGCGCAGCGGGCTGTGCAGGTGGCGTGTCATGAGCTGGCGCACGAGTACGCCGGGGGGAAGTGGGTCGCGCTCGGGGGCGGCGGGTACGCGGTGGTGGACGTCGTGCCGCGCTCGTGGACGCATCTGGTGGGGATCGCGGCGGGGAGGCCGGTGGCGCCGGAGGCGATGATTCCCGAGGCGTGGCGGCAGGACGCGTTCGCTCGGACTCGGCAGTTCGGGCCGCAGCGGATGACTGATGGGCGGTGGCCGGTGAGTTGGGCGTCGTGGGAGTCGGGTTACGACCCTGCGGATCGGGTTGATCAGGCGGTACGGGCGACTCGTCGGGCGGTGTTTCCGCTGCGGGGGTTGCTGCCCTGAACCGCCCAGGGGGCTCCGCCCCCTGGACCCCCGGTTTCCCACCCACCCACCCGTCTCGGTCGGCTGAGAGCGCACCCCGCCGGGGCTCGGGTGGATGGGAAGGCACCGGCCGTGCTGGGGCGGGTGGGGTGGTCGCGGTCGGTGCTGCTCGGCTCGGTGGGGTGGGCAGCGCTTGCTCGTGCCCGGGTGGGTGGGCAGCGCTTGCTCGTGCCCGGGTGGGTGGGCAGAGGCTGCACGGCTCGGTGCCGTGGTTAGCGCTCGGGGTGGATGGACAGGCGCTGTCCGGCTCGGTGGGGTGGGTGACGCTCGGGCGGCCCTGGGTTGATGGGCGGGCGCTGTCGGCTCGGTGGTGTGGTTAGCGCTCGGGGTGTGCCCGGGGCGGATGAGCAGGCGCTGCCCGGCTCGGCGCCGTGGCAGCGCTCGCTCGTGCCCGGGTCGGCGGGCAGGCGCTGCTCGGGTCGGTGGGCAGGTGCTGTCCGGCTCGGGGGCCTAGGCGGCGGTCGGGTGGGTCCCGGCGAGTGGCCCCTCCGTTACGCCAACCGTGCGCACTTCCCCCGGTTTGTGCTCCCTCTTCCGCCTCTGTGCGTCACCATCGCACCCATGTCGACCAGCGGAGCTCTGCGTGCGCATCTGCTGGCTGTTCGGCTTGCCGGGGTGGTGGGGACCTCTCGGGAGGACAGTCTGCGGAGCTATCGGCTGTTCGCGGCCCGGGATCCTCGGGTGCTGATCGGGATCGATCCCGAAGGGGCCTGGGGGCAACCGGAGTTGCTGGAGCTGATGGCCGAGAAGTGCGGGGTTTCGGCCGATCCTCGGCATACCTCGGGGCCGGACGTGATCGATCCGGCCCGGACGCTGGCGGCGTTGGACGGCTTTGCGGGGCGGATCCGGGAGGTGGCCAGGCGCGGTGCGCCCGTGTTGTTCGGGACCGGGCATCCGCAGCGGCTGCTCGGGTTCTACGCCGGCTTGGCGGACGCCCTCTCGGCGGCGGGGTGTGACGTGCTCACTCCCGCGCAGGGTCACTGTGTCGACATATTGACCCGGTTCGGTCTACGTACGTGTGCAGTGGACTACGCACGAGGAGTCGGGTTGGTGCGGGAAACCGACGGTGGGCGCCCCGGTTGTGAGCCCGGCGTGCACAGTCATTCGCCGCTGCCGGTTCGGGTTGCGCTGGAGGCCGCGGCGGAGGGCGGCGGCCCGTTGCCCGAGCTGGTCGTGGGGGACCACGGGTGGGTCTGCGGTGCTGGTCAGCTGGGGTTCGAGGCCATCGGTCTGGCCGACACCGACGATCCGGCGCTGTTCGTGGGGGAGGCGGAGGGGCGCGTGTCCGTCGTCGTTCCGGTTGATGACGCCGTGCGGTCTGAGTACTACCGGCCGCTCACCCGCTACGTACTCAAACGAGCGTGTCTGTCACAGTAGGCCTGCGATGGGTGCACCTCTTCCCCACTTGCATCACCCGCCCCTACATTGGGGAGTGAGCACGCAACGACGAAGAGTCACCGGAAGGGGAAGCCGGTGGCCGTCGAGTGCGGAAGGTTCAGGTGTGTCATGGCTGCAGCTGACGAGAGGCCTCTGAACGAGGTCGTGTTCCTTACCGTGGCGGAGGTCGCCTCGGTGATGCGAGTGTCGAAGATGACCGTGTACCGCCTGGTGCACAGCGGTCATCTGCCCGCGATCCGGGTCGGGCGGTCGTTCCGTGTCCCGGAGCAAGCGGTACACGAGTACCTCCGTGACAGCTATGTGGGGGTGGAGACGGCCTGACGGCAACTCCAGGGTGACCCCGGGGTGACCCGGGGTTCCCCCCTCGATTACGACCTTGGCGCTCGGTTGGGTAGGCTAGCCCCTCGTAGGTCGTGTGGGCCCATGGCGCCCAAACAACCGAGTGATGAGAAGTGAGCGAGGGTAGTCGTGGGCTCTGTTATCAAGAAGCGGCGCAAGCGGATGGCCAAGAAGAAGCACCGCAAGCTGCTCAAGCGCACGCGCGTTCAGCGTCGCAACAAGAAGTAAGCGGCGCCGCGAGAGCGTGTCAGCGCACATCTGTGGCCTCCCATCTGTACTGATGGGGGGCCGCAGGCGTTTCCGGCGACCTGGCATATTCCGATGAGTGAATTTCCGTCACTTCGTGCATCGGGCAGTCATCACAGCGCAACATCGACCCGCTAGGTTGGCCGTACGCATCTCGTACGAGGGAAGGCGCTGATCTTGGGGAAGGTCGTGCTCGTCACCGGAGTGGCCCGGCAACTGGGCGGCCGGTTCGTACGGCGCATCCAGCGGGACCCGGAGGTCGACCGGGTGATCGCCGTGGACGCGGTGCCGCCGGCGCACCATCTGGGCGGCGCGGACTTCATCCAGGCCGACATCCGGCAGGCGACGATCGCACGGGTGCTCGCCGAGACCGGCGCCGACACGGTCGTCCACATGGACGTGACCGGCACGGCGCTGGGCAGCGGCAACCGGGCCACGGTCAAGGAGACCAACGTCATCGGCACCATGCAGCTGCTCGGCGCCTGCCAGAAGTCGCCGACCGTGAAGCGGCTGGTGGTGAAGTCCAGCACGAACGTGTACGGCTCCGCGCCGCGCGATCCGGCCGTGTTCACCGAGACGACCCCGCCGAAGTCCCTGCCGAGCGGCGGCTTCGCGAAGGACGCCGTCGAGGTCGAGGGGTATGTGCGCGGGTTCGCCCGGCGGCGGCCGGACGTCGCCGTGTGCGTGCTGCGGTTCGCCAACATCCTGGGACCGGCCGCCGACACCCCGCTCGCCTCCTACTTCGCGCTGCCGGTCCTGCCCACCGTGTTCGGCTACGACCCGCGGCTGCAGTTCGTGCACGAGGACGACGTCGTCGAGGTGCTGCGGATCGCCTCGCACGACCCGCGCCGGGGCACCCTCAACAGCGGCACGTTCAACATCGCCGGGGACGGTGTGCTGCTGCTCTCGCAGTGCTCCCGGCGGCTCGGGCGGCCGACCGTGCCCCTGCTGCTGCCCGCGGTCACCTGGGCGGGTTCGCTGGTGCGTACGCTCGGTATGACGGACTTCTCGCCGGAGCAGATCCGGCTGCTCACGCACGGGCGGGTGGTGGACACGGTCCAGATGCGCGAGACGCTGGGCTTCACGCCCAGGTACACGACGGCGGAGACGTTCGCGGACTTCGCGCGCGGCCAGGGCCCCGGACTGGTGCCGCCGGAGGCCCTCGCGGGGGCCGTCGACCGGATCGCCGCGCTCGCCGCGAGGGGCGGCGGCCGGCCCACGACGCACAGCGCCGACAGCGCCAACTGAGGAGAGCGGCAACGATGGCGGACGCCAAGGTCATTCCGTTCGACGACGACCGGTCCCGCGGGAGCGCCGCACAGCGCCCGGCGCGGCGCCGCGGCACGGGCAGCCGGCGCGGCGCCCTCGCCGAGTCCGGGACCGGGGAGATGGGTGAGGTCCAGCCGCTGCCGGGCCGGGGCCGGGCACGGGAAGATGGGCCTGTGAGCCGTGAGGAGAAGCCGGAGCAGCCTCCGGAGCGGTCGTCGGGTACCGACGGGCCGGGCGCCGGCCTGGAGCGGCGTGTGGCGGCCGGGCTGGCCTTTCTGCGGCGTCGGCTGACCGGTGACTACGACGTCGACGACTTCGGTTACGACGAGGAGCTGACCGACCAGGTCCTGATGTCGCTGCTGCGGCCGGTGTACGAGAAGTACTTCCGGGTCGAGGTGAAGGGCATCGAGAACATCCCGGCGAAGGGCGGTGCGCTGATCGTCGCCAACCACTCCGGGACGCTGCCGCTGGACGGGCTGATGATGCAGGTCGCCGTGCACGACCACCACCCGGCCGACCGTCATCTGCGGCTGCTGGCGGCCGACTTGGTCTTCGTGCTGCCGGTGGTCAACGAGCTGGCCCGCAAGCTGGGGCACACCCTGGCCTGCGCGGAGGACGCCGAGCGGCTGCTGGCCCAGGGTGAGCTGGTCGGGGTGATGCCGGAGGGCTTCAAGGGCATCGGGAAACCTTTCAGCGAGCGGTACAAGCTGCAGCGGTTCGGGCGGGGCGGCTTCGTGTCGACCGCGCTGCGGCAGGGGGCGCCGATCATTCCGTGCTCGATCGTGGGGGCGGAGGAGATCTACCCGATGATCGGCAACGCGAAGACGCTGGCGCGGGTGCTGGGCTTTCCGTACTTCCCGATGACGCCGACGTTTCCGTGGCTGGGGCCGCTCGGTGCGATTCCATTGCCGACGAAGTGGACGATCCAGTTCGGGGAGCCGATCCCGACGGACGGGTATCCGGCGGAGGCGGCCGAGGATCCGATGCTGATGTTCAACCTGACCGACCAGGTGCGGGAGCAGATCCAGCACACGCTGTACAAGCTGCTGGTGCAGCGCCGCTCGGTGTTCTTCTGATCGGTGTTCTGCTGATCCGTTCGGTACTGCTGATCCGTTCGGTGTTCTGCTGATCCGTTCTTCTGGGGAATCCGGGAAAGCCGAGTGGGGGCGCCCCGCTCGGGAAGGGCGCCCCCACTGTCGTGGGCCACTGCCGTGGCCGTACCGCCGCTAGTGCGTGTCCTCGCCTTCGATGCCCAGGCCCGGGAGGAGGCCGGGGAGCAGCGGGGGGAGGGTGACGGCGGGGGTCGTTGTCGGGGGCTTGCTGGTGGACGGGGTGCTGCTGCCGGTGCCGGTCTTCGGTGGCTCCAGCAGGCCGCCCGTGGAGCCGCCGAGCAGGCCCTCGCCGCTGCTGCCGGTGGCCGGGCCGCTCGGGTCGCCGGAGCGGGCGTGCCTGCCGGAGGACGGGGTGCTGCCGGAGGAGCTGGGTGCGGTCGACCGGTGGCCGCCGGAGGAACCGGTGGATGCCGAGCCGGAGCCCTGCCGCTTGCCGCCACCGCCCTGGGCGGGGGACTGCGGGAGCAGGGACTGCAGCGGGGCGACCTCTTGGTCTATGGCGTCGAACACCGACGACACCTGCTCTTTGACGTCCCCGAGCTGTACGGGCAGCCTGTCGCTGAGCGCGGTCCACGCCTCTCGGTGGGAGCGGGAGAAGGTGGACAGGGCCTGGATGGGGCCCAGGTGCTCGGGGTTGGCCTCGTAGGCCTCGTGGAGCAGGCGGTGGCCCTCGGTGACGTCCTGCCGCATGCCGGAGAGCGTGCGGCGGATCTCGCTGATGGACTCGTGGTCGAGGTGACCGCCGCGGCCGCGCTCCATCAGCCGGCGGGCCTCGCTGAGCCGGGTGGAGGCCTGGTCGAGGTAGGTCTGGCCGCGCTGGTCGTCGCCGGTGGTCAGGTAGTTGAGCTTGAAGTCCTCGATGCCGCGTTTGAGGCCGTAGAGCGAGTCACCGGGCAGGGCGTTCGAGCTGGCGGCGGCGACCCCGCCGAAGGCTCCCGCGGCCACGCCCACGCTGAGCCCGCCCGCCGCGAGCCCCTTGGTCAGCCGGGAACGCGGGCGGAGCTTGCCCAGCGGGCTCGCCCGGTGCGCGCCCCGGGAGCGGGACGCGCGCTGTTCCGGTACCGACGCGTCCGCCGCCCCCGTGCCCTCCTGGAGCATGGCCTCCATCGCGGCCACCAACTGGGCGCGCTGCACGACCTTGACCTCGGGGTCGAGCTGCGGCTTGGGCAGCGCGCCGAGGCCCGCTGCCAGGGCCAGCAGCTCGCCCCGCTCGGTCTGTTCCTCGGCGGTCGGCGGGGATCCCGCCGTGCCTACGGACTGCTCGGCCGCCGCGTCCCGGTCGGACTGTTCTTCCAGGGCCTGGGCGAAGGCGTTCGCCCGCCGGTGCGCCGATACGTTCGCGATCACTGGCGGCACCTCCTCTCGTCATGACGGTCGACTCCCCAGGGGGTCCTGAGGGTTGCACGCCCGCGACCACTTCACACGATCGAGCGATCAGGGTCGGCCAGGACGTGACCACAGGGAGCCTGTATCCCGCACAACGACTGGCGCGGCACTTGGGTTACGGACGGCGGATGCCCGGATCGGAAAGGCAACGGACGTTCACGGAACGTGAGTTGGGCGTTGCCGAGAGTCGCCGGTCTCAGCGCGCGTCGTCCGGCAGGAGACGGGCGAGCGTGCGGACGGCGCGGTACTGGAGGGTCTTGATGGCGCCCTCGTTCTTGCCCATGACGCGGGCCGTCTCGGCGACCGAGAGGCCCTGGAGGAAGCGGAGTGTCACGCACTCCTGCTGCTGCGGGTTGAGCCGCCGTACGGCGTCCAGCAGCGCGGCGTTCGACAGGGACTCCAGGACGGAGTCCTCCGGGGAGCGCTCGACCTCGTTGGCGTCGAGCATCTCGCCGGTGGTGACCTCCAGGCGGAAGCGGCTGGACTTGAAGTGGTCGGCGACGAGGTTGCGGGCGATCGTGACCAGCCAGGCTCCGAAGTCGCGGCCCTGCCAGGTGAAGGTGCCGATCCTGCGCAAAGCCCGCAGAAAGGTCTCGCTCGTGAGGTCCTCGGCGGTCGCGCGGCCGCCGACGCGGTAGTAGATGTACCGGTACACCGTGTCGCTGTACTGGTCGTACAGCCGGCCGAAGGCCTCGGCCTCGCCCGCCTGGGCGCGCTCGACCAGGTCCATCATCCGGGCGCTGTCGCTGTCCGCGGCCGGGCGGCGGGCGGTGGCGGCGCCCCCGGCGGAGCGCCCCCGTCTGCCGACCGCGGCGCTGCCGTCGGCCAGTGCGTAGCACGGGCCGACGGGCGCGGCGCCGGCGAGGGCGGGGACGGCGTACGCGGTGGGGACGAGGCCGCGCAGCGTCTCTTTGACCGTCGCGACCATTGCGCGCAGCGTAGCCAGGCCCGAGGCGTCAACCCCGACGTGTGGGTACACGGGACTCCCAGAGGCAGAGCTTCCATCACGTGCAGTGCGGAACCATTCACCCGTCGTAGCGACGGAGAGGTACCGGTTTGCGTCTGAGGAGAATAACGCTTCGTGCAGGCACTGCTACACCGAGTTGCTCAAATCATCGATTGCGTCGCTTCTGTTACCGGTTGACGTCCTATCAAGTGCCGTAGGCTGATCACTTGTTGACCGAAATCTGGCCGGTTTCGGTGAGGTACAGGGCGTGTTGAAATGGCCGCGGCATAATCCAGACGCGCGCGACAGCACCCCGAAGGGGCGCGGGGCCGTGTCGGCACACGGCTCCGGCGCGCGGGCGCGACCAGCGCCGGGCTACCGCCGGCGTCGGCTCAGGGCGATCGCCGCCGCGGTGCCGCCGGCCACCGCTCCGACGCCGGCCGCCGCCGGAATGCCGACCTTCGCCGCCTTCCGGCCCGTGCGGTAGTCCCGCAGGCGCCAGTCCTTCTCGCGGGCGTGCCTGCGCAGCTTGGCGTCGGGGTTGATGGCGTAGGGGTGGCCGACGAGGGACAGCATCGGGATGTCGTTGTGGCTGTCGCTGTAGGCGGCGCAGCGCGAGAGGTCCAGGCCCTCCGCCGCGGCCAGCGCGCGTACCGCTTCCGCCTTCGCCGGGCCGTGCAGCGGCTCGCCGACCAGCTTGCCGGTGTAGATGCCGTCCACCGACTCCGCCACGGTGCCGAGCGCGCCGGTGAGGCCCAGGCGGCGGGCGATCACCTGGGCGATCTCCACCGGGGCCGCCGTGACCAGCCACACCTTCTGCCCGGCGTCCAGGTGGGCCTGGGCCAGGGCGCGGGTGCCGGGCCAGATGCGGTCGGCCATGTACTCGTCGTAGATCTCCTCGCCGATCGACTCGAGCTCGGCGACCCGGTGGCCCTTGACGATCGACAGCGCCGAGTCGCGCGCGTCCTGCATGTGCTCGGGGTCCTCGACGCCGGCCAGCCGGAACCAGGCCTGCTGCCAGGCGAACTTGGCGAGGTCGCGCGTCTCGAAGAACTTCCGCTTGTACAGGCCCCGGCCGAAGTGGAACAGCGCGGCGCCCTGCATGACGGTGTTGTCGAGGTCGAAGAAGGCAGCCGCCTTGTCGTCGCCGATGACGGGGAACTCCGGTTCCTTGCGGGTGACCTGCGGAGTTTCCTGCGCCTCCTGCGAGGACTTGCGGGCAGCCTCCGCCGAGGCCTCGCCTGCCAACACGCTGCGCGCCGTGGCGGAGCGCCTACGGGGAGTGAGCCATCCGAGAGCGGCCATGTCGTGAGCATAGCCAGTTTGTTCGGTGCTTCCGTCGGAGGAGAGGTTGGATGCGTGTGAACTCTCCGCGACCGGGCCGTTAAAGCCCTGATCCGAAGCGTGCACGGCACGCGCGAGAATGGCCGTATGAGTCCACTTTTCCGTCGCAAGGCCGATCCGGCCGACCCCGCCGCCCCCCGTGACCGGCTGGTCACGCTGATCCGCAAGCCCGGCTGTCACCTGTGCGACGACGCACAGGTCGTGGTCGAGAAGGTCTGCGGGGAACTGGGCGTGTCCTGGGAGCACAAGGACATCACCGAGGACAGGGCCCTGCACGATCAGTACTGGGAGCAGATCCCGGTCGTACTGATCGACGGTGAACAGCACACCTTCTGGCGCGTGAACGAGGAGCGGCTGCGCCGGGCACTGACCGACTAGTCCAAACAGGTCGGAAAGTCGCTTAGGATCGACGGCGGACTGATCTCGGGGGCGGGATTCGTGAGGAGAGTGTGCGGTTTTGCCCCCAGTAACGAAGGAACGTCGGTGCGTGTGCGCCGGTTCCCGCCGAGGGCGCGAAAGGCGCGTGACCCCGGTCACTTCTGCCGGGCAAATCGGACACCATCTTTGTGCACGCGTTCACAAAGACATAGCCTGCTGTCGACGGGGCGGTCTGCGGACGTATGACCGCCCGCAGCCCCGCTCTACCCGCAGGAGCACCGTGGCAACTGGCCGAACACACCGACCGGCGACCCGCAGCCGAGGGATTCCCGAGGCCACCGTCGCCAGGCTTCCGCTGTACCTCCGAGCCCTGACCGCACTGTCGGAGCGCTCGGTACCCACGGTCTCCTCCGAGGAGCTGGCGGCCGCGGCGGGGGTCAACTCCGCCAAGCTGCGCAAGGACTTCTCGTACCTGGGCTCCTACGGAACGCGCGGTGTCGGCTACGACGTGGAGTATCTCGTCTACCAGATCTCCCGTGAACTCGGCCTGACCCAGGACTGGCCGGTTGTCATCGTCGGTATCGGTAACCTCGGCGCCGCCCTCGCCAATTACGGCGGGTTCGCCTCCCGTGGCTTCCGGGTGGCCGCGCTGATCGACGCCGACCCCGCGATGGCCGGGAAGCCCGTCGCCGGCATCCCGGTGCAGCACACCGACGACCTCGAGAAGATCATCAAGGACAACGGGGTGTCCATCGGCGTCATCGCCACCCCCGCCGGTGCCGCCCAGCAGGTCTGCGACCGGCTCGTGGCCGCCGGGGTCACCTCCATCCTGAACTTCGCGCCGACCGTGCTGTCCGTCCCGGACGGCGTCGACGTGCGCAAGGTCGACCTCTCGATCGAACTCCAGATCCTCGCCTTCCACGAGCAGCGCAAGGCCGGTGAGGAGCCCCCCATGGAGACCGCGGTGGGCGACAGCGCGCTGCCCGCTGCCGCACCCCGTGGCGCGGCCGCCGACGATTCCGCCGACCAGGGGCCCGACGGGGACGTACCCGCCGTGATGCCGGCATGAGTCTCCTCGTCGTCGGGCTGAGCCATCGCAGCGCGCCGGTCAGCGTGCTGGAGCGGGCCGCGCTGAGCGCGGACGCCCAGATAAAGCTGCTGCAGGACACGGTCGCCGCCGAGCCGGCCACCGAGGCCGCGGTGCTCGCCACCTGCAACCGCATCGAGCTGTACGCCGACGTGGACAAGTTCCACGCCGGTGTGGCCGAGCTGTCCACGCTGCTCGCCCAGCACAGCGGCGTCGGCCTGGAGGAGCTCACCCCCTACCTCTACGTGCACTACGAGGACCGGGCCGTCCACCACCTGTTCTCGGTGGCCTGCGGCCTGGACTCGATGGTCGTCGGCGAGGGGCAGATCCTCGGCCAGATCAAGGACTCCCTGGCCACGGCGCAGGAGCTGCACACCGCCGGCAAGCTGCTGAACGACCTGTTCCAGCAGGCCCTCAGGGTCGGCAAGCGCGCCCACTCCGAGACCGGCATCGACCGCGCCGGCCAGTCCCTGGTCACCTTCGGCCTGGAGCAGCTGGCCGTCGGCGGAGCCGTCGAGGACTGGGCCCGGGGCAGGAAGGCGCTGGTCATCGGCGCCGGCTCGATGTCCTCGCTGGCCGCCGCCACGCTCGCGCGGGCCGGGGTCGCCGAGGTCGTCGTCGCCAACCGCACCCTCGAGCGCGCCGAGCGCCTCGCGCAGATCCTCACCGAGGCCGACGACAACGCGGTGACCGCCCGCGCGGTACGGATGGACGCCGTGCCGGACGAGCTGACACGTGCCGACGTCGTCGTCTCCTGCACCGGGGCCACCGGCCTGGTGCTCACGGCGCAGGCCGTCGTGCAGGCGGTCGAGGGCCGCACCGGCCGGCCGGCCGTCGCCGACACCGCTGTCACGGCCGCAAAGGCGGCCCCGCTGCCGTCCACCTCCGTCGGCGCCGACGAGAACTGCCCGCTGGACCTGGCCGCCGTGCAGTCCGGCTTCTCCCTCATGGGCGAGGCCGCCGTGGCGGGCATGGACGCGGCCACCCTGGAGCAGCACGCGGCCTGGGTCGCAGGAGGAACGATCGACCGCACGGGACGCCGTAGCCCCGAGGCGGACACCGAGCTGATCACCGCGCTCGCCGCGACCGCCGCGAGCGTGGGCCGGATCCCCGAGCGGCGCCGGCCGGAGCCGCCGGCCGAGCGCCCGGCGCCCTTCTTCTTCCTGCTCGACCTGGCCATGCCCCGGGACATCGACGCGGCCGTGCACCGGCTGGCCGGGGTGCGGCTGGTGGACATCGAGTCGCTGGCGGAAGCCTCCGCCGACGCGCCGATGGCGGCCGATGTGGACCAGGTACGGCGTATCGTCTCCGACGAGGTCGCGGCCTTCGGGGCGGCCCAGCGGGCGGCGCACATCACGCCGACCGTGGTCGCGCTGCGCACCATGGCCGCCGACGTCGTCGCCAGCGAGATCGCGCGGCTCGACGGCCGCCTGCCCGACCTGGACGAACGCCAGCGCGGAGAGATCCGGCAGGCCGTGCACCGGGTCGTCGACAAGCTGCTGCACGCGCCGACCGTACGGGTCAAGCAGCTCGCGGCCGAGCCCGGCGGCGCCGGGTACGCGGACGCGCTGCGCACCCTGTTCGACCTCGACCCCGAGACGGTCGCCTCCGTCTCCCGGGCCGGGGACAGCACAGAAAAGAAGGACCGACCGGCATGACAGAAAAGGCACTGAGGCTGGGGACCAGGCGGAGCAAGCTCGCCATGGCCCAGTCCGGGCAGGTGGCGGAGGCCGTCCGCCGGGTGACGGGGCGGCCCGTCGAGCTGGTCGAGATCACCACGTACGGCGACGTCTCCCGCGAGGCACTCGCGCAGATCGGCGGCACCGGCGTGTTCGTCACGGCGCTGCGCGACGCGCTGCTGAAGGGCGAGGTCGACTTCGCGGTTCATTCGCTCAAGGACCTGCCGACCGCGCAGCCCGAGGACCTGGTCCTGGCCGCCGTACCGGTGCGCGAGGACCCGCGGGACGTGATCGTCGCCCGGGACGCGCTGAAGTTCACGGACCTGCCGCGCGGGGCGCGCATCGGCACCGGCGCGCCGCGCCGCATGGCACAGCTGAACGCGTACGCCCGCGCCCACGGCCTGGACATACAGACGGTCCCGATACGCGGCAACGTGGACACCCGGATCCGGTACGTCCACGACGGCGAACTCGACGCCGTCGTCCTGGCCGCCGCCGGACTGAACCGGATAGGCCGGATCGACGAGGTGACCGACTTCCTGTCGGTCGACACGGTTCTGCCCGCCCCCGGCCAGGGGGCCCTGGCGATCGAGTGTGCCGCGGACAACGCGGACCTCGTCGCGGCGCTCGGCGAACTCGACGACCCGTTCACACGGGCCGCCGTGACCGCCGAACGGTCACTGCTCGCCGCCCTGGAAGCCGGTTGCAGCGCCCCTGTGGGCGCGCTGGCCGACTTGCTGGCCGACGGGCAGTTTGTCAAGGAAATGCGCCTGCGCGGCGTCGTCGGCACGACCGACGGCACCCGCATGGTGCAGCTGTCCACCACCGGTCCCGTGCCCCAGACGCACGACCAGGCGTTGGCACTCGGTCGCGAACTCGCCACCGAGATGCTCGCCCAGGGCGCGGCCGGTCTGATGGGGGAGCGAGCACATTGAGCCCCACCGCCCTTCCTGCCGCCGGTCCTGAACACGGGCACGTCACCTTCCTCGGTGCCGGACCCGGAGATCCGGGACTGCTGACTCTGCGCGCCGTGGAGGCGCTGTCGAACGCGGACGTCCTGATCGCCGAGCACGAGGTGCTCGACGTGATCCGGACGCACGCCCGGCAGGGCGTCTCCGTCGTGCAGACGGACGCAGACCCTTCTTCGGTCTCGCCGCCGGGCACGGGCACGCCCCAGCTGACGGTCGTTGACGGCACGTCAACAGCCGCCGCTGCCCCGGCTGCTGCCCGGGATGCCGCTCATCTTGTCATGGAGGCTGCGCGGGGCGGCAGGCGGGTCGTCCGTGCGGTGTCCGGGGACCCGGGACTTGATACGTACGCGGCCGAGGAAATGCTCGCCTGCGCCTCCGCCGGGGTGCCCTTCGAGGTGGTCCCGGGTGTCGCGGCGGCGGTCGGCGTGCCCGCGTACGCCGGTGTGCCGCTGCGGGACGCCGAGGGCGCGGACGTCCGCTTCGTGGACGCCCGTACGGCCTCCGACCGCTGCTGGACCGAGGTGGGCGCCTCCGACGGCACGGTGGTCGTCTCGACGACCCTGGACGCGGTCGCGGCAGCGGCGGGCGAGCTGGTCTCGGCGGGCCGCAAGCCCGACACCCCCCTGTCGGTCACGATCGACGGTACGACGACCCGCCAGCGCACCTGGACGGCGACCCTCGGCACGATCGCGCAGACCCTGAAGCAGGCGAAGGTGCTGCCGTCCCCGGACGGCGGCCGGCCGGTGATAGCCGTGGTCGGCGAGCGTTCCTCCGCCGCCCGGCGCGACCAGCTTTCGTGGTTCGAGTCCAAGCCGCTGTTCGGCTGGAAGGTGCTCGTGCCGCGGACGAAGGAGCAGGCGGCGTCGCTCTCCGACCAGCTGCGGTCCTACGGCGCGGTGCCGCACGAGGTCCCGACGATCGCGGTGGAGCCGCCGCGCACGCCCCAGCAGATGGAGCGGGCGGTCAAGGGCCTGGTCACGGGCCGCTACGAGTGGATCGCCTTCACGTCGGTCAACGCGGTGAAGGCGGTACGGGAGAAGTTCGAGGAGTACGGCCTCGACGCGCGTGCCTTCGCGGGCATCAAGGTGGCCGCGGTGGGCGAGCAGACGGCCAAGGCACTGGTCGCCTTCGGCGTGAAGCCGGACCTGGTGCCGAGCGGCGAGCAGTCGGCGGCGGGTCTGCTGGAGGACTGGCCGCCGTACGACCCGGTGTTCGATCCCATTGACCGGGTGTTCCTTCCGCGGGCGGACATCGCCACGGAGACCCTGGTGGCCGGTCTGATCGAGCTGGGCTGGGAGGTGGACGACGTGACCGCCTACCGGACGGTCCGCGCCTCGCCTCCGCCGGCCGAGACCCGCGAGGCCATCAAGGGCGGCGGCTTCGACGCGGTCCTCTTCACGTCGTCGTCCACGGTCCGCAACCTGGTCGGCATCGCGGGCAAGCCACACAACGTGACGGTGATCGCGTGCATCGGCCCGGCCACGGCGAAGACGGCCGAGGAACACGGCCTGCGGGTGGACGTCATGGCGCCCGAGCCGTCGGTCCACAAGCTGGCGGAGGCGCTGGCGGACTTCGGTCTGAAGCGGCGCGCTGTCGCGCTGGAGAACGGGGATCCGGTGACGCGGCCCAGCGAGCGTCGGCCGGGTGCGCGGAGGCGGCGGTCTACGACGTAGCCCTGCTCTTCAGAGCAACTCTGACGCCCCGCCGTCCCGCACTCGGGAAACGGCGGGGCGTTCGCGTTGGGGGGACTGGGTGGGTAGTTTTCAATGCCACTATGGAAAGAGAGAGCTAGTCCTGAGAAGGAGGCTTCTCAGGACTAGCTCTCTCGGAGTCATTGACCGGAGTCTGTCGGGACTACTACTGTGCTTCGTGGGCGCCGCAGTCCGGCTGATGCGGGGTCAACCCACCCTGCTCTAGAAGCAGTTGTGCCCCCGAGTCCGCCTGAACTGGGCGGGCGGACTCGGGGGCGAACAACCAGGCTCTGCCCTGGGCTGTGTGCAATGCGGTGACAGGACTCCAAGGCTTACGGCGACGACATTACCACGTGGCGTCGTAGCGTGAAAGAGGGCGACGATGACACAGGGTGAGCACGGGCCGTTAATCGAGGTCATCTCCGCCGAGAGGTTCCAGCCTTTCCTGGACGAGTGTGGAGGCGACGACGCGCGGGCCATGCGTCTGTACGCCTGGGATTCGGAGATTGCCCGCGCTCTGCAGGGCCCGCTGCGTGACCTGGAAGTAAGTCTACGGAACCGGGTCCACCGACAGCTCGGAGGACGTTACGGCCGTCCGGACTGGTGGAACGAACGCCGTGCGGAGCCGAACTGGTACGGGCGGGAGGAGATCCAGGCGGCCGAGGAGAAGCTGGCCAGGCGTCGGCGAAACTACGAGGCATGTGACGTGGTGGCTCAGCTGTCGTTCGGGTTCTGGATCAGTTTGCTGGGCAAGGGCGGGCGGGGCGGCAACTACGAGATGAAGTACTGGAACCCTTCGCTCAGGCATCTCTTTCGTGAGCACCGTGGCGGTCGGGAAGCGTTGCACGGAAAGTTCGACCGCATGCGTACCCTGCGCAACCGCATCGCGCACCAGGAGCGCATCTTCCACCGGCACCTCGACGAGGACTTCCGCACGGCGGTCGCTCTGTTGCGCTATCTGTCCTCCCCCATGGCCGAGCGGCACGACAAACACAGTCAGGTGCCTGAGGTCCTGGCCCGGAGGAGTGGTGTGCTGTCGGGCCGTGATCCGGTGAGGTTGTGAGATGACGAGGGAAGACACGACGCCAGGCGATGCGTGTGCGGTGTCCGCGTTGGTTTCGCTGGGCGAGATCAAGGAACTCGCCGAGGTCGGCCGGCCCACCGTCAGCAACTGGCGGCGCAGGTTTTCCAAGGAGTCCCCTCAGGTGGGTGGCGACAGGCGCCCGCCGTTCCCAGATCCGGTGGGCGGCAGCGACAGCAGGCCCCTCTTCGACGCGGAGGATGTGGCGTCCTGGCTGGACCTGCGGCCCATCCCGGACGCGGAGCCAGGTGAGGACGGCTCCCTGCCGACCTACGGCGACCGGTTCCGGCGAGGCTTGCGGCTGCGCGGACTCGTGGCCCTACGTCACGAACTGGGCTCGGCGGAGCGGCTCATCATCGACGCGCTTGCCGTATGTGCCATGGCCGGGGAAGGTGGCGACTGGTACCCGGAGGCTCTCCCGGCAGAATTGACGGCCGATATGGAAGCCGCCGATCCACGCGTCGTCCGTGCCGTGCGGCAGCTGATCGAGGAGCTGGGTTCGCCGGGTGCCGCGGCTGACACCGTGCTGGATCTGGCCGAGCGGCTGGAGTCGGACCTGGTCATGGATACGACGCCGCCCGCGCTCGCGGAGCTGGTCAGCAGGCTGGCCGGTCCTGTGGGGGTGGTGTCGTCCGCTCCGGACCATCCGACGGTGATCAACCTGTGCGCCGGCACCGGGGAGCTGTTGTTCGCTCTCGACAGCATCAAGGGACGTGGTGGCATCGTCGCGGTGGAACCCGATCCGCTGCGCCGCAAGATCATCCTCTACCGGCTCTTCGCGTATCACTGCACCGCCGTGGACATCTGCGCGCGCCCCGAGGAACTGGACACCCTGCGGCCGTGGGAACAGCGGGAGTTCGACCTGGCCCCGGAACGCCCGTGGGGTATTCCGTCCGGCGATGTGATCCTCGCCGACCCGCCTTATGCCGCGGGAGAGCGGGAGTTCGATGAGGATGGGCCCCTCAGCTGGGCTCTGGAAGCCGTTCACCGCCTGAACCCCGGTGGGCGCGGCCTGGTCGTCGTACCGTCCTGGACCCTGAGCCGGCCGCGCGGCATGGCACCCACGCCGAACGCACGGATGCGTGAGGAACTGCTGAGCCGGGACGCGGTCGCGGCGGTCATCCAGTTGCCGCGCCGTATTCACCGATTCCGCACGGGAGCGGAACACGCGCTGCTTGTGCTGCGCGACGAGGCAGTACCGGAGAACCGGGGCCGGGTGCTGCTGGTCGACGCCGACCGGATCGCCCGCCGGGTCGGAGGTGCGTGGCCGGCGTACGTCGCGAAGGTGCTGGAGGACGGAGGGTCACCGTTGGCCGAGGAGGCCAGGGACTTTCCCGTGTCGGCCAAGGGCGCGAGGGGAGAAGCCCTTCTCGACGGCCGATCGGTCCTGCCAGCGCACCGGCTCGGCACGAAGGAGCAGGGCTTGGACCATTTCTCCGCCACCCTGGACGCACGACGCCAGGCCGCGACGGCTCTGCCCCAGCTCAAGGAGTGGATCGGCGATCTCGGTGTCGCCAGGCGGGTCCCCGGCAGCGAGGTGGCACACCGCAAGGTCGGCGAGCACCTGCGGGCGGGCCAGCTCAGGCTGCTGGCCGGGCACCGGATCCGCGAGTCGGACATAGGGAACGCCGGTCTGATGGTCGTCGGCCGTGAGGAGATGCTCGGCGCGCTGCCGCTCGGTCAGCGTCGAATCGCGCTGGAAGACCTGGCCGCATATCCGCAGGCTCAGACCACCGAGCGCGGCGACGTCTTCCTGCTCACCGAGCACGGGGTGCGCACGCGGGTGGACGATGGGGGCGGCTGTGTACTGCTCGCACCCGTGCAGGGGCTGCGGATCCCGGCGTACCGGAGGTTCCTGGCCGGGGAAGTGCGGCCTGAGGAGGTGTGGATGCGCCCGCACCCGCTCGCCCAACTGCTCGCCGCCCCGCGCAACCAGCAGCGCGGCAGTGGCTCGCTGGTCCGCAGGGTGAGCGTGCGGGACATGGACCTGCCCGAGCTGCCGCCCGAGGAGGTCGCCGAGTTGGAGGCCATCCTGACCGAGACGGACCGGCAGCGCGCCGACGTGCGGCGGCAACTGGCGGCACTGGACAACCTGGCCCTGCGGCTGGCGGCCGGAGTCGCCGACGGCGACCTGGCGCTGCGCCGTAGACCCGGTAGTGCCTGAGGCGCGGTCGGGCATGACGACGGAAAGCACGGCAGCGCCGGCCACCACGGCGTCGTACGACGAAGAACACCACGATCAGGAAAGAAGTGAGGCACCCGTGCCGCCACGGAAGAAGAAGACGGCTGAAGCCCAGGACATGAAGAAGGTGCTGTGGGCGTCGGCGGACAAGCTGCGCGGCAGCCTGGACGCCGCCGGGTACAAGCACTTCGTCCTGGGCCTGGTCTTCCTCAAGTACGTCTCCGCCGCCATGGCCGAGAAGCGGGCCCAGCTGGAGGCCGAGCTGCGCGAGGAGGGCGGCTGGAGCGAGGAGGACATCCTCGCCACTCTGGAGGAACGCCGTGAGTACACCGGCTCCGGCATCTTCTACGTTCCGCCGACCGCCCGCTGGGAGAGCGTGCTGGAGAGGGCGAAGGGCGCGGTCGAGGGCGACAGCGTCGGCGAGACCATCGACGCGGCCATGCGCGCCATCGAGAAGTTCAACCCGGCGCTGAACCGGACCCTTCCGAAGATCTACAACAGCGGCCAAGTGGACGAGGAACGCCTTGCTGGCCTGGTGAAGCTGCTCGACCGGCTGGTCTTCCAGGAGCAGCTGGGCGAGGACGGCCGGCGCAAGGGCGCGCGGGACATCATGGGCGAGGTCTATGAGTACTTCCTCGCCGAGTTCGCCCTGAAGGAGGGCCGCAAGGGCGGCGAGTACTTCACCCCCGAGAGCGTGGTGAAGCTCCTGGTCGAGGTCCTGGAACCGAAGCAGGGCGAGCGGGTCTACGACCCGGCGTGCGGCTCGGGCGGCATGTTCGTCCAGGCGGAGAAGTTCATCGAGACGCACGGCGGCAACCCACTGAATGTCGCCGTCTACGGCCAGGAACTCAACCAGACCACCTGGCAGTTGGCCCACATGAACCTCGCGATCCACGGGGTCGAGGCCAAGCTGGGCGACGAGCCGGCCGACACGTTCCGCAACGACCAGCACCCGGAGTTGAAGGCGGACGTGGTCATGGCCAACCCGCCCTTCAACATCTCCGACTGGGGCGGGGAGTTGCTTGGCATGGACAAGCGGTGGGTGTACGGCACTCCACCGGTCGGCAACGCGAACTACGCCTGGCTCCAGCACATGATCAGCAAACTCGCCCCCGGTGGGCGGGCCGGTGTCGTCCTGGCGAACGGCTCGATGAGCAGCAAGCAGTCGGGCGAGGGCGACATCCGCCGCGCGATCGTTGAAGCCGACCTGGTGGCCTGCATGATCGCCTTGCCGGGCCAACTGTTTCGATCCACTCAAATCCCAGCCTGCCTGTGGTTCCTGGCGGAGGGCAAGGGACGGCACTCGGCTTGGGCGCCGGGGGGCAAGGGCGAGGTGCTGTTCATCGACGCGCGCGACTTCGGTGAGATGGAGAATCGCACGCTGAGGAAGCTGACGGAGGAGGAGATCGTCCACCGGATCGGCGACACGGTACGGGCGTGGCGGGGCGTGGAGGGAGCTGGCCCTTACGAGGACGTGCCGGGCTTCTGTGTGAGCGCTTCGCTGGATGTGATCGCCGAGCACGACTTCGTGCTGACGCCGGGGCGGTACGTGGGTACGGCTGAGGCGGAGGTGGATCCGGATGCGGAGCCGGTGGAGGAGAAGATCGCGCGCTTGACGGCTCTGTTGCGGGAGCAGTTCGCGGAGTCGGCGCGGTTGGCGAAGGTTGTGGATGAGCAGTTGGGGAGGGTGCGATGAGCGATTGGAAGACCTACACGATCGCTGAGCTTGCCGCGCCCGGTAAAAATTCACTCGCAACTGGACCGTTCGGATCTGCCATCTCTTCTCGGCACTTTCTGGATGATGGAGTACCTGTGATCCGCGGCTCCAATCTCAGTTTGGATGTTGGTACCCGGCTGAGTGACGACGACGTTGTGTTCATCAGTGCCGAGAAGGCCAATGAATTTCAGCGCAGTATGGCCACCAATGGGGATCTTGTATTCACCTGCTGGGGCACTATCGGTCAAGTTGGCCTGATTGACAATAGGGCGCGATATAACCGATACATCGTGTCTAACAAGCAGATGAAGCTCTCCCTAGACAAGGGGCTGACTGACCCGCTCTTTATGTATTACGCGATGTCGTCACCAGTCATGGTCTCGCGGGTGCAAGGAGCAGCGATCGGCAGCTCGGTTCCGGGTTTCAATCTCACGCAGCTACGAGCCATCACCTTGAGCTTGCCGCCTCTCAACGAGCAGCAGGCCATCGCCGAAGTGCTCGGCGCCCTGGACGACAAGATCGCGCTCAACGAGCGGACCTGTGCCACCTCGCTTGAGCTGGCAGACTGCTACTCCCAGGTTGTGCATCAGGACAGCAGCGCAGGAACCGTTGCGACGCTTGCGCAGCTTGCGGCAGAAGGTCAACTCGAGTTCGGTGACGGCTACCGCACAAAGCGTGCTGAGCACGGAAAGCCCGGTATCCCGATCCTACGAGTGGCCGAAATTGCGGACGGTGAGATCCGTCCTGCTTTCGCAGACTACGTCAGCGATGATTACCGTCCTGTCATGGGGAGGAAGACATCGCGGCCAGGAGATGTCGTGCTAACCACCAAAGGAACCGTCGGTCGAGTCGCGCTGATCTCTGCTGATCATCCTGAGTTCGTGTATAGCCCCCAGGTCTGTTATTTCCGCCCCGCGGATAACTCGCGACTGTCGAGCGTCTATCTGTTTCACTGGATGCGCGGCCCGGAGTTCTGGCGTCAGGCGGCGGGCATGAAGGGGCAGACCGATATGGCTGACTATCTGAGTCTCAGGGACATCAAGTCGTTGCGGATCACGCTTCCTTCGCAGGCCTCACTCACCGAGTTCAACAACAAGTGTGCTCCACTGCACGCGCAGGCCGCTGCCGTGAGGAACGAGAACCGCACCCTCGCCGACCTCCGCGACACCCTCCTCCCCCAACTGCTCTCCGGAAAGCTCCGCGTCAAGGACGCCGTCCGTACCGTCGAGGAGGTCGTATGACCGCAGGTGCCGAGCCGGCGCTTGGTGAGCCGCCGATAGACCGGCTCACCGAGAAGGAGTTGGAGTCGCACACGCTCGAACTGCTCGCCGAGTACGGGTGGCAGCACATTCCGGGGCCGGAGCTGGGCCCCGCCTACGGCGTGCGGGCGGACTGGGACGATCTGATCCTCCGCCCGCGCCTGCTCAAGGCGATCCGCAACCGATACCCGCGCCTGCCCGACCACGTCGCCGACGACGCCGTCAACGAGCTGCTGCGCTGGCACACCCGGAACGACCTCCGCGAGAACCACCGTTTCTACGAGCGCCTGACCGGCGGCGTCCGCATCCCCTACGACAACCCCGAGACCGGCGAGAAGCGGCACGCCACCATCCGACCCGTCGACTTCGCCGACCCGCACGACAACGACCTCGTGGCCGCCTCCCAGGTACGCGTGCGCAGCACCAAGAACCGGACCTTCGTCTTCGACATCGTCCTCTACGTCAACGGCCTGCCCCTCGCCGTCGTAGAGCTGAAGAAGGCCGACAGCAACGACAACGCCCGTACCGCGTACGACCAGCTCCAGGGCTACCGGCGCGAGCTGAAAGAGACCAGCACCTTCCACACGCTCCTCGTCACCCTCGTCTCCGACGGCATCACCGCCCGCATGGGCACCCCGTTCACGCCGTGGCAGCACATGGCCCCCTGGCATGCCGACGAGCACGACGTGATGCTCCGCAAGGACGAGCGCGAGGACGGCCGTGCCCTGGAGCGGATGATCTACGGCGCGTTCGAGCCCACCCGCTTCCTCGACCTGATCGCGAACTTCCTGTCCTACTCCGCCCCGGAGTCCGGCGCCGTCGACACGGTCAAGCTCGCCAAGGCCCACCAGTACATCGCCGTGAATGCCGCCGTGCGGGCCACCGAGTCCGCCGTGGCGACCGACGGTCGTGCAGGCGTCGTCTGGCACACGCAGGGCGCCGGCAAGAGTGAGGAGATGCTGTTCTACGTCGTCAAGGCGACCCGGAGTCCTGAGCTGGCCAAACCAACGTTCGTCCTCCTCACCGACCGCATCGACCTGGACACCCAACTCCGCAAGACCTTCACCACCAGCCGCACTCTGGAGAAGGTCATCGGCGAACCGCCGGAGAAGGCGGACGACGTCGGGCAACTGCGGCAACTTCTCCAACGGCAGGCCGGCGGGGTCATCTTCACCACGCTCCAGAAGTTCCGCCTCACTGAGGAGGAGCGGGCGGCCGGGGTCCGGCATCCGCTGGTCTCCCCGCGCCGCGATGTGATCGTCGTCGTCGACGAGGCGCACCGTAGCCACTACGACTTCATCGACGGCTACGCCCGCAACCTGCGCGACGCCCTGCCGAACGCCACCTTCATCGCGTTCACCGGTACCCCCATCGAGAACCGCGTCGGCAGCACCCGGGGTGTCTTCGGCGAGGACATCCACACGTACGATCTCACCCAGGCCGTGGACGACGGGGCGACCGTCCCCGTCTTCTACGAGCCGCACCTGGTGCGGGTGCGCCTGCCCGCCGACGTCGACCTCGACGACCTCGACGCCCGCGCCGAGGGGTTGATAGAGGGCCTGTCGGAGGAGGAGAAGCGCAAGGCTCGTCAGCAGTTCGGGGAGTACGAAAACCTCATCGGCGCTCCGGAGCGAATCAGGGAACTCGCCGGAAAGCTGCTCGACCACTGGGACGCACGCAGCAGCGAGATGGTCAAGCTCACCGGTTACCGGGGCAAGGGAATGATCGTCTGCGCGTCTCGTGTCATCGCCGCCCGCCTCTTCGAGGAGATCATCCGCCGCCGACCCGACTGGGCGGGCGAGCGCGACCCGAAAACCCAGCTGCTGACCGACAACACTGGCCGGATCCGGGTGGTGTTCACCGGCAACGCCGCCAAGGACGGCCCTGAGGTCGCCGACTACGTGCGAACCCCCGCCCAGCTCAAGAAGATCCAGGAGCGGGTGACCAAGGAGAAGGATCCACTGGAGTTGGTCATCGTCCAGTCCCTGTGGCTGACCGGCTTCGACGCTCCGCCGCTGCACACCCTCTACCTGGACAAGCGCATGCGAGGCGCAGCCCTGATGCAGGCCATCGCCCGAGTCAACCGCACCTGGCCGGGCAAGCCGTCCGGTCTGGTCGTCGACTTCCAGGGCGTCATCCGCGAGATCAAGGAGGCCCTGGCCGAGTACTCCGAGCAGGACCAGAAGCACCCGATGCTCGGCGCGGACCTCGACGGGGCCGTCAAGCTCGTACGGGAGAGCCACCAGCACATCGACGCGCTCCTCGCCGACTGCGCATGGCGGAGCATCCGCGATGCGGGTGGTCCCTCTGCCTACCGGGAAGCGCTGACGGAGGCGCTGGAGTTCCTGATCGCGCCGGAACCAGGGCTGGAACCCGACAAGGCCACCCGCAGGCAGCGGTTTATGCACCACGCCAACCTGCTGCGTCAGGCCTTCTCTCTCTGCCCGACCGACCGGCGCGTACAGGACCTGCTCCCCGACATCCGCTTCTTCGAGGCCGTACGCACCTCGCGCGAGAAGTACGCCATGGACGAGAGGGAGGAACAGGGCCTCGCCATGGCCGCTGACGTACGCCTGCTGATCGCCCAGTTCAACGAGTCCGTCGTCGCCGCCGACGGCGTGGTGGACATCTACGACGCGGTCGGCCTGACCAAGCCTGACCTGTCCCACTTGGACGACCGGGTGCTGCGCGACCTCCAGGCCAGCAAGCACCCCAACCTCGCCATTGCGGCACTTCGGCGCGCACTGATGAAGGAGATCAAGGACGCCCACCCGAACAACATCACCCGCCAGCACACCTTCACCGAGAAGATGCAGCGCGCCATGAACCGGTACACCAACGGCCTGCTCACGGCTGCCGAGTTCATGAAGTTCTTGGTGGAACTGGCGCAGGAGGTGTCGGCCGACCGCGGCAGGGCGAAGAAACTCGGCCTGAGCGAGGACGAACTCGCCTTCTACGACGCCCTCGCCGCCGACCCTTCCGTTCTGGAGGAAATGGAGGACAGCGTCCTCGCCAAGATCGCCCACGAGCTGTACGAGCAGATCCGGAAGGATGTCACGGTCGACTGGAAGGTGAAGGAGCAGGCCCGGGACCGGATCATGGCCCGAGTGCTGCGCCTGCTGCGCAAGCACGGCTATCCGCCGGGCAAGCGGCCTGCGGCGATCGAGCGGGTGCTGAAGCAAGCCGAGGAGATGGCGGAGGGCCTGGCCTGATCAACAGCAGAGTGCCCTCGCACCCACGGTGGAGGATGCGAGGGCACGGTCGCTCGTGTGTCAGTGCTCTGAGGCGTACGGCAGGAAGCGGGCCCAGGCCGTGGGGGTGAGGGCGAGGCGGGGGCCGGTGGGGTTCTTGGAGTCGCGGACGAGGATGCGGTCCCGGTCGGGGGCGGCCACCTCGATGCAGTCAGGGCCGTCAGGCGTGCTGTAGCTGCTCTTTATCCACTCCAGCTTCATGTCTCTCCAAGCACTTTCTCGATGAAGGACAGTGACTCCCGAGGGGTGAGAGCCTGTGCGCGGATGATCCCATAGCGGATGTCCAGCACCTGGACCTCTTTCGGGTCGGTGATCACGCGGCTGACGAGTTGGACCTCGTTGTGTCCGACAGTGCTGCCGTCCCGCAGCCGCAGCAGCCTGAACGAACCCGCCAGACCGGCGTTGTCCTCCCGGTCCAAGGGCAGGACCTGCAAGTCGACGTTCCTGAACCGACCGGCGTCCAGCAGGTGTTCGAGCTGCCTTCGCATGACCATCCTGCCACCGACGGGGCGCCGCAGCGTCGACTCACATTGGACGAAGCTGAAGACTCGCAGCGGCGCTTCGGCGAGGATGTCCTGGCGTGCCAGGCGGGCGGCCACCTGTTGTTCCAATTCCTCTTCGGTGAACGGAGGCCGTCGGGTGGCCATGGACGCGCGCACGTACTCCTCCGTCTGCAACAGCCCATGGATCACGGAGTTGTTGTAGGCACACAGCTCCACCGCCTCCGCCTCCAGTTTCTTCAGATCCCGCACCTTCTTCGGATACCGGACCTCGGCCAGGTCCTTCTTCATCGCGGCGACCCTGCCGCCCGCGCCCAGCACCTCGTCCGCCGCGTCCAGGTACTCCGGCCGGGGAATCCGCCGCCCCCGCTCCACCGAGGAGACCAGCTCCTCGCCGTACCCGATGGCCGTCCCGAACTCCGCCTGGGTGAGGCCGGCCGCCTCCCGCCACAACTTCAGCTGCCGTGAGACCGTCCGCATCACGGCCCCGGCCTCGTCGTCCTCCAGCCCCGCGTCCCAGTCGCTCACGTAGGCCGTCCTCCCGTCACCAGTCACCCCGTACGGCCCGGACGCAACCGGACACCGCACGGACAGCCCCCGTCCGCACGGGCCGCCCTTCTTCACAGGCTATGCATGCACGGACACGCTGAGTGACGTGAACGAGCAAATCTCCACCCTCCACATCTCGGCGCGCCAGTTCTTTGTGCCTCTCTCCGCGACCCGGCGCGGCGCCCGCCTCGGCCGGCTGCTGGCAACCGAGCAACTGCGCTCCTGGGGACTGCCGTTGGACCCCGCGCGGCTGATCGTCGCCGAGCTGACGGCGAACGCCGCGCTGCACGGCCGGGTTACCGGCCGGAGCTTCCGGCTCGCTCTCGCGGTGACGGCCGAGGGCGTTCTGCGCATCGAGGTCACCGACACACGGGGTGACGCACTGCCCGTTCCACGGACCGCCGCCACCGTACCGGCCGAGTGCGGCTACGGCCTGCTACTGGTCGAGGAGTTGGCGGACCGCTGGGGCGTGCGGCAGGGACCGGTGCCGTGCAAGACGGTGTGGGCGGAGATCGATGCGGCGGCACCGTCGGCGCACCTCGCACCGGAGCCGGGAAACGCGTGATGCGGTGGCGCCGCGGCCGGGGCCGGCAGCGTGGCCATCGTGGTTCTCGGCCGCCATCTCGACATCGACCACGGCAACACGGCCGAGCACGTCGCGCAGGCGCGATTACGCCGTTTCTCCTGGGACATCTGCCCGCTGCCTCTCTGGGGCCACTCCTGACCGAATCACCTTCTTCGTCAGCGCGCGTCTGCGATGCTGATCGGCATGAGTGGGGAAGATCGACGACGTGATGGTGCGGCCCGCTGGTTACGGCGGCGTGCTGCCGCGATGGTGTTGACGTGTGTCGGGGTGGGAACCGCCGTCCTTCACGTCCTGGAACCCGATCTCAAGATCGACGGCATCACGGTGATGCTGCTCGTGGTGGCCGCGGTGCCATGGCTCGGAGAGCTGTTCCGCAGTATCGAGGTGCCCGGCCTCGGAAGGATCGAGTTCCGGGAGATCGAGCGCAGGATCGAGGCCGTCCAGCGGACGGCGAACGCGGCTCTCGTCGGGGACGGTCCCGAGGGCGGCGCAGTGGACGACAGCGCGGCTTGGGACATGGTCAAGGAACTGGCCGCCGAGTACGTGAACGTACGCCTGGAGCTGCCCAGTGGCCGGGCGCGGACCCGCCGGATGGACCAGGTCTTCGCCCGACTGGTGCGCGCGACCCAGCGCATGCGGGACTTCGACGCCGGCGAGTTGCTCGGTTCCCAGGACGCCGGACTGCGTCTGGCCGCCTACGCGCGCCTGTACGCCCTGCCCGAGCCCGTGGCGCTGGACGCGCTGGTCGACGCAGTGACCGGCGAATCGCTCCCCTTCAACCAGTACTGGGGGCTGCAGGCTCTCGGGAGAGGCGTGGAGGACATGGGAGCGGAGCGTGTTCCCTTCGGTGTGGTGCGCCGCTTGGAGGACTGCCGTTCGCGAATGCGACACGCTCCCGACCGGGTCGAGCTGATCGATCGCATCCTCGAGGATCTCGGTGAACGCTGAGCGGCAGGCGGGTGCGAGGCGACGCCCGCCTGCCGCACGCCCGATCAGGCCCCCGTACCGCCCGCGTAGTCGTTGTTGAACGTCGTCTCGATCGTCTGGGCCACCGGCTCGGCCACGCCCGTGCCGGTCAGGATGATGCCCAGCTCCCGGTTGTTGCTCAGGGAGTTGCTGCTGATGTTCATGGAGCCGGCCTCGACCTCCTGGGTGGTCAGGCCGTAGTCGGCGACCATGGCCTTGGCGTGGATGAAGAAGCCGTTGGGGTCGGAGTAGCCGACGACCGTGCCGCCGGCCGCCTTGACGGCGGAGACCTCGCTGGAGTAGCTGGAAGGATTCTCCAGGACCACGCGGACCTTCACGCCCGCCTTGGCGCGGGCCACGATCGCGTTGACCACCGTGCTGTCGCTGAACTCCAGTTCCTCCACGTCCAGGCTCTTGGTCGCGGAGTTGACGAAGGACACCAGGCGGTTGCGGGAGTCGGTGGGGGACCACAGCAGGTGGTCGCCGTCGGTGGGGGTGATCGAGGTCGCCGTGTAGTCGGCGTTGAAGACCTTCTCGATGGAGGCGACGTCGCGCGTGTCGTCGGTGAAGACGCCGTAGTCGCGGCTGGTCGTGTAGTACTGCGCCGTCAGGTTGCCGGTCATCACCAGGGACTTGACGCCGTCCACGGTGATCGTCTTCTGGTGGGTGTAGACGAACGCCGAGGACGACCAGACCACGCCCACGCCCGCATTGGTCAGGGACGTGTACGCCGAGTTGTTGGCGGTCTTGTGCTGGCGGTCGAGGATGACGCGGACCGTGACGCCCTTGTTCTTCAGGGCTATGAGGTCGTTGACGGCCGTGGTGTCCTCCAGCTCGTACATGGTCATGTCGAGCGTGCTGGTGGCCGAGTCGATGAAGTCGTAGATCGTGGGCTGGCTGCCGGTCTGGGAGAAGGCGAACGCCGAGTAGCTCGCGGCGTTCGCGGGGACGGCCGTGGCGACGACGGCGGTACCGGCGGTCAGGGCGATGGCCGCGCGGGTGAGGACCTTCCGCAGCATGCGTGACTCCTAGGCTCACGGGCGAGGAGGGGTGGCGCGGGCATGACACCACGCGCGTAGAACGCTGGGGAGGGGGTGCGGAGTGAACTCGGCGTTACCACCGGGGACAAGGGGGAGGGCAATCCGGACACCGCGCAGATGGGCAGCGGTTCGAGGAAAGGTCGAGCTACCGCAAAATCTTCGTCCGGGGCAGGCCGGCCGTGCCGGGCGGGGTCAGCCGACAGGACGTCGGCAAATGTGGGGGACGGGCGGGCGTAGCGTAGAGGGATGACGAAGTACGGATCGTTTCCCGGTACCCGTCCCCGGCGACTGCGGACCTCGCCCGTCATGCGGCGCATGGTCGCCGAGACGCGACTGCACCCCGCCGACTTCATCCTCCCCGCCTTCGTCCGCGAGGGCGTGAGCGAGCCCGTGCCGATCGCCGCGATGCCCGGTGTCGTCCAGCACACCCGAGACAGCCTGAAGAAGGCCGCGCTGGAGGCCGTGCAGGCCGGGGTCTCCGGGATCATGCTGTTCGGCGTGCCGGAGGAGAGCAAGAAGGACGCCGTCGGGACTCCGGGCACCGATCCGGACGGGATCCTCCAGGTCGCCATCCGGGACGTGCGCGCCGAGGTCGGCGACGACCTGCTCGTCATGTCCGACCTGTGCCTGGACGAGACCACCGACCACGGGCACTGCGGGGTCCTGGACGCCGAGGGCCGCGTCGACAACGACGCGACCCTGGAGCGGTACGCCGAGATGGCGCAGGTCCAGGCCGACGCCGGAGCTCATGTCGTCGGCCCTAGCGGGATGATGGACGGGCAGATCGGCGTCATCCGCGACGCGCTCGACCAGATCGGGCGCGAGGACGTGGCGATCCTCGCCTACACCGCCAAGTACTCGTCCGCCTTCTACGGCCCCTTCCGCGAGGCCGTCGCCTCCTCGCTCCGGGGCGACCGCAAGACCTACCAGCAGGACCCCGCCAACTGGCGCGAGTCCCTGCGGGAGCTGTCCCTCGATCTGGAAGAGGGCGCGGACATGGTCATGGTCAAGCCGGCCGGGCCGTACCTCGACATCCTCGCCCGGGTCGCCGACGCCGTGGACGTGCCCGTCGCCGCCTACCAGATCTCCGGCGAGTACTCGATGATCGAGGCCGCCGCCGAGAAGGGCTGGATCGACCGCGACCGCGCCATCTTCGAGACCCTGACCGGCATCAAGCGCGCCGGGGCCCGCAACATCCTCACCTACTGGGCGACCGAGGCGGCACAGAAGCTGCGCTGACCTCGCGGACGCGGCTCGCTGTGGCGCCCACAGGGTGGGCGCCATGAGAAGCGGAGTCCGGCACCGCCCGTCGCGAACGGGCCGTCCGGATCGCGGAATTACCGTTGTAGATGGCATGTACCTCTCTAGTCTGACGGCTCCCAGAGCCGAAGGAGAGCCGAGCCATGACCGCCGCCGAGCCCGCCCCGAGAGCCGCCACGACCGTTGCCGGACCCGCCCCTGCTGTCGCCGAGCCGGACCCGACCTGCGCACCCGCTCCCGTCCCGCCGCTCGCCGCGCGTGCCCGCAGTGTGGGGGGTTCGCCCGTGCGGGACATCCTCGCGGTCACCGCTCGCCCCGAGGTGATCAACTTCGCGGGCGGTCTCCCGGCGCCCGAGCTCTTCGACCGGGAGGGCATCGCAGCGGCGTTCGAGGAGGTGCTGGCGCGCACCCCGGCGCAGGCGCTGCAGTACTCCACCACGGAGGGCGAGCCGGCGCTCCGGGCGGGCCTGGCCGCGCGTGTCACCGCGCGGGGCCTGGCCACCGTCCCCGACGACCTGCTGATCACCACGGGCTCCCAGCAGGCCCTGTCCCTCCTCGCGACGGCCCTGCTCGAACCCGGCGACACGGTCCTGGTCGAAAACCCCTGCTACCTGGCGGCACTTCAGGTCTTCGGCCTCGCGGGAGCGCGCGTGGTGGCCGTGCCGGGCGACGCGGACGGCGTGGACCCGGCCGCGCTGGAGCAGGCGATCCACCGCGAGCACCCCAAGCTGCTCTACCTCGTCCCCACCTTCCAGAACCCCACCGGCCGTACGATGCCCGCGCCGCGCCGCGCGGAGATCGCCGCCGTGACCGCCCGCTCAGGCCTGTGGATCGTCGAGGACGACCCCTACGGCGAACTCCGCTACGACGGTGAGCGCGTCCCCTGGATCGCCTCCCTCCCCGGCGCCGAGGACCGGACCGTGCTGCTCGGCTCCTTCTCCAAGGTGATGGCCCCCGGCCTGCGCCTCGGCTGGCTGCGCGCACCCGCCGAGCTGCGCCGGGCCTGTGCGGTGGCCAAGCAGGCGGCCGACCTGCACACCCCGACGCTCAACCAGCTCGCCGCAGCACGGTACCTGGACGTCCTGGACGCCCATGTGGCCCGGGTGCGGGCCGTGTACGGCGAACGCCGGGACGCCATGCTGGCCGGGCTGCCCGACGCGCTCCCGGCCGGGTCGGTGTGGAGCCGGCCCGAGGGCGGCATGTTCCTCTGGGCGCGCCTGCCGGAGTCGTACGACACCCTCGCCCTGCTGCCCCGCGCGGTCGAGCAGAACGTGGCCTACGTCCCCGGCGCGCCCTTCTACGCCGGCGCTCCCGACCCCCGCACCCTCCGCCTGTGCTTCGTCACCCAGACCCCGGAGGAGATCGCGGAGGGGCTGCGCAGGCTGGGGCGGGGGCTCGGACGCCTCGGGGGCTGACGGCGGCCGGGGATCAGTCCCACCAGAAGGACCAGGTGGGGTTACCGACCAGGCGCTTGGCATAGTCCCGCAGGCTGGCCGGCCCGCTCTGGGTGAGGTTGTCCGGGCAGAAGGCGAAGTGCTCGGCGGCCAGCACCTCCGCGTCCGCGAGCGTGCCGGGCGGGGCCGCGACGGACACCACCAGGATGTCGAAGCCGAGCCCCACCACCCGTATGCCGAAGCGGTCCTCCCACGAGCGGAGGACCGCGCACAGCCGGGCCACGTCGTTGTCGTGGTTCAGCGGGCCGGTCCAGCCGATCGCCGCCGGTATGTCGGCGGACCGGCGGGCCGGCACCAGGGCGAGCCGCGCCTCCTTGAACCATGTGGAGGCGGCTTCCGTCAGCGAGTCGGCCACCTGGGCCGCGCGCGTGTCGGGATCGGCGGTCGGGGTGGGCGCGGGCGCGAGTCCCGGCCAGTCGGCCCCGAACGGCGCGACCAACTCGGCCGGCTCGTCGTCGCCCTCTTCCGCGCCCCCTTCCTCGGCCTTTACCTCCCCTTGGTCCCCTTCCTCCCCTTCATCTTCTTCTTCCTCTTCCTCTTCTTCCGTCCAGTACCCCCAGTAGTCGGCGAGGACGTCCTCGACGTCGTGATCACCCGGGTAGGACGTCAAGCGGGGCATCAGCTCCCACTCCGTGGGCCCGCCCTGCCGCCCGCCGACGTCAACGAGCACCGGCAGCAGACCGACCCGAGCGCCCGGTGCGCCCAGTGCCTTCCAGGTGCCCGGCGCGGCCGGCTTCTCCGCCTGCCACAGCAGGGGTTCGTGCCAGGGCCCGTCGTCGGTCGTGTCGATGAGCCTGCCGGGAGGCAGCTGCAGCCCCAGGGAACGACCGCTGGGGTCGGTGGCCAGCTTGGGCAGCGGATTGGGAAGAGTCGCCATACCCGTGACTGTAAGGGCCGCCACTGACAACGACGTTGCCCTGCCATCCGGAGGAACCAGGGGCCGCTGGAGCCGCTCTTACCGTGTGGTGTTGTGATGGGTGAGGACACGGCGACCGTCGTGACAGGAGGGACGGAGGAACGTGCGGATCGGGCGTTACCCGGTGCGGTGGCACATCGTGCTGCTCACCCTGTGGACGGCCGTCTGGTTCGTCGTGGCCGAACGCCACGCGGCCGTCTCGTGGCACTATCTGCGCGAGGGCGAGCAACTGCTCTTCGGCCAGAGCGGCGGCGGCGGCCTCGCCCTCTACGCCAACCACCCCGAGCTGCAGATCGGCCCGGTCAGCTTCCTCGTCGCCGGACTCTTCGCACCCTTCCCCACCGCCCTGGGTGAGAAACTGGCCGACGCGTTCATGTCCGGCCTGGGCCTGTACATGCTGGTGCTCGTCGGCCGTGCGGCGGCCGACCACTACCTCGGCACAGGCGTCAACCACAAACGCCTCCAGCAACGCGTCCTGGTCGCCGGAGCCGCCTTCATCCCCATGTGGGTCGAGGTCTCGGTCCGCTTCGCCCACCTCGACGACGTCCTCGCCCTGTTCTTCACCACCCTCGCGGTCCGCTCACTGGTCCGGGGCAACGCGACGTCGATGGGTGTCTTCCTGGCCCTCGCGGTCGACTCCAAACCCTGGGCGGTCGGCTTCCTGCCCCTGCTGCTGGCCCTGCCGCGCCCGACCCGTCTGCGCGCGGCGGCCTGGACCGTCGGCCTGGTGGCGGTGGCCTGGCTGCCCTTCTACCTGACCCACCTGGAAACCCTGCACGCGGCCCGCTTCACCATCCCCAACCAACGGGCGTCCTCACTGCGCTGGTTCGGTGTGAACGACCCCGCGACCCCCTGGTGGGACCGCCCCGCGCAGATGGCGCTGGGCATGGGCCTGGGCGCCCTGGCCGTACGACGGGGCCGCTGGCCGGCGGTGATCTTCCTGGCCGTGGACGCCCGTATCCTCCTCGACCCCAGCGTCTACACCTACTACAACGCCTCGGTCCTCCTCGGCACCCTCATATGGGACTCCATCGGCCAACGCCGCCTGGTCCCCTGGGTCAGCTGGATCGCCCTCATCTCCCTCTACGGCAGCGCCCTGCTGATCCCCTCGGACTCCACCCGGGGCCTCATACGCTTGGCGTTCTGCATCGGCTCGGCGGCGTACGTCCTGTTCTGGCCCCAACGCACGCCGCGCGGCAGACGGGGCAGACGGTCACTTCAGCAAGGCGGTGAAGGCGGCCCGGGTGGCGGGCACGAGGTGCAGGGCGGGGCCCGCGGCGGGGCTGTTCTGTGAGCCGCGGGCGTGTCCGTGCGTGAGCGAGCCGGCCACGAACGCGCTCAGACGAGCGTGGTGATGCAGAACGGGTGCCCGGCGGGATCCAGCAGCACCCGCCACCGCTCCTCGCCCGGCTGGAACTCCGGCTTGCGGGCGCCCAGGTCGAGCAGCCGCTTCTCGGCGCTGTCCAGGTCGTCCACGCCCAGCTCGATGTGCGCCTGCTTCTCCTGGGCCGGGTCCGGCCAGGTGGGCGGGCGGTAGTCGGCGAGCCGGTTGAAGCCGAGGCCGGTCGCGCCCTCCTTGCCGAGGAGGACGAAGTCGTCGGTGGAGAAGAGAACCGACATGCCGAGCAACTCGCCGTAGAAACGGGCCAGTTCGGCGGGGTCGGCACAGTCGAAGGTGACGGCGGCGAAGCGGAACGCGGGCGCGGGAGAGGTCTCCGTGGTCATGACGAGGACCCTAGGGCGTAAGTAGGACAGCGGCTGTCCTACTTACGCCCCGCGTGCTGGGGGTCAGAGCTTCTCCGGCGTCCGGATGCCCAGCAGGGCCATGCCCCGGTGCAGGGTGCGGGCCGTGATGTCGCACAGGAACAGACGGTTCTCCACCTGCTGCGGCGTCTCGGCCTTCAGGACCGGGCACTTGTCGTAGAAGGACGTGTACAGGGACGCCAGCTGGTAGAGGTATGCCGCCAGCTTGTGCGGGGCGTACTCCGCCGCCGCCTCCGTCACCGTCTCCGCGAACGCGTCGACATGCAGGCCCAGGGCACGCTCCGCCTCCGCCAGTGCCAGCTCCGGATGCGCGGCCGGACGGGTCTCACCGGCCTTGCGGAGGATGGACCGGATCCGGGCGTACGCGTACTGCAGATACACGCTCGTGTCGCCGTTGAGCGAGACCATCTGGTCCAGGTCGAACTTGTAGTCCCGGTTCGCCGACGTCGACAGGTCCGCGTACTTCACCGCGCCGATGCCCACCTGGGCACCCCGCTCGGCGATCTCCTCCTCGGACAGGTCCTGGGCCTTCTCCCGCACGACGGCCGAGGCACGGTCGATCGCCTCGTCGAGGAGGTCCACCAGACGGACCGTCTCGCCCTCACGCGTCTTGAACGGCTTGCCGTCCTTGCCGAGGACCGTGCCGAAGGCCAGCTGGAAGGCGGTGACGTCCTCGTTCAGCCAGCCGGCCCGCCGCGCCGTCTCGAAGACCATCTTGAAGTGCAGGGCCTGGCGGGCATCCACCACGTAGACGAGGTTGTTCGCCTTCAGGCTGAAGACACGGTCACGAATGGCGGACAGGTCCGTCGCCGCGTAGCCGTAGCCACCGTCCGACTTCTGGACGATCAGCGGCACCGGGTTGCCGTCCGGGCCCTTGACGTCGTCGAAGAAGACGCACAGGGCGCCCTCCGAGCGGACGGCCACCCCGGACTCCTCCAGAAGGCGGCAGGTCTCGGCCAGCATGTCGTTGTAGCCCGACTCGCCGACGATGTCCGGGTCGCGGATCTCCATGTCCAGCTTCTCGAAGACGGAGAAGAAGTAGATCTTCGACTCGTCCACGAACTTCTGCCACATGGCCAGCGTGTGCGGGTCGCCGGCCTGGAGGTCGACCACCCGGCGCCGGGCCCGCGTCTTGAACTCCTCGTCGGAGTCGAACAGCTTGCGCGCGGCCTTGTAGAGGCGGTCGAGGTTCGACATCGCCTCCTCACCGGTGACCTGGGCCTCCTTGTGGTCCAGCTCGTGCGGGTGCTCGTCCAGGTACTGGATGAGCATGCCGAACTGGGTGCCCCAGTCGCCGATGTGGTGGCGCCGCACCACGTTCTCGCCCGTGAACTCCAGGAGCTGGGCCACCGAGTCCCCGATCACGGCGGAACGCAGATGGCCGACGTGCATCTCCTTCGCCACGTTCGGCTGCGCGTAGTCGATCACCGTCGTGCCCGGCTCGGCGGCGGTCGGCACGCCGAGGCGGCCGGTCTCGTCCGCGTACCGCGCGGCCAGGTTCCCGGTGATCGCCCGGTCCGCGACCGTGATGTTCAGGAAGCCGGGGCCGGAGACCTCGACGTCCTTGATCAGCTCGTCACCCGTCACCACCCGGGAGACGACCTGCGTCGCCAGCTCCCTCGGGTTCGCCTTCGCCTTCTTGGCCAGCGCGAGGATCCCGTTGGCCTGGAAGTCGGCCCGGTCGCTTCGTCGCAGCAGCGGGTCCGCGCCGGCGGCCTCCGGCAGGGTGGCCGAGAGGGCGGACGCGAGGTGCCGCTGGACGTTGTCGCTGAGGGACGTGACCGAGGCCATAGGAATGGGTGCCGTTCTCCTCGTGGGGATGGATAGTCCCAGCCAGTATCCCACGGCGGGTAAAGCCGTTTTCGCGGGCGCGAGCCCGTCTGTGAGAATGGGGTGTCACCCCGATCAGATGGAGTGCCACCCCGTTCAGAAAGAAGGACGTGCCGATCGTGGCTCAGAGCACCGAGACCACCGACTGGGTCTCCCGTTTCGCGGATGAGGTCATCGAGGAGTCGGAGCGCCGGGCCCCGGGCAAACCGGTCGTCGTCGCGTCCGGACTCTCGCCGTCCGGACCCATCCACCTGGGCAACCTCCGCGAGGTCATGACCCCGCACCTGGTCGCCGACGAGATCCGCCGCCGTGGCCACCAGGTCCGGCACCTGATCTCCTGGGACGACTACGACCGGTACCGCAAGGTCCCGGCAGGCATCGCGGGCATCGACGAGTCCTGGGCCGAGCACATCGGCAAGCCGCTGACCTCGGTGCCGGCACCGCACGGCTCCACGTACCCGAACTGGGCCGAGCACTTCAAGGCCGCCATGATCGCCTCGCTCGCCGAGCTCGGCGTCGAGTTCGACGGGATCAGCCAGACCGCGCAGTACACCTCCGGCACCTACCGCGAGCAGATCCTGCACGCCATGAAGCACCGCGGCGAGATCGACGCGATCCTCGCCCAGTACCGCACGAAGAAGGCCCCGAAGAAGCAGCAGCAGAAGGCCGTCGACGAGGCCGAACTGGAGGCCGAGGAGGGCTCGGGCGCCGCGTCCGAGGACGACGGCAGCTCCGGCTCCGCCGGGTACTTCCCGTACAAGCCGTACTGCGGCAACTGCGAGAAGGACCTGACCACCGTCACCTCCTACGACGACGACTCCACCGAACTCGCCTACACCTGCACCGCGTGCGGCTTCACCGAGACCGTGCGGCTCAGCGAGTTCAACCGCGGCAAGCTGGTCTGGAAGGTCGACTGGCCGATGCGCTGGGCGTACGAAGGCGTCGTCTTCGAGCCCAGCGGCGTCGACCACTCCTCCCCGGGATCCAGCTTTCAGGTCGGCGGCCAGATCGTCGGGATCTTCGGCGGCAAGCAGCCCATCGGGCCCATGTACGCCTTCGTGGGCATCAGCGGCATGGCGAAGATGTCGTCCTCGCGCGGTGGGGTCCCGACCCCGGCCGACGCACTGAAGATCATGGAACCGCAGATCCTGCGCTGGCTCTACGCCCGCCGCAGGCCCAACCAGTCCTTCAAGATCGCCTTCGACCAGGAGATCCAGCGGCTCTACGACGAGTGGGACAAGCTCGCGGCCAAGGTCACCGACGGCTCCGCCCTGCCCGCCGACGTCGCCGCGTACACCCGCGCCGTCGGTACGGCCGCCGCCGAGCTGCCGAAGACCCCGCGCCCGCTGCCGTACCGCACACTCGCCTCCGTCGCCGACATCACCGCCGGACACGAGGACCAGGCACTGCGGATCCTGTCCGAGCTGGACCCGGAACAGCCGCTCGCCTCCCTGGACGAGGCACGGCCCCGCTACGACAAGGCCGAGGCCTGGATCAACACACACGTGCCCGCCGACCAGCGGACCATCGTGCGCGACGAGCCCGACGCCGAACTGCTGAAGTCCCTCGACGAGGCCTCCCAGCAGTCCGTACGGCTGCTGCTCGACGGACTCGCCGAGCACTGGTCGCTCGACGGACTGACCCACCTCGTCTACGGCGTGCCCAAGGTACAGGCCGGCTTCCCGGCCGACGCCACCCCGAAGGAACTCCCCGCCGAGATCAAGACGGCTCAGCGCGCGTTCTTCGCCCTCCTGTACCACCTGCTCGTCGGCCGCGACACCGGCCCCCGGCTGCCCACGCTGCTGCTCGCGGTCGGGCAGGAGCGGGTACGGCGCCTGCTCGGAGAGTGAGCCGGTACACGTAACCGGTCCGCACAAGCACCGGTACGCACAAGCGGTAACGGAAAAGGGGCCCTCGACGGAGGGCCCCTTTTCCCGTGCGGACTCTAGGCGATGTGATTCTCTTCCAGCTCCGCGTTGAAGCGGTTGGTGAAACGCTTGACCATACGGTCGGCCTCACGGCTGGGAAGCTTCATGCTGAACGTCGCCTCCACCGCCTCGCCGAACTGATGCGGAGTGGGGAAGCTGCCGTCGATCGACTGACGGAAGACCTGGTAGTACGACTCCTCATCGGGCTCCGGGGCACCACCGCCCTCACCCAGCTCCCGGGTGCGGTTCGGGCCCACCGGAATGGGGAAACTGCCGGTCTCCTCGGGCGAGGGCTGCTGGAAGTCCTCCGGCTGCTGCTCCTCGTACCACTCCTCGTACTGTTCGTCCGGGGCGTACTGAGGCTCCTGCATCATCGGGTCATAGGCCGGGTCGTAGCCACCGTGGTAGTCGACCTGACGCTGAGCCTGGAACCAGGGACTCTGCTCGTCCACCGGGGGTTCCTCGGGGCGCTGCTCGCCGACAGGTACCGCCTGCTGCGGCACGGGTGCCGCCCCAACGGCACGACCGCCCGCGACCACGGCGCCGGCATCGCCCGCCGCCAGCCGCAGCTGCTGCGGCACGGCCGGCAACAGGACCGGTTCTATGCCCGCCGCCGCCAGGCCCGCCCCGGCCGTCTCCGCCAGCGGAACGCCGTACTTCGCCAGACGCAACGGCATCAGGGACTCCACCGGCGCCTTCCGGCGCCAGGCGCGGCCGAAGCGGGAGCGCAGGCGGGCCTGGTAGACGAGACGTTCCTGCTCCAGCTTGATCACCTGGTCGTACGAGCGCAGCTCCCACAGCTTCATCCGACGCCACAGCAGAAAGGTGGGAACCGGAGAGAGCAGCCAGCGCGTCAGACGGACACCCTCCATGTGCTTGTCCGCCGTGATGTCGGCGATCCGGCCGATCGCGTGCCGGGCCGCCTCCACCGCCACCACGAACAGCACCGGGATCACCGCGTGCATGCCGACACCCAGCGGATCCGGCCAGGCGGCGGCACCGTTGAACGCGATCGTCGCCGCCGTCAGCAGCCACGCCGTCTGCCGCAGCAGCGGGAAGGGTATGCGGATCCAGGTCAGGAGCAGGTCCAGGGACAGCAGGACACAGATACCCGCGTCGATGCCCACCGGGAAGACATAGGAGAAGTTCCCGAAGCCCTTCTTGATGGCCAGCTCACGGACGGCCGCGTAGGAGCCGGCGAAGCCGATACCAGCGATGATCAAGGCGCCGGTCACGACCACACCGATGAGAACGCGGTGCATCCGAGTCAGCTGCAGTGGCGCGGCCACTCGTACTCCCCTCCCCTTGCCTGTTGTTGCGCGCAACAGGGTGGCACACGCGAACGGCGAACGTGGTACCGGTCGGGACTTCGAACCCCTACGGACCGGTCGGTCAGTTCTTCTTCGTGGCCGACTTGGACGGAGAAGCGCTGGAAGAAGCCGACTTGGACGGGGACCCCGACGCCGACTGCGAGGGCGACGCCGAGACCTTCGCACCCGAACCGGCCGACGAGGACGAACCGTTGGCGGACTGCACCGCCCCGACCGCCTCCTTGACCGCACGCTCCGCCGCCTTCGTCAGTTCGTCGGCGTCCGGGGTCTGCTCACCCGCGAGACCGGCGCCGTTGTAGTCGAGCGTGACCACCACGTTCTCGACCCGCGCGACCACCGTCTGCTGCTTGAAAAGGCCTTCCTTCTTCTGCAGGTCGTACCGCACGGCCGTCGCCTCCGCCCCCGTACCCGACAGCGGAACCTCCTTGGTGTTCTTCGCACCGGCCACCGACTCGGCGTCCTTGACCTGCTGGGCGAAGTACGTGTGGGCCTGCGTGTCACCGGCACCGCGCGTGGCGTCCGAATCGAAACGGAGCAGGGACACGTTCAGCCACCGGAACTGCGACCCCTTCACACCGTTGTTGTCCAGACTGCTCCAGGAACAGGAGCCACGCAACGACGGATCGTCCGACCCGCCCTTCTTGCCCGACGTGCCCTTCGGCACCAGATCCGTCAGGGTCTTCTGCGACAGCACCGCACACGCCCCGGGCAGCTTCTGGTACGCGGCCGCCTGCACACCCGGGGACACGCTCGCCGTGGACTGCGCGCCGCTCCCCGCGGACTGCTGCGCACCACTGCCGGTGCCCTTGCCCTTGGAGTCACCCGAGCCCGACGAACAGGCGGCCGTGATCAACACCGCCGGCACGGCTGCCGCGCAGACAAGAACACGGCTCAGGCGCTTGCCACGCATCTGTCGCTGGGCACGGTCGTCTTGCTGGGCTGCTCGCTGCATGGTTCCTTCACTCATGACGCTCGGTGGTCGTGCGGGTTCCTGCGGGGCCCCACGGTACGCGGTGAAGGAGCTGTGCGGTTTCCGTTCGGATGCTTCGCGCGCGGCCGAGCCGACGGCCCCCCGGGCGGTCAACCGCCCAGCGCATCGTCCAGTTGAGAGGCCAGTTTACGGGCCCTGTCCTGCATTTCCTTGCTGTCCGGAACCGTTCCGACGGCCGTCGGCTGCTCCTCGTACTCGATGGTGACGACGACGTTGGACGTGCGGAACACCACAGTCACCGTCCGCTGCCCGACGGTCGAACCGGACGAACCGAGCTGGTCGTCGATATACGCCTCGTCACCGAGGTCCGACAGCACCCGGGGCTGCAGATCGGCCGTGGCGGAACCGGAGGGAGAGCCGGACGGAGAACCGGAGGGACTGCCGCTGGGCGCGGACGAGGAAACGGACGACGAGGACGACGAGGCGGACGACGACGGCGAGGCCGGGACCGAAGCCGAGGACGAGGCCGAGGACGAGGGCGCCGGTGACCCGCTCGTCGCCGCGGAACCGCTCGGCTCGGGAAGGTCGGCGGCCGACTCCAAGCCCTCGAACAGCTTCTTCGCCTGGTCGTCGTCGCTGACCGTGTTGTCGTACGACACCACGCGCTCGAAATCGACCGAGAGACGATCGGTGGCGTCGGCGGACTCCACCTTCCAGCGGCAACCCACCTTGCGATCGGTGTCGTAGGTGAGCGCGGCCTGGCCCTGGTAGGCCTTGTCCCGCTGGGCGGGGTCGGCGATCTGCCTGATGCCGGGCAGCATCGAGTCCAGGGTGTCGTGGCTGACCGCACCGCAGGGCTCCGGCAGCGTGCGGTACCTGCCCGGCTGGGCGGCGGCCTTGGCGGTGCCGGCGTCGCCCGGATTGGCGTTGTCCGGGGGGCTGTCACTGCCCGAGCCGCTCGTGCAGCCGGCCAGCAGCGCCGCGAGGAGAGCGGCGGTGCCGGTTACGTACGCCTTCCGCTGCACGGTCGGGCTCCTCTCGGGTGTGCGCTCGCTTGGTGCTCCAGTGTCCCCGCTGGTTATTCGCTTGCCGCAGCGGGGCGCCCCCTGGAGACAATGTCTATCGCACGCACTGCCGTGACCGCCGGTCCCTTGTCCTTTTTCACCGGCGTCGATGCTGCTTTTCCGGTTTGCCGCTTATAAGCGTTGTGTAAGCCTTTGTTGTCGTTTTCGGGGGAATGAGGAACGTATGTCGTACGTGGAGATGCCGGGCGCGAAGGTCCCGATCCGGATGTGGACCGACCCCGCGACGGTCGAGGACGTGGCCCTGCGCCAGCTCCAGAACGTGGCGACCCTGCCGTGGATCAAGGGCCTGGCCGTGATGCCGGACGTGCACTACGGCAAGGGTGCGACGGTCGGTTCCGTCATCGCCATGCAGGGCGCGGTGTGCCCGGCGGCGGTCGGGGTGGACATCGGCTGCGGGATGTCGGCGGTGAAGACGTCGCTGACGGCGAACGACCTGCCGGGTGACCTGTCGCGTCTGCGCTCGAAGATCGAGCAGGCGATTCCGGTGGGGCGGGGGATGCATGAGGATCCCGTGGAGCCGGGGGACTTCCATGGCTTGGCCACGGCCGGGTGGGACGACTTCTGGGGGCGGTTCGACGGGGTTGCGGAAGCCGTCAAATTCCGTCAGGAGCGGGCGCATAAGCAGATGGGGACACTCGGAGGCGGCAACCACCTGATCGAGTTGTGTCTGGATCAGACAAATTCGGTCTGGCTGATGTTGCACTCTGGTTCACGCAATATCGGCAAGGAACTCGCCGAGTACCACATCGGTGCCGCGCAGGGGCTCCCGCACAACCAGGGGCTGGTCGACCGTGACCTGGCGGTGTTCGTCTCGGACACCCCGCAGATGGCGGCGTACAGGAACGATCTCTACTGGGCGCAGGAGTACGCCAAGTACAACCGCGCGCTCATGATGGCGCTCCTGAAGGACGTGGTCCGCAAGGAGTTCAAGAAGGCCAAGCCGACCTTCGAGCCGGAGATCTCGTGTCACCACAATTACGTTGCTGAGGAGCGGTACGAGGGCATGGATCTGCTCGTGACCCGCAAGGGAGCGATCCGAGCCGGCTCCGGGGAGTTCGGGATCATTCCGGGCTCGATGGGTACCAGCTCGTACATCGTGAAGGGCCTCGGGAACGAGAAGGCCTTCAACTCGGCGTCCCACGGGGCAGGTCGGCGTATGAGTCGCAACGCAGCGAAGCGGCACTTCACCGTCAAGGACCTTGAGGAACAGACGCGGGGTGTGGAGTGCCGCAAGGACGCGGGGGTCCTGGATGAGATTCCGGGCGCCTACAAGAACATCGACCAGGTGATGGCGCAGCAGCGTGATCTCGTGGAGGTCGTGGCGAAGCTGAAGCAGTTCATCTGTGTGAAGGGCTAGGAATGCTGCTGGGCGCGGCGAACCCTCGCCGCGCCCAGCAGGCTGCTCAGGCGGGCAGCGGCACTACGCCGTGCAGCAGTTTCCAGCGGCGTACTTGGCAGGCGCTCTGGGAGTGGCCGAGTTGGGCTGCCGCGTGCGCGATCTTCGGAGCCGCGAGCAGGACTCGGTCCATTTCACTCGTCCACTCGATGCGGGGACGTCTGGGTTTTGATCCTGCGGGACGAACCCAGTTGGCCACGAGGTCGGCGGCCTCCCGCTTGCGCTGCAGAGAAAGGCAGCCGGGATAGTAGAGATGCTCGCTCAGGGCCTTGGCCGTCTCGGTGATGTAGGTGATGTTGTAGATGTCATCGCGTTGGTTGCGTCGAGGCGTGCGCTTGGTGCTCGTAGTCCCCTCTACGTAGAAGCACAGGTAGGCGACGATGGCCGTACTGGCTGTGGTCAGGGAGAGGAACGGGTAGCCCTGCGTGGTGAAGCCGACGGAGCCGTCTGCATCGATCAGGCCCCGCAGGTAATCGGGGCGGGAGAATTCGACCTGGGGCGGCGCAATCGTTCTTGACTTGCGTCCGTACGGAAGGCCGAGTTCGTTGATCCTGGTTCTGGCTTCCAGCGAACACAGGCTCCAGACGGCGGCGGAGTGTGTCTCGGCGAAGTTCGTGGACCGGGTGCGTTGGGTGACGCTGCTGTTGTACGGCGTCAACTTCTGGAAGGCCCTCAGGAGGTCGGCGTCTCGTGCGCTGAGCTCAACAGTCAACTTGCCCTTCTGCCCGGCGCCCTGTTGCAGATGCCCATCCGCCTGCAAGAACCCGAACATGTACGCGTACTCGGGCACCGTGAGATCCATGAACCGGTGCCCGATAGGCTCGCATTCAGCCACAGGGAAGCCTCCACTTCCGTGCTGGTGAGGCCCTCAGCGGGGCTGCATCCCTGCTGAGGGCCGTCGAATTGATCGTGTGGCGCGAGCCTGGGGCGCCTGTTCGGTTGTTGATCGGGTGATCTGCGAGGTTCCCTCGTGTGAGTGAACGAGCCTGTCCGTCAGGTCACTTCGCGTGCCGTACCGCGTAGATCATCACGAAGGCCACGAGGTGGATGCCGAAGAGGAAGTAGCCCAGGAAGTACCAGACCTTGCGTTCGTCCCTGGTCTCCTGGGCCAGGCGCCGTTGTTCCAGGCTCTCCAGGGCGTCGGCGGAGGCGGGGGTCTCGGGGAGGTCGGGGGACTCGGGCATCACGGCTCCCTGTGGACCTTGGTGTTGGAGGCCTGGGCGCGGGGGCGGAGGACGAGGAGGTCCACGTTGACGTGGCTGGGGCGGGTGACGGCCCAGGTGATCGTCTCCGCGACGTCGTCCGCCGTGAGGGGCTCGGCCACGCCCTCGTAGACCTTGGCCGCCTTGGCCTCGTCGCCGGCGAAGCGGGTCAGGGCGAACTCCTCCGTCTTCACCATGCCGGGGGCGATCTCGATGACGCGGACCGGCCGGCCGACGATCTCCAGGCGGAGGGTCTCGGCGAGGACGTGGGCGCCGTGCTTGGCGGCGGCATAGCCGGCGCCGCCCTCGTAGGTGCCGTGGCCTGCGGTGGAGGAGACGACGACGATGGTGCCGTCACCGCTGGCCACCAGCTTGGGCAGCAGGGCCTGGGTGAGGTTCAGGGTGCCGATGACGTTCGTCTCGTACATCGTGCGCCAGTCCGCCGGGTCGCCGGTGGCCACGGGGTCCGCGCCGAGGGCGCCGCCCGCGTTGTTGACCAGGACGCCGATGGTCTGGAAGGCCGTCGCGAACTCGTCGACGGCCGCGCGGTCGGTCACGTCCAGCGGGTAGGCGACCGCCGAGTGGCCCGCCTTGGTCAGCTCCTCCGCCAGTGCCTCGATGCGGTCCTTGCGGCGGGCGGTGAGGACGACGCGGTAGCCGGCCTCGGCGAGCTGCCGGGCCGTGGCGGCGCCGATGCCGCTGCTCGCACCGGTGACGACGGCGATGCGGGACGCGGGGGCCATGGGCAGCTCCTGGAGTTCGGGTGGCTTACGGCTCCGTCCAGCGTAAGTGAGGCTCAGGCGCCGTTCCTCGGGGCCCACATGATCACGGCCATGCCGGCCAGGCAGATCAGCGCCCCGGTCACGTCCCAGCGGTCGGGGCGGTAGCCGTCCGCGACCGCGCCCCACAGCAGTGAGCCGGCGACGAAGATGCCGCCGTACGCGGCCAGGATGCGGCCGAAGTGGGCGTCCGGCTGGAAGGTGGCGACGAAGCCGTACGCGCCGAGGGCCAGGACCCCGCCGGTCATCCACAGCCAGCCCCGGTGCTCGCGTACGCCCTGCCAGATCAGCCAGGCGCCGCCGATCTCGAAGACGGCGGCGACGACGAAGAGGGCGGCGGAGCGGAGGATCGACATGGGCAGCAGCCTGTCATGCGGGGTGTGGGAGCCGGTGCGTGGCTTGTCACCTGTTGGACGGCGCCTGCGCCGTGGTCTGCGTGGCATACATCCGTTCAGCAGTGGGATCGATCGCGAGCGTGGAGTGGTGAGCGGCGTGCGGATGCGGACGTGGATGGTGGCGGGGGCCTTGGCCGGTGTGCTGTCGGCGTCGGGGGCCGCGGTGGCCGCCCCGGCTCCCGTGCCCGAGGCCGATCTGTCCTTTCACGGGACGGCGGTGATGAGCGGCGACGAGGTCGAGGTGAAGCTGACCCCGCGCAACGACGGTCCCGCCGCCGTGCCGGACGCGACCGTGCGGCTGCGCTGGTCGGTGGCGCTGGCCGAGGGGCAGCAGTTGCCGGCGCGGTGTGTCCGGGAGGACGAGCGGACGGTGGTGTGCGGGACGGGTGCGCTGGCCGTGAAGGGGGCGGGTGAGCAGCTGGACGTGCCGGTGCGGCTGGGGGAGACGTCGTCGGAGGTCACGCTGGAGATCGAGAAGGTGTGGGGCGGTGGCACGACGGGCAAGGACCACACGAACGACCGGGTGCGGGTGCTGGTCCTGGACACCGGGGACTCGTACGCCTTCTGAGGCCCGCTGGTCAGGGGTTCAGGCGGGGTTCTGCGTGTCGTAGTGCTCGCGGGCCGCTCGTACCTCCTCGAAGTGGGTCTCGGCCCAGTCCTTCACGGCGGTCAGCAGGCCGGCGAGGCCGGCGCCGAGGGGGGTGAGGGCGTAGTCGACGCGGACGGGGACGGACGCGGTGATGGTGCGGCTGATGATGCCGTCCCGTTCGAGGGTGCGCAGGGTCTGGGTGAGCATCTTGGGGCTGACGCCGGCGATCGTGCGGCCGAGGTCGCTGTAGCGCTTGGGGCCGCCGGACAGGGCGGCGATGACCAGGCTGACCCACTTGTCGCTGAGCCGGCCGAGCAGCTGGTGGGAGGGGCATGCGCGCAGGAAGGCGTCGTAGTCGGCGCGGGCCTGTTCGCGGCGCTGGGCGGCGGTCGTGGTCGCCATGGGCTCTTCCCTTCGGGACAGCTACGCACTCTCAGGTAACTACTTACCAATGGATAGTAGCTCTCCTGCGGTTGGTGCTGCGGCCGGAAAGGTGCCGCGGAGTCATCAACTGCCTTGTGTGTGGGGAGAGTTGTCATGCGTGCTGCTGTGGTGAGGGCGTTCGGCGGGCCGGAGAGCGTGGAGATCGCGGATGTCGCGGTGCCGGAGCCGGGGGCGCGGCAGGTGCGGATCAAGGTGGCCGCGGGTGCACTGAACCCGGTGGACGCGGCCGTGCGCGCCGGTGTCTTCGGCGGGGCCGGCAAGACCCTGGGGCTCGGCTGGGACGTGGCCGGGACGGTGGACGCGGTGGGTGCGCCCGCCTCCTGGGAGGCCGGCGATGCGGTGGTGGCGCTGGTGGCGGGGGTTGCGGATCCGCTGGGGGCTCATGCCGAGTACGTCGTCGTGGACGCGGAGGCCGTGGCCGCGGCGCCGGCCTCGGTGGACGCGGCGCACGCGGGCACCCTGCCGCTGAACGGGCTGACCGCGCTGCAGGCCCTGGATCTGCTGGATCTCGCGCCGGGTGACCGGCTGCTGGTGACCGGGGCGGCGGGTGCGGTCGGCGGGTTCGCGGTGCAGCTGGCCGCGCACCGGGGGATCGAGGTGACCGGGCACGGCCGGGCGGGCGACGAGGAGCTGGTGCGTTCCCTGGGTGCCGCGCGCTTCACGGAGGGCGGGGTGGAGCCGGGGAGTGTGGACGCGGTGCTGGACGCCGCCGTGCTGGGGGTGCCGGCGCTCGCGTGGGTGCGGGACGGGGGCGGGTTCGTCGCGGTCCGTGACGGGGTGCTGCCGGAGGCGGAGCGGGGGGTGCGCACGCGGAACGTGTGGGTGCGGGCCGACGGTGCGCAGCTCGCGGAGCTGGTCCGGCTGGTGGACGAGGGTGTGCTGACCCTGCGGGTGGCGGAGACGTTCGCCCTGGAGGAGGCGGCCAAGGCGCATGCGCGGCTCGCGGAGGGCGGGGTGCGCGGGCGGCTGGTGATCGCGCCCTGAAGGGGGCTGGAACAACCAGGGGCGGGGAACTGTTCGACGGGTATAGTTGAACAGTAAACAACCTGGAGGGTGAGCGACCATGCAGTTCGGGATCTTCACGGTCGGCGACGTCACGCCGGACCCCACCACGGGGCGTACGCCGACCGAGGCGGAGCGCATCAAGGCCATGGTCGCCATCGCGCTCAAGGCCGAGGAGGCCGGCCTGGACGTCTTCGCCACCGGCGAGCACCACAACCCGCCGTTCGTGCCGTCGTCCCCGACGACCATGCTCGGCTATGTGGCGGCCAGGACCGAGAACCTGATCCTCTCCACGTCCACCACCCTGATCACCACCAACGACCCGGTGAAGATCGCGGAGGACTTCGCGATGCTCCAGCACCTGGCCGACGGGCGTGTCGACCTGATGACGGGCCGCGGCAACACCGGGCCGGTCTACCCCTGGTTCGGCCAGGACATCCGGCAGGGCATCAATCTCGCCCTGGAGAACTACGCCCTGCTGCGCCGGCTGTGGCGCGAGGACGTCGTGGACTGGGAGGGCAGGTTCCGCACACCGCTGCAGGGCTTCACCGCCACCCCGCGCCCGCTGGACGGCGTACCGCCCTTCGTCTGGCACGGCTCCATCCGCTCCCCGGAGATCGCCGAGCAGGCGGCCTACTACGGCGACGGCTTCTTCCACAACAACATCTTCTGGCCGGCCGACCACACCAAGCGGATGGTCGAGCTGTACCGGACCCGGTTCGCCCACTACGGGCACGGCACGCCCGAGCAGGCGATCGTCGGCCTGGGCGGCCAGGTGTTCATGCGGAGGAACTCGCAGGACGCGGTGCGCGAGTTCCGGCCGTACTTCGACAACGCGCCGGTCTACGGCCACGGGCCCTCCCTGGAGGACTTCACCGACCAGACCCCGCTGACCGTCGGCACGCCGGAGCAGGTGATCGAGAAGACCCTGACCTTCCGCGAGTACGCCGGGGACTACCAGCGCCAGCTGTTCCTGGTGGACCACGCCGGTCTGCCGCTGAAGACCGTGCTGGAGCAGATCGACATGCTCGGCGAGGAGGTCGTACCGGTACTGCGCAAGGAGTTCGCGAACGGCCGCCCCGCGGACGTGCCGGAGGCGCCGACCCACCGGTCCCTGCTCGCCGCCGCCCAGAAGGACGCGCAGAAGGACGCGCAGAAGGACGCACGGAAGGAGAACGTCGCATGAAGCTCGTCGTCGTGTCCGCGGGACTGAGCGTCCCGTCCTCCACCCGGCTGCTGGCCGACCGGCTCGCCACCGCCGTGGCGCGCCGGGCGGAGGTGGAGGTGGAGGTCGTCGAGCTGCGGAACCTCGCCGTCGAGATCGCGCACAACTTCACCAACGGGTTCGCCGGGAAGGCGCTCGCCGCCGCGCAGGACGCGGTGGCGGGGGCCGACGGGCTGATCGTCGTCACACCGGTGTTCAGTGCCTCGTACAGCGGGTTGTTCAAGTCGTTCTTCGACGTGCTGGACAAGGAAGCGCTGGTGGGCAAGCCGGTGCTGATCGCCGCCACCGGGGGTACGGCCCGGCACTCGCTGGTGCTGGAGCATGCGCTGCGTCCGCTGTTCACCCATCTGCGGGCCGTGGTCGTGCCGACGGGGGTGTACGCCGCGTCGGAGGACTGGGGCGAGGAGGGACTGCCCGGGCGGATCGAGCGGGCGGCGGGCGAGCTGGCCGGCCTGATGACGGGGCTGCGGGGGGCCGCGCCCGGGAGGACGGCCGGGCCGCTGGTCGTACCGTTCGAGGAGCAGCTCGCCCGGCTCGGCGCTCAGGCGAGGTGAGAAGACGGTAGGGCGGCGGGCCGGGTTGCCCGTGTGACGGTGAGAGAGGGGTAAAAAGCGTGATCGTAGGTCCGCTCGCCCCGACCGAACCGCTTCAGGCCTTGGCAAACTGGGTGCGTGCCCCAGACTGTGCTGCTCGCTGAAGACGACCGTGCCATCCGTCATGCCCTGGAGCGTGCCCTGACCCTGGAAGGGTACGAGGTGACGGCGGTGGCCGACGGTGTCGAGGCACTGGCACAGGCCCACAAGACGCCGCCGGACGTCCTCCTGCTCGACGTGATGATGCCGGGGATCGACGGGCTCCAGGTCTGCCGGGTGCTGCGCGCGGAGGGCGACCGCACCCCGATTCTCATGCTCACCGCCCTCGTGGAGACCGCCGACCGCATCGCGGGCCTGGACGCCGGCGCCGACGACTACGTGGTCAAGCCGTTCGACGTCGAGGAGGTCTTCGCCCGGCTGCGCGCCCTGCTGCGCCGCACCAGCCCGGTGCCCGCCGGCAACGGCAACGGCACCGGCGGCGGCGAGAGCGGCGGCCGGGAGCCCCAGCTCTCCGACCGGCAGGTCGAGGCCGCCGGTATCCGCATGGACCTGCAGGCCCGCCGGGCCTGGCGCGGCAAGCGCGAGCTGGAGCTGACCCGCACCGAGTTCGAGCTGCTGGAGCTGCTCGTGCGCAACGCGGGCATCGTGCTCGACCACTCCACGATCTACGACCGGATCTGGGGCTACGACTTCGGGCCCGGCTCGAAGAACCTCGCCGTCTACGTCGGCTACCTGCGCCGCAAGCTGGACGAGCCCGGCGCACCGCAGCTGATCCACACCGTGCGGGGCGTGGGTTACGTGCTCCGGGAGGACTAGGTGAGCCGGCTGCGGCGGCTGCTGGCGCCCGGCCGGCCCAAGCTGGTCTCCTTGCGCACCACCTTCGCCGTCTCCTTCGCGGCCGTCACCGCCGCCGTCACGATCCTCGTCGGCATCCTGTCCTACGGCAGTGCCGCACGGCTGGTCCGGGTCGACCAGCAGTCGGTGTTCACGCAGGTCGTGCAGGACGTGCGGGGCGAGGTGCGGCAGCACGAGATGGTTCCCGAGGACTTCTCCTCCTCCCGCCCCGGGCACGACCTGGTCCGGCCCGCCCGCACCGATGTGCAGGTGCTCGGCGCGCAGGGCCAGATCGTGGACCGCGGCAACCCCAGCCTGCCCGTCACCTCCCGTGACAAGGCCATGGCGCTCGCGACGACGGCGGGGAAGGTGGTCCAGCACAAGGACGTGCCGGTGGACTCGGACGTGTACCGCATCGCCACCGTCTCGCTCGGTGACGGGCGGGGCGCGGTCCAGGTCGCGCAGGAGTTCAGCGACACCGAGGACCTGCTGCGCACGCTGCAGCAGCGCACGCTGATCCTGATGGCGGCGGTCGTGGTGGCAGCCGGTCTGTTCGGCTGGTGGCTGGCCCGCCGGATCACCCGGCGCCTGGTGATCCTCACCTCCGCCGCGGAGGACGTGGCCCGCACCCGCCGGCTGGGCATCGAGGTGCCGGTCGCCGGTCTGGACGAGGTGGGGCGGCTCGGCCGCGCCTTCGACCGCATGCTGGGCCGCCTGGCCCAGTCCGAGGAGGACCAGCGGCGTCTGGTGCAGGACGCGGGCCACGAACTGCGCACCCCGCTGACGTCCCTGCGCACCAACATCTCCCTCCTCCGCCGTATCGACGAACTGCCGCCCGCCACCCGGGAGGACCTCGTCGCCGACCTCACCCAGGAGGCGCGGGAGCTGACCGACCTGGTCAACGAGCTGGTCGACCTCGCGGCGGGGCAGTCGGACACCGAGCCGCCGCAGCGGGTGGACCTCGCCGACATCGCCGAGGACGTCATGGGGCTCGCCAAGCGCCGTACCGGGCGCGAGATCGTGCTGCGCACCAGCGGTGACACGACGACCGACGGGCGGCCCGGGATGCTTCAGCGGGCCATGTCGAACCTGGTGGAGAACGCGGCCAAGTTCGACCGGGGGGGCAAGGAGCCCATCGAGATCAGCATCACCGGGCCCGCACGGTCGGGGACCGTGCGGGTGGAGGTGCTGGACCGGGGGCCGGGTATCGCCGAGGGCGACCTGATCCGGATCTTCGACCGCTTCTACCGCGCCGCGGACGCCCGCTCCCTGCCCGGCTCCGGCCTCGGCCTGTCCATCGTTCGCGAGGTCGCCATGGCACATGGCGGAGCACCGTTCGCCTTCCGGCGGGAGGGCGGAGGAGCGGTGATCGGTTTCACCGTGGGCGGGTGAGCGCCGTGGCGTTGTGAAGTGAGCGGCTTCCTTCGGCTCAGGACTCCCGGCCGCCCATACCCGGCAGCGTGAGGAAACCCTCCGCCCGGGCGCTCGCCAGGCCGATCCTGGGGATGTCGCTGCTCTTGGCGAAGAGCAGGAAACGCGGTTCCCACACCGGGCGGTACTTGGCGTTGGCACGGTAGAGGGACTCGATCTGCCACCAACGTGAGAAGAAGGTGAGGGTCGAGCGCCAGATCCGGAGGACCGGGCCCGCGCCCAGACGGGCGCCGCGTTCGAACACCGAGCGGAACATCGCGAAGTTCAGCGACACCCGCTTGATCTCCAACTCCTTGGCGCGCAGCAGAAGCTCCACGACCATGTACTCCATCAGGCCGTTCTCGCAGTCGCGGTCGCGGCGCATCAGGTCCAGGGAGAGGCCGTGCTCGCCCCAGGGCACGAAGCTGAGCAGGGCGCGCGGCTCGTCGTTGGCGTCGCGGCACTCCAGCATCACGCAGCGGCCGTCCGCCGGGTCGCCGAGCCGGCCCAGGGCCATGGAGAAGCCGCGCTCGGTGGCGCCGTCGCGCCAGCGGTCGGCGCGCTCGACGAGCAGGGCCATCTCCTCGGCGGGGATGTCCTCGTGGCGGCGGATGCGGACGGTGTAGCCGGCCCGCTTGACCCGGTTGTGGGCCTGGCGGACCACGCGCATGGCGCGGCCCTCGAGGGTGAAGTCGGCGATGTCGACGATCGCCTCGTCGCCGAGTTCCAGGGCGTCCAGGCCGTGCCGGGCGTAGATGGTGCCGGCCTCCTCGCTCGCGCCCATGACGGCGGGGGTCCAGGCGTGCCGGCGGGCCTCGCTGAGCCAGGCGTCGATGGCGCCGGGCCAGGCCTCGGGGTCGCCGATCGGGTCGCCGGAGGCGAGGGAGACCGCGCCGACGACGCGGTAGGTGACGGCGGCCTTGCCGGTGGGGGAGAAGATGGCGGCCTTGTCGCGGCGCAGCGCGAAGTAGCCGAGGGAGTCGCGTGCGCCGTGCTTGTCGAGCAGGGCCCGCAGCCGGGTCTCGTCCTCCTCGGTGAGCAGCTTCCGGCCGCGCGGGGAGCGGAAGCAGGCGTACAGGACCAGGCAGAAGGCCGCGGCGAGCAGGATGTTGAGGATGATGTCGACCCAGCGCGGGGAGTGCACGGAGTCGACCCGGTCGGCGAGTGGGCCGACGCTGATGCCGCGCAGCAGGCTGTAGGCCAGCTCTTCCAGCAGAGGGGCGTGGGGCAGCTTGTTGGTGGCGTGCACGAGCAGCGTGCCCAGACCGCCGGTCAGCAGGAGCCCACCGGCGCCGACGGCCAGCGCGAGCTTCGGGTTGGAGGGGTCGCCGATGGCGTTGAACTCACGGCGGCCGATCAGCAGGGCGGCCACGAAGAGCCCGGTGAGGGCGGTGGAGACCCAGTTGAAGGCGTGGTCGCGGAACGGGTGCTGGGTGAGCGCGAGGACGTAGAGCACGAACAGGGGGCCCGCGCACAGCAGGTTGACCACCCAGGCGGCCCGCTTGCCGCGCCGCATCACCAGCGCCAGGAAGATCGCCGCCGCGGCCGAGACCAGACCCGCGGTGGCCAGGTACGGCGTGAAGAACTGGCCGGCGTGGTGCGTGTGCGCGTGGACGTGGCGGGCGGTGAAGAGCTTGCCGTCGTTGTGTTCCTGCACCTCTTTGCGGAACGGCAGCGACATGACCGCGATGATGTTGAAGACGGCGATCAGCCGCAGGTACCACACGGTGGCCGAGGCCGCCCGCGCGCGCAGGCGGGGGCCCGGCACGGGCAACTGGGGGATGCGGCGGGAACCGCGCTGGGCGGGGACCTGCGAGGAGATCAGGGTCTGCTGCTGAGCGGACATGGTGACTGGTCACCTTGAGATGAGGGGGGACGGGGCGACCTCGGTCGAGGCCACCCTTGACCCTACAGCTTGTCAGGTAGTCCGGTTGGGCCGTGTACCGGACAGGAGCGTACCCACAACCGCTCTTACCCGGCCCTTCCGATGCCGTGCCTCTTACCCGGCCCTTCCCCTGCCGCGCCGGGCCGTCATCAGATGCCAGCCCAGGTTGCCCACCGCCGCGCCGGCCGCGACCGCGGCGACGATCACCCCGCCGGTCGCGAGCCCGTCGCTGAACAGGTGCGGCCGCCGGTCGAGGCTGTGCAGTCCGAACCCGCACAGTTCATACACGCCGACGGCGGCGATCACAAGGCTGACGGCCAGCAGGGTCAGTGTCGGTGCCAGGCTGCGCACACAGACCTCGCCGCCGGCCTCCGTTTCCGTGTCCTGCATGGATCCCCCGATGAACAGACGAATGAACAGCCCTGCGATCGCTGGCGGTTGGGAACCTACAATACGTAGGGTCGGCCGGGGGGACGGTGAGGGCGCGGGGGCGGGTCTCCGCCCGGTCCCGCTCAGTCTTCTTCCTCCGTGCGGCCCGTCCGGCGGGCGTAGGCGCGGGCCGCGCGGGCGCGGTCGCCGCAGCGGGTGGAGCACCAGTGGCGGCGGCCGTGGCGGAGCAGGTAGCGGTTGCAGGGGGCGGAGCCGCAGGCGGTGAGGCGGTCGGCGTCGGGGCCGGTGAGCAGGTCGGCGGCGTCGGCGGCGAGGGCGGCCAGGGCGTGCTCGACGATCTGGGTGGTCGGGTGGGCCGTGGCGCGGTGCAGGCCCTGCTCGGCCGACCAGCGCAGCAGGGAGGCGGCCGGGGCGAGGGTGAGTGCCTCGTTGACGGCGTAAAGGGCGTCGCCGGGGGCGGGGCGGCCCTCGATGCGGGAGGCGAGCAGCGGGCGGATGTGCTCCCGCAGTGACCGCAGCCGGCTCGCGCAGGTCTCGCGCAGGCCGGCGCCGGCCGGAGCGAGCCCGCGGTCCACCAGCCAGCGCTGTGCCCGCGCGGGCGTGTCGATCAGGTCGACCCGCTGTCCGCCGGGCAGGACGATCGCGCTGTTGGCGAGGTCGAGGGCGAGATGCTCGGCGGCGCCGGGCGCGGGCGGCGGGACCGGGCCGGCGCTTTCTTCGGCGGGGGTCGGGGAACTCATGCTTCTCATGGTACGGCTTGCCGCCATCCGTGAGAGAGGTATAGCGTGTCTCACGGATGACGCTCCTACTATCCGTGAGGTGAGAGTTCCATGGCTGCTGCTGTCCGTGCCGGTGATTCCGGCGAGCAGATTCCGGTCCGCGTCCTCGGCGGCCCCACCGTCCTCATCGAGTACGGCGGACTCCGCCTCCTCACCGACCCCACCTTCGACGACCCCGGCGACTACCCGTCGCCCAGCGGCCGCACCCTCACCAAGACCGCGCCGCCCCGCACGAGCGCCGCCGAACTCGGCCCGGTGGACGTCGTCCTGCTCTCGCACGACCAGCACGCCGACAACCTCGACCACTCCGGCCGCGCCCTGCTCGCCGCCACCCCGCGCACCCTCACCACCCCCGCCGCGGCCGCCCGGCTCGGCGGCACCACCGAGCCGCTCACCCCCTGGCAGTCCGTCGAGCTGGCCCGCCCCGACGGCGGCACGGTCACCGTGACCGCCGCCCCGGCCCTGCACGGTCCCAAGGGCTCCGAGCCGCTCGTCGGCGAGGTCACCGGCTTCCTGCTGACCTCCGCCGACCTGCCCAGCGTCTACGTCAGCGGCGACAACGCCTCCCTGGACCTGGTCCAGGAGATCGCCGACCGCCACGCCCCCGTCGACACCGCCGTCCTCTTCGCGGGCGCGCCCAGGATGCCCGTCCTCGACGACGCCCTCCTCGTCCTCGACGGCCAGGGGACGGCCGCCGCCGCCCGGCTGCTCGCCGCCCGCCGGGTGGTCCCGGCCCACTGCGACAGCTGGGCCCACTTCACCGAGACCCGCGAGGACGTGGTGAAGGCGTTCGAGGAGGCAGGCCTGGCGGACCGGCTCCAGCTGGACTGAACCGGAAGAGGCCCTCGACGAGGGGGGGCTGTGCGGCGCCGGAGCCCGTCAGGTCCGTGCGGGCGGCTGTCGGACGCCGAGGACCTCGAGCATCGCCCGGGTCGCCGGGCTGGGGTTGAACCGGCTCCAGGCCAGATACTCCAGGCGTCGCGGTCCGTCGAGCACCGGAACCAGGGCCAGCCGGGAGTCGTCGTCGGCGAGCGGTCGGATGAACGCCGACGGCAGCAGAGCGATGCCGAGCCCGCGCCCGATCAGCCGGGTGATCAGCTCCACGACCCCCGCCTCGTACGCGACGTCACGGGACAGACCCGCGGCGGCGAAGGCCCGGTCGGACTGGGCGCGGGCGGGCGTCCCGGCCACGAAGTCCACGAAGGTCTCGCCCGCGATCTCCGCCAGCGTGACCCGCGGGGCGCCCGCCAGCCGGTGCCCGGCCGGCACCACCAGGACATGCCGGTCGTGATCGAGCACGACGGTCTCCACCCCGGCCGGCCGCTCACCCTCCGGCAGGCCCAGGAAGGCGATGTCCAGCTCCCCGGCGCGGATCGCCGCCGCCATCTCGTCACTGCGGCCGGACCGCAGGACGACCCGGACCTCCGGATGCCGGGCGCGGTAGCGCTGCAGCAGCTCGGGCACGTCGACGGCGGCCGCGGTCACGATCACGCCGACCGCCAGCCGCCCGCGCACCACCCCGGTCGCGGCCGCCGCGTCGGCGACCGCGCGGTCGGCGGCGGCCAGGCACTCGCGCGCGCCCACCAGGAACGCCGCGCCGGCGCCGGTCAGTTCGACCCGGCGGCTGGACCGGGCGAACAGCCGCACCCCCACCTCCCGCTCCAGCGCGGCGATCCGATGGCTCAGCGCCGACTGCACCACCTGACACCGTTCCGCGGCACGGGTGAAGTTGAGGGTGTCGGCGACGGCGACGACGTAGCGCAGCTGCTGAAGATCCACGGATCAATCGTGCTCGTTCATGGCTGTGATGACAACCATGCTTTGGAATCATGGACGTCTTCCGCCAAGACTTCCCCCATGCATCCCCCGCATTCCACGCACCGGTACCGGGCCCGGGCGGCGACCGTCCTGCTCACCGGGCTCGCTCCCGCGTCCTGGGGCACCACCTACGTGGTCACCACGCGGCTGCTCCCGCCCGGGCATCCACTCTTCGCGGGCCTGATGCGGGCCCTGCCCGCCGGACTGCTCGCGCTGGCGGTCACCCGGGTGCTGCCGCGCGGGCAGTGGTGGTGGAGGACCGCGGTCCTCGGCGTCCTGAACATCGGCCCCATGCCCCTGCTGTTCGTGGCCGCCGAACGCCTGCCCGGCGGTGTGGCCGCCACCCTCGGCGCCGCCCAGCCGCTGCTGGTGGCCGGGCTCGGCCTCGCGCTGCTCCACGACCGGCCCACGGCCTGGCGGCTGACCTGGGGCGTGCTCGGCGTGCTCGGAGTCGGGCTCGTCGTGCTCGGACCACAGGCCCGGCTGGACGCCGTCGGCGTGCTCGCCGGTCTCGGCCATACGGCGATGATGGCCGCCGGTGTCGTCCTCACCAAGCGCTGGGGCCGGCCGGCGGGCGTCGGCCCGCTCACCCTGGCCGGCTGGCAACTGACCGTCGGCGGGCTGCTGTTGCTGCCGCTCACCCTGGCGGTCGAAGGGGTGCCGCAGGGGATCGACGCGGGTGCCGCCGGCGGCTATCTGTGGCTCGGCAGCATGGGCGGGCTGATCTCGTACACGCTGTGGTTCCGCGGGATCGGCAGTCTGCCGGTCGCCGCGTCCGCGCCGCTGGTGCTGCTGTCCCCGCTGGTCGCGACCGTCATCGGCAGCACGCTGGGCGAGTCGCTGAGCCCGCCGCAGACCCTGGGCTTCGCCCTGGCGCTGACCGCGCTGGTGGCCGCGCAACTCGGTCCCACGGGACCCCGGACGAAGGAGGACAAGCCCGATGAGGACAGGTGCGATGACGATCGCCGTGCTCGGAGCCACCGGGATGGTCGGCACCCGGGTGGTCACCGAGGCGAGGACGCGCGGACACCGGGTGCCGGCGCTGTCCCGGAAGCCGCCGCCGAGCGACGACCCTGAGGTGACGCCGGTCGCGGTGGACGTGGCCGACCGGTGCGCCGTGCAGGAGGCGCTGACCGGCGCCGACGCCGTCGTACTGACCGTACGGACGTTCCCGGCCGACCAGGACTTCCTGGTCGGCGCCACGCGCACGGTGCTGGACGCCGCCGCCCGGCTCGGGATCCGCGTCCTGGTGGTGGGCGGCGCCGGCGCCCTGCGCAGCCCCGGCGACCGGGAGCTGCTGGTCGCCGACAACCCCGCGTACGTGCCGGAGGAACACCGCGCCGTGGCGATCGCCGGCGTCGCCCAGCTGCGCGCCTGCCGGGCCCGCACCGACGCCGACTGGGTCTACCTCAGCCCGCCGGCCGTATTGGAACCCGGCGAACGCACCGGCCGCTACCGGCGCGGCACCGACACCCTGCTGACGGATGCCGGTGGCCGGTCCCGGATCAGCGCCGAGGACCTGGCGGTCGCGGTGCTGGACGAGCTGGAGTGTCCCGGGCGGGACCGCCACATCACGGTCGTGGAGCGGCGCCCCGAAGGCGCGCGGGGCTGTGTTTGACATGCGGCCACCGCCGCCTGGCCGGACGGCCCCTCCCGGCCGAACCGGCGGAGCGCCTAGTCCATGTCCACGGGGCCGTCGTCCGACTTGCGCTCCTTGCTGCCCGAGTGCAGCTGGAGCAGGCCCCTGCTGTCGCCGTCCCCCTTGTTGTCCTTGTCCTGGCCGCCCAGGTTCTGCCGGACCGAGTCGAGGATCGTCAGACCCTGGGACACCAGGCCGGCGGCGATCTCGCCGAGGCCGTCCGCGCCGTTCAGGACGTTGACGTTGGCGCCGGACAGGCCGCCGGCGGCCTCCTTCACGATCTGCGGGAGCTGGTCGATGAGCATCCGGTCGAGCGCGACCCGGTCGTAGGAGGCGGCGGCCTCCGCCTGGATCTTCATGCGCTGGGCCTCGGCGGCGGCGAGGATCCTGACCCGCTCGGCCTCGGCCTCGGCGGGCTTGACGACCTCGGCGACCAGCTGCTGCTGGCGCAACCTGGCCTGGCGCTCGGCGAGTTCCGTCTGGGCGGCGAGCACCTCCTGCTGGGCGTGGGCCTGCGCCAGCGGTCCGGCCTGCGCGGCCTGCGCCTGGGCGCGGTCCACCTCGGCGGAGTACTCGGCCTTGACGATGGCGGTCTGCCGGGCGTACTCGGCCTGCTTACGGGCGGCCGCCTGCTCCGCCTCGACCGCGGCCTGCGTGGCCTGGGCCTGGGCGATCTGGGCCTGCCGCTGGATCGCGGCCTTGTGCGGGGCGGACATCGCGTCGATGTAGCCGGTGTTGCCGTCGTCGATGGACTGGATCTGCAGCGAGTCGACGATCAGGCCGATCTTCGCCATCTCCACCTTGGAGGTGTCCAGGACCTCGGCGGCGAGCTTCTGCCGCTCGGTGACGATCTCCTCGACCGTCATCGAGCCGATGATCGCCCGCAGGTGGCCGGCGAAGATCCGGCCGGTGAGCACCGACATCTGCTCCTGGTCGGAGAGGAAGCGCTGACCGGCGTTGATGATGCTCTCGTGGTCGTTGCCGACCTTGAAGGCGATGACCGCGCGGACGTGCAACGAGATGCCCTGCTTGGTCACACAGGTCTCGGTGACCTCGGCCTCGCACATGGAGAGGGTGAGGAACCGGACCTTGCGAAAGACCGGGAGCACGAACTTTCCGTGGCCCGTCACCACTCGGAACGGCGCGCCCCCCAGTCCCCGCCTTCCGCCCGAGATCAACATCGCCTCGTCGGGAGCGGGAACGCGGTATCCGAACATGCTTGTACTCCTCAGCCTGCGCCGGCGGCCTCGCCGCCGAGCGCGTCCAATGGATCCACCCACTCGATGACGCCGACCTCGCGGCATCCCCGTGATTCGATCACGAGGACCGTAGCGCCCGCGGGCAGGGGATCCTCGGACCAGGCCAGGAACGTTTCGGAACCGCCTCTGACCCGCACCAGGACCTCCCCGGGACCCGCGGATCCCCGCGTCCCGATGAGTACCTTGCCCATACAGCCCACCACGGCCTCGTCCTGCGGCATCACCGGCCGTCCTCCTCGTCCTGACCCGAGAATTCCGACGATAGACCGACCGGGGCCGGTTCCCAACGGGTGGGAGGGCACCGGGCTCCGCGGGATCAGGAGCAGCGCAGCAGGACCATGAACCCGTAGTCCATGTGGAGCTGCTGATGGCAGTGGAACAGGGACAGTCCGGGCTGGTCGGCGGTGAAGTCGAGGTCGAGGGTCTGGTAACCGCCGAGCATGACGACGTCCTTGCGCAGGCCACGGGTGGGCGTTCCGGCGATGTGCGTGATCTCGAAGGTGTGCCGGTGCAGGTGGAGCCGCATCCGGTACCGCTTGCCGCGCTTCACGTCCAGCACCGGCCTGTCGCTGTCCAGGGAGAACGGGACGCCGTTGAGGGGCCAGATGTTGAATCCCCGCTCGGCGGCGTTGCGCTTCTCCACCAGCAGGTCGATGGTGCGGTCGGGCCGCCGCGGGGCGGAGCCGGGACGGGCGAAGGCGCGGTAGGCCCAGGTGAACGCGGGCGGCGCGATCCACCGGGGGAACCGCCGCGGCCGGCGTACTCCACCGCGGTGCCCATGCCGGCGTTGCGGTCGTCGTCCGACAGGTCGCCCAGCACCCACACACCCGGGTGGTTCATCTCCACCAGGGCCGAGACGCGTTCGGCGGTGCCGATCCACAGCACCGGAACACTGGCCCGGCGGGGTACGGGGTTGCCGTCGAGGCCCACCACGGTGAAGGTGTGGCCGGGCAGGGCGAGGCTGCGGATCTCGGTGGCGCTGGCGTTGAGGACGTGGAACGGCACGCGCTGTCCGGTCCTGACCCTGATCGGCCGGCCGTGACCCAGTTTGCGGCCGTTGACGCTGAAGGCGCGGTAGCCGACTTCGTCCCCCCGCAGACCGACCGTGCGAAACGCCGTTCGAGAGGGAACGGCGCCCCCTCCCGGGGGTTGCGCCCTGGGGTGGGTATCGTCCGCCCCGATGCCCTGGCCTGCAGTTCAGCGGCCCGCACGGAGGAGGAGCACCATGGCCGGACGCCGGCAGGGAACCGCGTCGGACGACGGAGCCGTACCGCAGGCGCCGGAGCCCCTGGGGACGAGCGGCCACGACTCGGTGCGCCTCGCGCTGGTGATCGGTGCCCTCGGCGTGGTCTTCGGCGACATCGGCACCAGCCCGATCTACACCCTCCAGACCGTGTTCAACCCGCGCGACCCGCACCCCGTCCCGGTCAGCACCGAGAACGTGTACGGGGTGGTGTCCCTGGTGTTCTGGTCGGTGGTGATCATCGTCCTGGTCACCTATGTGCTGCTGGCGATGCGCGCCGACAACGAGGGCGAGGGCGGCATCATGGCACTGATCACCCTGCTGCGGCGGTGGGGCTCGCGGCAGGGCGGACGCGCCGCGGTCGTCCTGGCCGCGCTGGGCATCTTCGGCGCGTCGCTGTTCTTCGGCGACAGCATGATCACCCCGGCGATCTCGGTGCTGTCCGCGGTCGAGGGGCTCAAGGTCGTCCAGCCGTCGCTGGGCGGCGCGGTCGTACCCATCACCGCCGTGATCATCGTCGTGCTGTTCGTGGTGCAGCGCCGGGGAACCGCGGCGGTGGGCCGGGTGTTCGGGCCGGTCATGATCGTCTGGTTCGCGGCCATCGGCGCGTGCGGCATCGCCGGCATCGCCGACCACCCGGGCATCCTCCGGGCACTGTCACCGACGTACGCCCTGGGCTTTCTGTTCGGTCATTTCGGCACCGCCTTCTTCGCCCTGGCCGCCGTCGTGCTCGCGGTCACCGGCGCCGAGGCGCTGTACGCCGACATGGGGCACTTCGGCCGCCGTTCGATCACCCGGGCCTGGCTGTTCCTCGTCTTCCCCGCCTGCATCCTGAGCTACTTCGGCCAGGGCGCCCTGATCCTCGCCGATCCGCACAACATCAGCAGCCCCTTCTTCCTGCTCGTGCCCGCCTGGGGACAGTGGCCGATGGTCGTGCTCGCCACGGCGGCCACCGTCATCGCCTCCCAGGCGGTGATCACCGGCGCGTACTCGGTCACCTCCCAGGCCGCCCAGCTCGGCTACCTGCCGAGGCTGCGGATCGCGCACACCTCGGAATCCACCATCGGCCAGATCTACGTCCCCTGGATCAACTGGCTGCTCATGGTCTCGGTCCTCACCCTGGTCTTCGCCTTCCGCAGCTCCACGGCGCTCGCCTTCGCGTTCGGCATGGCGGTCACCGGCACCATCACCATCACCACCCTGCTGTTCTTCTACGTCGCCCGCGCGAAGTGGCGTACGCCCCTGTGGCTGGTCGTCGCCGGCGCGACCGTGCTGCTCTTTGTGGACCTGCTGTTCGTGGCGGCCAACCTGACCAAGCTCGTCCACGGCGCGTGGCTGCCGCTGCTGATCGGCCTGACCGTGTTCACCGTCATGACGACCTGGCAGCGCGGCCGCGAACTCGTCACCGCCGAGCGGGCACGGCTGGAGGGCCCGCTGCCCGAGTTCATCGACGACCTCCGCTCGGGGAAGGTGCCGACGCGCCGGATCCCCGGTACGGCCGTCTTCCTCAACCGGGGCAAGCAGACGGCACCGTTGGCCATGCGGGCCAACGTCGAGCACAACCACGTGCGCCACGACCAGGTCGTGATCCTCTCCCTGGCGACCGAACCCGTGCCCCGCGTCCCGGCCGACCAGCGGGTCGTCGTGGACGACCTCGGCTACGCCGACGACGGGATCATCCACGTCACCGCCCGGTTCGGCTACATGGAGACGCCGGACGTGCCCGGCACCCTCGCCCTGCTCGACCCGTCCCGGACCGAAGGGCCGCTCAACCTCGACCAGGCGTCCTACTTCCTGTCGAAGATCGAGCTGCGGCGCGGAACGGCCCCGACGATGGCCGCCTGGCGCAAGCGCCTGTTCGTCGCCACCTCCTACATCACGGCCGATGCCGCCGAGTACTTCGGCCTGCCCCGCGACCGCACCGTCATCATGGGCTCCCACATCGAGGTATAGGCACGCCGAACACCGAACAGACGCCGCCCGCACGGCGGATGCGGAACGTCTTCGTTCCCCACGGTCCGGGTCAAGGGCCGGTCATGGGTTCGGAAGGCGGGCCGGGGCGGGCGTATCCTTTTCGCGGATTCAGCAGACACCTCGTTCGGTGAGGCGTCTTCACGGACACAGGCCACTGATCCCACCCGTCGAGAGACGCTCCGGATCAGGACAGGTCTCCCCGGCCCAAGGGGTGACCCCAAGTGGCTTCTCCCGCCAAGTCGCGGGGGATCACGCCGTGGAGTGCCAAAGCTCTGACGAGTTGGGGTGCGCCGGGCCGAGCCGGCTCCGGCTGCCCCTTGCCGCAGGACCGCGACACTTCGTGCGCGGCCGTGACCGGGAGGAGGCGACATGGACAGTAGTCCGGGCCATAGTCGGCCCCTCTTCGTGTTGTCCGCGCCGTCCTTCCGTGGCCCGGAGCAGCCCCCTCTTCCCTGACCGTCGCCCAGCTCACCGGCCTGGCAGGCCGCGTGGCCGGCGTGCGCCTGCCGTGCCATGCCCTGCGGTGACCGGTGCCGCCCGCTCGGGGAAGAAGTGTGCTGCCGTGGGCCGCCCGTAGCCCCGCCACGCCGGGGCAAGGGGGTGTTCATCTTGGCTGCCCACACTCTGCTCATGTCCACCTCGGCCCGTCTGCGTGACCGCCGGGTCACCCTGGAGCGCCGCGCCACCGCGTCCAAGGCGGTGCGCACCTCGCTGGTCTCCCTGGCCGGGCTGATCGGCGGCCCGGTCTCCAACCAGTCGGGCGAGGAGGTCGGCCGCGTCGTCGACGTCGTCGCCCGGCTCTACGGCGCGGACTCGTACCCGCCGGTCACCGGGCTGATCCTGCGCATCGGCCGACGCCGCACCTTCCTGCCCGCCGACGCCGTCGGCAAGGTGCACGCCGGGCACGTACGGCTGCGCACCGCCCGGGTCGACCTGCGGGACTTCGTCCGCCGGCCCGGCGAGGTCCTGCTGGCCAAGGACGTCCTGGACCACCAACTGGTCGACGTCGACGGCGTGCAGGTGACCCGGGCCGCCGACCTGTACCTGGCGCCTCTGGTGGACCAGGTGGTGCTGGTCGGGGTGGACGTCTCCCTGCCCACGCTGCTGCGCCGGCTCGGTCCGCGCCGCTGGCAGGCCCGCCCGACCCCGGAGCGGGTCCTGGACTGGCAGGCCGTCGCACCCTTCGCCGAACAGGCCACCGAGGGCCCGCCGGAGGTCCGGCTGCGCGCCTCCCGGGCGGCGCTGCACCGGCTGCGCCCGGCCGACCTCGCCGACATCCTCGAGGACCTCGGCCGTGCCGAACGCCAGCAGCTGCTGGGCTGGCTGGAACCGGAGCAGGCCGCCGACGCGCTGGAGGAGATGGAACCGCACGAGCTGGAGAACCTGCTGCGCGAGGCCCAGCCGGAGCACGCCGCCCGCCTCGTCGACGAGATGGAGCCCGACGAGGCCACGGACGCTCTGCGCGACCTCACCCGTGAGGAGCGCGAGGCCCTGCTGGCACGGATGCCGAAGGACGAGGCGGCGGAACTGCGCCGGCTGCTGACCCACCGGGAGGGCACGGCGGGCGGTGCCATGACCACGCTGCTGATCACCGCCCGGCAGGACGAGACCGTCGCCGAGGTACGCGGACGGCTGGCCGAGCAGCACGAGCACCGCACCGAGATCGACGCGGTCACCGTCGTGGACGGCACGGACCGGCTGCTGTGCGACATCCCGCTCTTCGACGTCGCGGTGGCCGAGGACACGACCCCGATCGCCGACCTGGTCGCCTGGCGGGCCCAGTTCGGCCCCCCGGAGACCGTGCAGGCCGACACCTCCGTGGCGGAGGCCGCCGACCACCTGGTGGCGGCCCGCGCCTCCTCACTCCTGGTGGTCGACGACAGCGACCGCCCGATCGGCCGGATCCTGGCCGACGACCTGCTCGACGCGATGCTGCCCGAACGCGGGCGCCTGCACTTCAGGAGGTTCCTGCAGTGACCCGTGACCTCGACACCGCCACCGCGGCCCCGCAGACCCCCGCGCGCCGCACCGGCTGGCGGCGCATCACCGTGATCGCGGCGGTCGCGGGCCCGGGCCTGGTCGCCGCGAACGCCGGCAACGACGCCGCCGGTATCGCCACCTATGCCTCCGCAGGCTCCCAATTCACCTACGGCACCCTCTTCTTCATGGTCCTGGTCACCATCGCCCTGGTGATGGTGCAGGAGATGGCCGTCCGCCTCGGCGCCCACACCGGCAAGGGCCTGGGCGCCCTGATCCGCGAGCAGTTCAGCCTGCGCCTGACCGCACTGGCCGTCTTCTGCCTGCTGCTGGCCAACACGGGCCTGGTCGTGTCGGAGTTCGCCGGCATCGGCGCGGCCTTCGAACTCCTCGGCGTACCGAAGTGGGCGGTCATCCCGCCGGCCGCGGTCCTGCTGTGGGCGCTGGTGCTGTTCGGCTCCTACCACTGGGCCGAACGCATCTTCCTCATCATGTCGTTGGCGTTCTTCGCCTATCCCGTCGCGATGATCCTCGGCCACCCCGACTGGGGCGCGGTCGGCCACCACCTGGTCGTCCCGCACATCGAGCCGAGCAAGGGTTTCATCCTGCTGGCGGTCGCGTTGATCGGTACGACGGTCAGCCCGTACATGCAGTTCTACGCCGCCGCAGGCGTCGTCGACCGAGGCGCCAAGCCCGCCGACTACCCGCTCATCCGCGCCGACGCCATCCTCGGTGCCGTCTTCGCCTGTGTCATCAGCCTGACCATCATCATCGCCACGGCGTCCGCGATCGGCGGCACCGGCCCGCTGGACTCCGCGGCCCAGGCCGCCGAGGCCCTCAAGCCGGTGGCGGGCCAGGGCGCGGAGCTGCTGTTCGCGCTCGGCCTGATGGGCGCCTCCGCTCTCGCGGGCGCCGTCGTCCCGCTCTCGGCCAGCTACGCCATAGGAGAGGCAGCGGGTGTGGAACGCTCGGTCTCCCGCAGCTTCCGTGACGCGCCCTTGTTCCTGGGCCTGTTCACCGCCCAGATCGTGCTCGGCGCCACGGTGGCGATGACCCCGGTCGACGTCATCCAGCTGCTGATCGGCACCCAGGTGCTGCAGGGCCTGATCAGTCCCGTCGTCCTGGTCTACCTCCTGGTGCTGACCAACCGCCGCTCGGTCCTGGGGGCGGCCGCCAACGGGCCGCGCTACCGCATCGCCGCCACCGCCGTGGTCGTCGGCGTCGCCGCCATGTCCACCATCCTGCTGGTCCAGACGGTCCTGGGCTGGTTCGGCCTCGCCTGATCATCGTTCAGCGGGAGAGCCGAAGAGTTCCCGGGCCCGGCGGGCCACCTCGTCCGGCGTCAGGTCCTCCAGGTGGGTGAGGAAGACCCAGACGTGGCCGTAGGGGTCCTTCAGTACGGTCGTGCGGTCGCCATGGAACTGGTCGGCGGGCGGCTGCAGGAGCTCCGCACCGGCCGCGGCCGCCCGGTGCGCGAGCGCATCGACGTTCTCGACGAAGACGTGCAGGCCCACGGTGGTGCCGCCCACGGCGGTCGGTGCGCTGAAGAGGGGGCCCTCGGCGTCGCCCAGCATGATGGTGGCACCCTGGATGCGGACCTCGGCGTGCACGATGCGTCCGTCCGGGCCGCCGAGGCGGAACAGCTCCTCCGCACCGAATGCCCGGGTGTAGAAGCCGATCGCGTCCGCGGCGCCGTCGACCATGATGTGGGCGACGACGGCGTTGCGGTACGTCTCGGGAACGGCGGTCACGGTCATGGGAACTGCCTCCTTTGCGGCTGATGCCGATGACCATGAACGTAGAAGCTGAACCGCACGTGAGGTCAAGCGTGGGTAAGCGCATGCAGGGAGCGGGAGTTCGGGTTCATGTGAGGCGGAAGGTAAACAACCCCCCATTTTTCCTGTGAGCCCTTTGTGTGGCTGTTGTGGTCACGCCAAGATCCCCCTGCGCCGGGACACCCCCATGCTCCCGTCGCAGGGAGGAGAGGGCATGTTGCCCCCGAAGCACCAGCGACGGTTCATCACCTGTACCGTCGCGGCCGCCGCGTTCGGACTGGTGACCACCCAGTCGTTCGCGGCGTCGAGCGACACCAGGCCCCGGCCCTGGCAGGCAGGCCACCAGGCCGCCATGGGCCGGCAGCACATCAAGGCGGTGCACGCGGGCCATGGCATGTCCGCGTTCGCCGCGGAGGGCGGCGATGACGGCGGCGGTGACGAGGCGGAGAACTCCGCCGAGTCGACGGCCCAGTTCACCGAGGCGCGCACCGCGCCCGGCGTGGTCGCGCCCGGCGCCTACGGGGCGGCCTGGCAGCAGCTGCAGTCGATGAAGCACACGAGCGGCAGCTGGGACCACGTCACGAAGAAGGCGTACAACTCGGATGATCCCCGCTATCGCGATGTGAACTCCAACTCCAGTGGTGGCGCGGGTGACGTGACCGGCCGGATCACCGGGATCGCGGCCGATGACCAGGGCTATGTGTACGCGGGCGGCGCGAACGGCGGGGTCTTCCGCTCCACGACCGGCGGCGGGCAGTGGAAGCCGATCTCCGACAGGCTGCCGTCCCTGTCGACGGGCACCCTGGCCCTCGACCAGCAGCAGCGGCTCTGGTATGCGACGGGCGAGTCCAATACCGGGGCGACGTCGTTCGTGGGGACGGGCGTGTACGTCCTCAAAGACCCGCGTCACGGGCAGTTCCAGCCCGGTGACCGTGTGGGCGGCGCCGAGCTGGAGTCCACCGTCATTCATGCGCTGCGTTTCGCCGGCACCACGGTGTGGGCGGCGACCAGTACCGGTGTCTGGTCGCACTCCACGGCCACCCTGTCCGGGCCGTGGAAGCATGAGTTCGCCCCCAACCCGGACTATCTGCCGGGTGGTGCGAAGGCGGACGACCCCAGTGCGCCGTACAAGAACATCGCCAACGACATCGCCGTCGACCCCAAGGACCCTTCCAAGGTTCTGCTCGCGGTGGGCTGGCGTGGTGGTGACACCTACAACGGGCTGTACGCCAAGCAGGGCGACGGCAGCTGGAAGCCGGTCAGCGGTCTTGGTGACCTGCCGACCAGCAGTGCCGATGTCGGCAACATGACGTTCGCGGCCGCGGCCGACGGCTCGCGTCTGTACGCCATCGACCAGTCGCCGGCGCAGATGGCCGCCAACCCCGACAGCGGGCTCAAGGGCGTGTATGTGTCGAAGAGCGGCTCGCCGTTCGGGCCGTGGACGCTGATCGCGGACTACACCAAGCTGAAGGCGTCCGGGTCCGCGCTGCAGAGCGCGGGTTACATGCCGGGCATCCAGTCCTGGTACAACCAGTTCCTCCAGGTCGACCCGGCCAATGCCGACCATGTGTACCTCGGTCTGGAAGAGGTCTTCGAGACCAAGAACGGCGGCCAGAGCTGGACGACCCCGGGCCCGTACTGGAACTTCCCCTTCCCCTGCTGGAGCATCGACCCGGCCAAGCAGACCGGTGACTGCTCGCCCACCACCCACTCCGACCAGCACGCGGTCGCCATCGGCAGCTACCGGGGCAAGACCTGGGCCTATGTCGGCAACGACGGCGGCATCTACCGGCGCCCGCTGGGCGGCGCCGTCGACTCCGGCGGCCACGCCAAGGACTGGCAGTCCCTGAGCGATGGCACCCTCGACACCCTGCAGTACTACTCCGTGGGTGTGGGTGAGGACCTCACCTATGGTGGCGTCTCGGTGACCGGTGGCCTGCAGGACAACGGCCAGTCGATCCTGCGCGGCCGGGACAAGGTCATGGGCTCGAACTTCGGCGGTGACGGCGGCGACACCATCGCGGATCCCGCCAACGGCTGCAACATCGCCGCCGAGTACGTGTACCTGGACATGTGGGTGACGCAGAACTGCGGCGTGAACGACGGCTCGTGGTCGACGGATCCGTCGAAGGCCACCGAGTACGAGGTCGCCCCGCCCGACAAGGACCAGGGCGGTGCGGGCGCCCGCTTCATCGCGCCGATCGCCGCCGACGCCAAGGACACCAACACCTGGATCGCCGGTGGCCGGCACGTGTGGGTGAACACCAAGGGCTTCGCGATCCGCTCCGGCAAGGAATGGGCGAACGCCTACGACCTCGGCGAGGGCCACGTGGCCACGGCCGTCGCGTCTTCGGGCGGCACCGTGTACGTCGGCTGGTGCGGGCCCTGCAACAACCAGGGCTTCACCCGGGGCATCGCGGTCGGCAACGCCGACGGCACCGGCTGGCACCAGCTCAGCCTCCCGGTCGACGGCACCATCCCGAACCGCTACATCTCCGGCTTCGAAGTCGACCCGGCCGACGCCCAGCACGTCTACGTCGCGGTCAACGGCTTCTCCCGCAGGTGGACCGAGGGCCCCGGCGCGGGCGTGGGCCACGTCTTCGAGTCCAAGGACGGCGGCGCGAGCTGGACGGACATCTCCGCCAACCTGCCCGACGTCCCCGCCGACACGGTCAAGCTCCTCCCGAACGGCGGCCTCGCCCTCGGCACCGACCTGGCCACCTTCTACCGCCCCGCCGGCGCCACCAAGTGGCTCGTCCTGGGCCACAACCTGCCCACCACGGCCGTGATGCAGCTGCGCCTCGGCCCCGACGGCAAGCTGTACGCCGCCACACACGGACGCGGCATCCGCTCCTTCGACGTACGGCACCTCAAAGCCCGTAGGGACTGATCCGGCCTCGTACGCCCCGTCCTGCGACAACGGCCGGTGCGAACCCCGCTCCCGGGGTCGCACCGGCCGTATGCCGTTCGGGATCACTGCACCGGATACGCGGTGCGCTTACCGACGGCGACGACGCGGCCCCGGTTCATGCGCCACGAGGTCTCAGTTCAAGGTGCTGCCGAAGCGGAGCTTCCATGGAGTGAGTGCGGATTCGAGCTGTACGCGCAGGCTCATCTTCGATGTCCCCTGCACGCGTTCCTCGAAGCGGATGGGCACTTCGAGGATGGTCAGCCCCTGTTTGACGGTGCGGTGGTTCATCTCGACCTGGAAGGAGTAGCCGTTGCTGCGGATCGACGGCAGGTCGATCGCTCGCAGTGTCCCGGCCCGCCATGCCTTGAATCCGGCGGTGGCGTCCTTCACGTGCAGCCGCAGGATCGCGTTGACGTAGAGGTTGGCCCAGACGGACAGGGCCTTGCGGTGCCAGGGCCAGTCGGTGGCGGTCGAGCCGCCCGCCACGTAGCGGGACCCGACTACCACGGCGGCGTCCTTCGTCAGGAGGGTGTCGACCATGGCCGGGATCGCCGAGGCCGGATGCGAGAGGTCGGCGTCCATCTGGACCACGACGTCGGCACCCTCGTCCAGCGCACGGGTCATTCCGGCGAGGTAGGCGCGGCCGAGTCCGTCTTTGGCGGTGCGGTGCAGCACGCCGACGGTGTCCGGTGACCGGGCGGCGAGGCTGTCGGCGACCTCGCCGGTGCCGTCGGGTGAGTTGTCGTCGACCACGAGCAGATGCAGGTCCGGCACCGGCAGGTCCGCGAGCAGGCCGGCAAGGACGGGCAGGTTGTCCCGCTCGTTGTAGGTCGGCACGACGACAACGACCTTCGGCGGCACGGCGGTCATCGGCAACTCCTGGGTCCGGGGTCAGGGGTGGGGAACGGTTCAGCGGTACCGGCACTCGGCGCTCGCGGAGCGCTGGCACTCCAGTGGCTGGGGCCTATGCCCTCTTCTGCCGTAGGTCGTGGCCGGTGCTGATGGCCATGGCGGCCAGGAGGCCCAGTGCGGTGCTCTCGGCCAGGGAGCCGGGGCTGACGGCGGTGCGGGCGGCGGCGAGGAGGTTCTGGCTCGCCGCGAGCGTCAGTCCGGTGCCGATGCACAGAAGGGCCGCGGACAGCCGGCGTGTGGTCGGCAGGGTGGCGGTGCGGGAGATGCGGGCGACGAGGACACACAGGCGGAGTGCGACGAATCCGAGCGTGAGCCAGTAGGAGGTGACCGCCGCGGCCTCGGCGAAGCCTGTGAGGTGTTCGGCCCTGCCGCTCCATGCCGTCAGGCACAGGGCGACGACCGCGGCGGTCGGGGCGGCCAGGGTGCGGACCACCACGGCAGTCAGGCCGCGGAGGGCAGCGCCGTGCATCGGTGGGAGCGGCGCTGCGAGGGCGATGCCCAGCAGGAGCGGGGCGAGCCACAGGCTGTCCGCGGGGTGACGGATGTCGGCCGTGAGGGTGGTGGAGGGTTCGGCCGAGCGCAGCAGCAGGCCGGTGGCCGCGGTGAGCGCGAACAGGGCCACGGTCAGCACACGGCGGGTCTGTCCGCTGGACGTCTCGGGCCAGTCGCCGGGGTGGAGCCACAGCCGCGCGGCCCCCGCGAGGGTGTCGGGCCAGGAGCGGATGCCGGAGGCGGACACCTCGTGTCGGATGTCCTCGCCCCATCGCTCGCGCACGGCCGGTGGGTAGAGCCGGGTCAGGAGCGTGGCCGCGGTCATGCCGGGGTGATCCCGAGCGCGCGCAGGCCGGCGGCGGAGATCCGGGCCATCTGCTGGAGTTGGGCGCGCAGTTGCTCGCGGCCGGCGTCGGTGATCCGCATGGTGCGGTGGCGCTCCTGGGTTCCGGCCGTGTCGTCCGCGGGCTGGATCAGCCCGCGCCCCTCCAGGCGGGACAGCGCGCCGTAGAGGCTGCCGGGGCCGAGTCTGCGGCCGGTGAGTTCCTCGATCGCGGTGTTGATCGCGTATCCGTGCCGCGGGCCGTCCGCGAGGACGGTGAGCACGAGCATCTGGGCGTCGTTGCTGTGCATGGGTCTCCTTGCCTCCGATCCACATACTACGAGCCGCGATACTACTTGTCACGTAGTACGAGGCGCGTACTATGGCGGGCCATGGAAGACGTGAAGGAGGACGGCCGGGCTTCCTCGGCCGTGGTCTGGGCGAGCCTCGGCGCGGCCGGTGTGTTCGAGGCGCTGACGGTGCTGGAGACCCAGGACAAGACGGTCAGGGCGGCAAGCCCGTGGCAGGACGACCCGTACGACGTGGTGGTGTCCCTGGCTCAGTTTGCGGTGCCGATGCTCGCCCTGGTGATCGCGTTACGGCTGCTCGTGTGGCGGGCGCCGGGCGGCGCGGACCGGGTGCGGCAGACGGTGCGTGCGGCGGGGGCGATGGTCACGCTGGTCGGGCTCACGGTGGTGTCCGAGTGGGCCGCGGTCATCGCCAGGACGCCTGCCTCATCCTCGGGGACATGGGCATCGGTGCTGATCGGCGGGCTGGTCGTCAACTCCGTACTCACCATGGCCATTGCGGTGTTGCTCGTGCGAGGCCACCGAGGGCAGGGCTCGGCCGGCCCATGGCGGCATGACTGGCTCGGCGACGCCGTCTTCGTCTGCCGGCGGATTCCCGTACTGCGGCGCTGGGTCGGTCCGGACGCCGCGGACCGGGTGCGCCGCCGGGCGATGACGGTGTTCGTCGCGCTGAGCACGCTGGCCGCGGCGGCCATCACCGGCGCACAGGCCATCGGCGAACGCTGGACGGACCCGCTGCTCATCGCCTGGTTTCTGATCGTCGTGGCGACGTCCAACCTCGCCTTCTGCGTGATCAGCAACGCGGTCGCGGGATTCATCGCCCGGCCGGCGCGCCCCCGGACCCGCCGTATCGCCGAGGCATCGGCCGTCGCCGGATGCGTCGCGATCAGTGCGGCGACGGCGTTCCGCGACGCACTGTGGCCGGTGTTCGGGACGGGATCGCTGACGTCCGTGCCGGCTTTGGCCGCCCTCACACTCGGCGCGGGTCTGGCCACCTCTCTGGTCACGGCCGCGCTCCTGCTCGCCTGCTTCCCGTACGACTCCTCCGGCTCGCGCCGCCGCTTCGGCGCGGTCGCCACCCACCTTCGACGACCGGACAAGCACCGGTGAAAGGCGTGACGATGCACCTGTCCACACCGCAGGAACAGGCAACACCTGCGATCTGCGCCCGCGAGCTGTCCAAACGGTACGGCCGCAGGCAGGCCGTCAGCGGGCTCAGCCTCACCGTGCAAGCCGGCCAGATCTGCGCGCTGCTCGGCCCGAACGGGGCGGGCAAGACCTCCACGATGCGGATGCTGGTCGGCCTGTCGTCCCCGGACACCGGCAGCGCGCGCCTCCTGGGCGAGCCGGTCGGACTGGGCGCGGACGTGCTGCGTCGCGTCGGCGTGCTCATCGACGGCCCGGCGTTCGTGCCGCACCTCACCGGCCGGGCCAACCTGCGGCTCCTGTGGTCGGCGACACGACGGGCATGGCCGCCCCCCGCTCTGGACGACGCCCTGGATCTCGCCGGGCTCGGCGAGGCGCTCGACCGCAAGGTCAAGGGCTATTCGATGGGGATGAAGCAGCGGCTGATGCTGGCCCAGGCCCTGATGCGGAAGCCGGACGTGCTGATCCTGGACGAGCCGGCCAACGGCCTGGACCCCGGCGAGGTCCGGGCCCTGCGCGAGTACCTGGGGGAGCTGGCCCGACGAGGGGCCGCCGTACTCGTCTCCAGCCACCAGCTCGCCGAGGTGCAGCAACTGGCCACCCACGTCGGCGTGATGAACCACGGCCGGCTGATCGCCGCAGGACCGATGGACGAACTGCTCGGCGCCGCCGGCACCTACCGCCTCCAGGTCGACGACACCGAGCAGGCTGCCGCCGTACTGCGCGCACTGCCCGGCGTCGCGACGGTTGCGACGCAGCGGGACGAGATGGTCGTCACCGCGCCCGGCGTGCACTCCCGCGACCTGGTACGCGCGCTGGTCACGGAGGGCATCGGCGTCACGTCCGTGCAGCAGGAGAGCAAGTCCCTGGAAGAGGCGTTCCTGACCATGACCGAAGGAGCCGGCGAGCATGCTGCGCGTTGAACTGACCACCCAACTGCTGCGGATCCGCACGCTCGTCGTGCTCGCCTGTCTGGCCGCCGTCCCCGTGCTGTCCGGCTTTTCGTACGCATCCAAGGCGGGGCATCGCAACGGCCGCCAGACCGGCCTGTTCGGCGCCTCCCCCTACTCCGCGCTCAACCACGCCATGGCGAGCATGGCGTTCATCGAACCGCTGCTCCTCCCGATCATGGTGGCCTTGCCGGCCGCCGCGATCGCCTCGTCCGACCGGGAGTGGGGAACCCTGCGCTACCTGTACGTCGCGCCCGTGAGCCGAGCACGCCTGCTGGCGGCCAAGCTCGCAGCGCTGGCCGGTGTGACCGCGATCGCCACCCTGTGTGTGCTGACGGCCGGACTGCTCGCCGGCGTTGCCATCTACGGCTGGCACCCGTTCCACATCGTCGGCGCTCCGAATCTCACCGGTGGCGAGACGGCCACCCGCGTCCTGTCGGCGACCGGCTACTGCCTGCTGTGCATGCTGAGCATCGCAACGATCGCGTTCACCCTGGGACTTCTCCTGCCCCGCGGACTCGAGGCCCTCGGCGCCGTCGTCGCCTTCGTGATCGCAGCCGGCATCCTCAACGGCTCGCACGCCCTGCACGCCGTGCAAATCGTCCTGCCCATGCACTACTGGCGGGACTGGACCCACCTCTTCGACCCCTCAGGGACCGCCCACCTCGGCACCGGCATCGTGGCGCAGGTGGCCACGATCACCCTGGCCACCTGCGCCGCCGTCCTCGTGCTCGTCCGACGGGACCCCGCGGCATGACACCCGCTCCGCCCCCGATGCCCGAGCTCCGCGACGAGCACGGCCATGCGACGGGGGACTACGTCTCGGCCACGACGATGTAGAACGTCACCGCCGCGAGAAAGGGGCCCCGCGTGAGATGGCTCAGCCAGGCTTCCGCCGCCCGGTCGCTGAAGTAGCCGGCCTCGACCGCGCGCCGGGTGGTGCGTTCCAGGCCGAGGATCTTGTCCGCGACCTGGACGTCCCGGAAGACAGGTGTGACAGGGATGACCGTGGGCACCCTGAAGCCGCTCTCGGTCGCAAGGCGCGCCAGTTGCCGGCCGATCCCCGCGTTGCGGACGACCCGTTCGGCCACATGTCGGGTGTAGGCACGCGTCAGGTCGCTGTCCGGATGGTCGACGGCCAGGGTTTCCCAGTCGGGCTCGCCCATGACGAGCCGCCCGCCCGGCCGCAGGACCCGGCGGATCTCACCGAGCGCGGCCAGCGGATCGGCGACGTGCTGCAGGACCCGGTCGGTGCGGGCGCGGTCGGCGGTGTGGCCGGGCATCGGCAGGTCGTGGATGTCCGCGTGCCGGACGTCCACCACGGCCTCGCCGGCGGTGCGGGCCCGCGCGGCGTCCACCATGTTCCGGTCGTGGTCGACGCCGACGACAGCGCCGGCCGGGGTGACTGCCCGGGCGAGCGCCTCAAGGTCGGTACCGGGGCCGCAGCCGAGGTCGAGCACCCGGTGTCCGGCACGCAGGTCGAGTTCGTCGAGCATCCGCCGCTTGTAGGAGCGGCCGAGATCGCTCGTGGCGAGCCGGTCGAGATAGCTGACGGGATCGGGCCTGTCCGTCTCGAACGCAGATGATGACATGCGTCCCAGTCAACCAACTGCCCGGCCGACTATACGGGTTGTATCGCGACAAATATGGCTCGGCCGCTCAAACCGTACCGATGCGCTACTCCGGATCAGTGTCTTCGTTGAAATTCCCCAAATGCACAGGGGCTCGATCAAGGCCGACGGCCGACAGCGCATCGGGCAGGAGAGAAGCCATCCTCTTCGGCCGGACGGTCTCCGCAGTGGTGGCGAGTTCCGCTGCCGACCACCAGCGGTGCCCGTAACGAGCCTCCTGCGTCCGGACGTTCATCCGGCGGACCTCATCGGCCGTGACGCGGACAAGGCGGTATTCCTCGTACTGGTCGAAGACACGGCCGTCCACGCTGAAGATCGCCTGCCGGGTCCAGACAACGGGGCCCAGGCGCCCAACGGGGAGAGACAGCGCCGTCTCCTCCCAGACTTCACGCACGGCAGCCTGGGGATAGCTCTCGCCGTCCTCGACGCCACCACCGACGGTGAACCACCATCGTGCCCCCGGCCTGCGCGGATCACGGCCGCACAGCAGGAGCAGGCGATCGTCGCCGTCCACCAGGAGAACACGGGAAGTCCACCGCTGCGTCAGCGTCATGAACCCCGATGCTATCCACGGATCACATGATGAGAAGAAGGACCCGATCCGGCATCCTGCGTCTGCGGCAGTCCGGTTCCCTGCACGCCCTCCGAGTACCTCGGTCACTCGGATCCGCCGTGAAACCCCAGGTCAGGGCCACACCAAGCAATACGGCTGATGCCCCGCCTCATGCAGCCGATGGCTGAAGTCCTGCCACTCGTGCAGCGATTGGGGGCGGCGGGGCGCTGACCTGGGGTTTCTCGGTGGAACGTGCGTTGACCTGCGGGAACTCGTCTCAGTAGTTCTCACGGGTCAACGCCGTTTCCCAGGCTCATGTGCCCTGGATGTGCCCTCCGGGGACGTGGCTGGGGAGGCGCGTTCAGGCCCAGCTTTCGCGCCTTAGGGCGTCGTGATGAGGGCAGTGATGCGGAGAAGAGCCCAGTCGGGCAGTGTCCGCGAGGAGTCTTGAGCTGTTTGGCAGGTGTACCCGTACGCATACGGGTTGGATGAACGCGGGGCCGCTGCATGCGGTCGAATCCCAGTGAGGCAGGGTGGGGGCCATGGTGACCTTGGCGAGTTCCCTGACGGGCGGTTCTGTGCGGGAGGCTTCTCGCGCCTTGCTGGAGCCGGGCGGGCAGGCCCGAACTGTTTCTGTCTTCGGGACCGAGGCGCTGTGCTTCTACCGTCTGAACGAGGGCGAGCATGCGCGGCGCGAGGAAGTCTCCGCCGCCCGGGTGGATAAGCTGCCCGACCTTGAGTGCCTGCTGACACTCCCGGTGGACGTTCCTGTTCCGCTGCAATCGCTGGACTCGCCGGCGCGGCGGGCGGTGCGAGGGCTGCCGTCGGGAGCGGTGGAGCGAGACCGGAAGACGGTCACCCGACGTGCCGTGCGGCCCCTGCAGGTGGATCTTGCTGTGGTTCGCGCTTCCGGGTGGCGCCAGGGCCTTGAGCGAGCCGGGCAGTTTGCTCCCTTCTGCCGCCGGGCCATGCTCTTGGACCGTCGTCCAGCCCGACTGGATGAGGTCCTTGTCGAGGCCGACTTCTACGGCATCGGCGTGTTCGTTGCCGCTGGAGACGAGGTCGAGCTGGTACTGGAGCCGGAGGACTACAGGCCGCCCCGGCACACCGCTGCGGCCTGGTGGTTCGTCGAGGATGTGTATCAGCGCCTACGCTCGGCGGCGGCTGTCTGAGCCGGTGTCTTGGCGGTTTCGGGAGCGGTCGACGCCCATCGATCGAGCTGCGCCGGAGACTTGAACGCCTTCGGCTGCCTGATGGACGTGTTGATCAGTTCGTACTGATCGAGAGCTTTACGGCAGCGGTCGAACCACCACTGCTGGCGTGCTGTGCCGGGCTTGACCGAAGTCAGGGCACGCAGCCACTCCATGAGGACCGCGACGTTGTGTGCCGCCGCTGCGGCAGGAAGCTCGCCGCGGTTGCTTGTGAAGGCGTCCAGTGCGAGCTTGCCGGCACAGGCCGAGCAGAAGCAGACCGGAGCTTCGGCGCCACCGTAACGCTTGGCGATCGTCTCACCCAGGAAGAAGGCCATCAGGTCGGGGAAGAGAACGTGCGGTGACTGGACGGGGATGCTCTTGTTGGTCTGCGCTTTTTCGCCGGGGGCGACGACGTGCCGGTAGCGGCTGCTGGCGCCGAAGGCTGTGAAGGCGGCACCGAAGGCCAGCGCGCCGAATGCCGCGAGATCCGTGCGTAGCAGGGCAGCCCCGGGGACTTCCTCGATGACCTGCTTGAGATGGCTTACGGCCTTGGCGTAACGCGCCAGGGGGTCCATCTGTCCGCCCAGCATGATGGCCTTCGGCCCCTTGACCATCCGCAGGTAGGCGATGAGCTGGCGGGTCGATTCCTCGTCGCGTAGCCAGGAGACATCCACCGGAGCGGCGAAGATCACCTCTGGGTCGTCGAGTTCCAGGACACGGGTCACGGCGGCCCGGAGGGCATCGGAGTCCTCGGCCCTGATGTAGCCGGTGGGGGTCATGGGGAGCGTTGCTCCGGCGTCCCGCTGCTCGGCGAGAGACAGTTCCAGGGGATCGTCGAGAAAGAGGTTGGGCTCGGCGTCGTAGGGGAAGGGGTTCTCCTCGGTCGCGGCGCTGACCTCGTACACCGCCGGGTCGATCAGGAGCGGAGCGGCGTAGCCCTCCCTGTACCGCAGGGTGCCGGCCTTCTTCACGGCGTCGGTGCCGCACAGGATGAGCCCACTGCGTGCCAGGTCGACCTGCCCCTGGACGTAGCCGAGCCGGGCGGTGCTGACCTGGATCAGCATGCGGCCCTGCAGACCGTTCAGGCTGTCCGGCCGGTCTCGCTCACCCACAGCGTCGGGAGGCTCGGTCAGATCGGAGCGCGGACGAGGCAGCGGGGCGGAACGGTCGGTCATGGTCACCTTCGGAAGGCCGGGAATGATGATGAACCGGCGCCCTCGACGTACAGGCGCTGGAAGTCTTCAGGAAGCAGGTGCGCGCAGGCAGCCGTATCCTCCAGAGTCATCTGGCGGTCGGTCAGCAAGGTGTGGACAAGGGCGGCGAGGCGCCGCGGCTGCTCGCGGGGGACATCAACAGGCTCTGCGGTCCGGTAGCCGAGCGCTGACATCTCGATCATCAGGGTGCGGTACTGCCACTCGCTGACGGCGTTGAGCGTTTGGGCACGGCGCAGCAGCGCGCTCATGGAGACACCCCAAACCCGCTTCAGCTCCGTCAGCCTGGCCAGATCGACGCCGCCGGAGAACGCCTGCCGGATATCGGAGGCAGGCATCAAGAACTCGGCAGCGAAGGCGTCGGCCTGCTTCTCCTGCGTGGACCCTGTGCCCGGCTCGTCATGCATCACCAGGTGACCCAGTTCGTGCGCGATGCTGAAGCGCCGTCGGTCGCCCGGTGCACGGGTGTTGACCAGGAGCAGAGGGTGCCCGCCTTCTGCCCACTGGCTTACGGCGTCCAACAGGTCGCTGTCCAGGTCGCGGGTGATCACCAGTGCGCCGGCATGCTCCAGCACCGCGACGATGTCGGGCACCGGACCAGGGGCCATGCACCACTCCCTGCGGACTCGCCGGGCAGCGTCCTTCGGGGTGGTGAGGGCATCCAGCGAGACCCTGAAGAAGTGTTGCGGGACTGGTGGCAATGCCGCTGCGGACGCCAGGCCGTTCAACTGAATCCGTGAGAGCGCCAAATGGGCGTGCACGCGTCGCAGAGCGGAAGCAGACAGAGATGCTTTCTTGCGGTGGTGGACCAGACCCACTCCGATGCCGCTGACCTGCGGATCCAGGCACAGCAGCTCAGGAGGGTAGCCGAGCGCGGCTGCGTAGAGCTCAAGACGCCCGCCGGTGACGACGAGACGACCAGCCTCGGCTCGGCTTACGTAGCCCTGAGAAACCGTAGTGCCACCCGGCGACGCCTTGGTCATAGCCGTCGCGACCTCAGCCTGCGTCAGCCCGCGGGACTCGCGCGCCAGCACGAGCATCCCGGGCTGTGCACGCAGCTCAGCGATCGCCATACACGACACCACCTCGTATCAGACCTCGAAACAGTAGCACGAAATATTCCGCAACTGATTCGCGGTTCTGAGCCCCCTCCGCAAATCTCGACGTGCGACGGACCCCCTGTGTGCTGGATCCGTTCCCTCCGGGGGCGGACGAGGGGCAGCTTCGGAGACGCCGTCGCGTGTGACACCAGGAGTAACGTGGCAGGTGCGGGGCGGAGTCCCGTCGTCGCACCGGCCCTACAGACGGGTGGTCATCATGACCAGCTCGGATACACCACCTGTTCCCCGGCGTCTGCCCAGCGGCGTCCACGAGGCGGTGCGGCCAGGGTGTGCGCTTCTCCGGCTGGAAACGACCGAATCACGCGAAGGCGTCCTCGACGGCGCGTGGTGGCCGCGCTCGCGCGACATCGGTGCTGAGCTGCCCGCGCTCCTGAGCGCCCTCATTGCCCACCTCGGCCCCGTGACCCGTGTGGGACTGGACACCGCGGCCTGGGAAGGTCTCCCGACGCGTATCGCCGTGGACGACCGGGTGGTGCACATCGATGCCTTCCCGGTCGGTGACGACACGGTCCTGATTACCCGGGGCGACACGGACATCTTCTCTCTGCTCGTGGTCCCGCCGGACGCGGCACCGGACGCCGCCCGCGCCGCGATGGCCCAGGCGGTCCGGGCAGACAACATCAGCCAGGCGGAACAGATTCTCATCGACACCGGGAGCGGGCACGGTTCGCCGGGCTGACGGGCCTGCCGCTGGGCGTGACCGGCCGAGCGGTGTCGGACGGCGGGGGAGATCAGCCGCGCCACTCCACCATGAGCAGCGTTGCGTCATCGCTGGTCTGTCCGCCCCGCGCCTGCTTGAGCGTGTGGGACAGGGAGCGCGTCACCGCCCGGATGCCGCGGCCGGTCCTCTCCAGATGGTTCACGCAGTCGATTAGCTGGTCCTCCCCGAACTCCTCCCCACCGCTCCTGTGCTCCTCGACCACTCCGTCGGTGAAGCAGAGGACTCGGTCCCCGGGCACCAGCCCCAGCTCGCTGATCCGGGGCTCCGAACCACCGAGGCCGACGGGGAGGGTCGTCGGGGCGGCCAGACGCCGCGCGACGCGGTGGTCGCGGACGAGGATCGGCGGCGGGTGTCCGGCGTTGACCCACTGCACCCGTCCCGTCGTCGTGTCCAGCTGCATCATCTGCGCGGTGACGAAATGCTCGGGACCGAATTGCCTGGCCACGGCGCGGTCCATGAACGCGTAGATCTCCGACAGTCCGATGCCGGCGCGGCGGGCGTGGCGGTAGGCGCCGATGGCCACGGTGGCCATGGTGGCCGCGTCCAGTCCGTGGCCCATCGCGTCGATCATGGCCACGTGGAGGACGTCGTGGTTGAGCGCGTAGTCGAAGCTGTCGCCGCCCACGTCGTAGGCGGGTTCCAGGATCCCGGCCACGGCTACCCGGGGCATGATCATGGCCAGCGGTGGCAGCAGTGACCACTGGATCTCCGCGGCGACGCTCATCGCCTCACCGCGTCGGACGTCGAAGAACAGGTCGGAGTAGCCGTGTTTGGTCACCAGAAGGTCGGCCACCAGGCCGGAGATCCTGAGCAGCAGGCGGCGGTCGTGGGCGTCGATGCTGTCCAGCGTCACCGCCATGACCCCTACCTGGTCACCGCCGTCCAGCAGAGGCAGATGGATCCGGACGCCGTCCTCCTGGGGCACCTCCACGGGGACCGCGTCGAGAAAGCAGCGGCCCGCCTCGGAGTCGTCGATAACCTGCGGTTCCCCGTCGGCGAGGCACTCACCGGGCAGCGGTACGAGCAGCAGCTGGCCGTAGTCCTGCAACAGCACCTGTGGACGGCGGCCACCGAGCCGCTCCACGACGTCGGCGACCAGGGGCCCGATGAGGTGGGGCGGGAGTTCGTGCGCGCTGTCGAGGATCTTTCCCAGGAGAGCTTCCCCGAAGCTTTCGGACCGGTCCGTACGCTGTACTGCCGTCATCCCCTCACCTGCCGCGGTCACGCTTCGTGTGGGGGCGGGCCAGGATGACGAAGGGTCTGTCGGTGCCATGGCTCCATCACGGGGTCGTGGACGCCCGGCCTGCCGGTCACGGAGTCGGCCGGGTCGGGCTGCTCATCTCGGTCCGGCTCCGCCTTCCGACTCCCATGCGTCCTGTCCGTCGAGGCCGCTCTCGGCGAGTGCCAGCAGGCGCGGAGCCGACAGTGGATTCCCGGCGTCGGCGGCGGCGGTCAGCAGCCTGGTGGCTACTCCGACCGGCTCGTCCGGGGGGATCACCAGCAGTTCCCAGCGTCCCACGGTGCCGCAGTCCACGGTGATGGCATGCGCCTCGGCGGCGGAATCGGTCAGGACCACCTCGATCACGTGGCCGGGCGCCATCACCTCCTGCGGAGCATCGGGCCAGGCGGCGGACCCCACGGTAACGCGGGTGACGGTGCCGCTGCTCGGATCCAGGGAGCCGACCAGCGCGGGCAATTCGAGTTCGAGTGCGTCGCAGCGCGGCCACCATGCGCCGTCCAGCGGGCCATGGCTGACGTCCGGCGTGAGGCGCAGCCGGGGCATGGGCATCCGGTAGGAGTGTCCGTAACCTGGCGCGGTACCTTCGGCGGGCTTTGTGATGGCGTTCATCGTGCGATCCCGTTCCGGGCGCTGCTTTCCGGCTGCCCGTGTCAGTCACTCGCCGGGAACGGCGCCGCCGTGGTCGTACGCCCGGAAGTTCTCGGTACCTCCCACGCTACTCCCAGCCGTGGCGGGCGGCGTGGTGCGCAGCCATCGCGCCGAGAGGCAGGCAGCCATCGCGTGGAGGCACCTCGGTACGGCGGACGACGGGTCACGTGACCGCCCCGGCCGGTACGACCGCCGGCTCATCGCTCCTCTGCCACGTCATCGGCGTGCCGAGGGCTGCCCTTCGGCGGACAGGGTCAACACGCAGGGGGCTACGGAGCCGGGCAGCCCGACGACCTCACCCATGTTCTGCCAGCCCCAGGACGAGAAGGCGGCTTGTCCTGCCCGGTCGGCAGGATGCAGCAGGGTGATCCCGAGGGAGGAGTGCAGCTCTGTGAGCAGACGCTGTTGCAGCCGGCGGGCGATGTCGCGGTGCTGAACGTGCGGGTGGGCCACGACCTGGGTGAGGACGACGAACCGTGCGCGGGAGGTGAGCCGCTGGATGATCTCCTGGAGCGTTCCGTCGGACCCCCGGCTGCCGGGGCCTTCAGAGCCCATCGGAAAACCGAAGGCGCAACCGACCAGCACCGTCGTCTCGGCGACCAGCAGGGCGAAGCCGGGGCGGCGGGCGGTGATCGACAAGCGGTGCAGGAAGTCCCCGCGGTTGTGGTACCGCTCGCCCGTGGTGCCTGCGACGGACTCCGCAGCCAGGTCCGCGATGTCCGCGCCCATGTCTTCTGCCTGCCAGCGGGTCAGCCGACGAAGGCGGATCCCGTCCTTGAGGACCGGCTGGTCCGGTCGGCGAGCGGAGTCCTCGGGCGCCCCCGTCGCCGCACTCATGAAGCCGTCGGATGCGGCGGGCGGCACGGGACTCGCGGGGGCCGTAGGGAGCAGCGAAGTCGATCCCGTGGCATCGAGGACCCGGGTGATCTGAGCGCACGGATGGTGCAGCCGCAGGCGAGCGTGGACCCGGCCGGCGCGCTGTGCTGCCGACAGGAGGACGTCCAAGCCCCTGGCGTCGCAGGAGCCGACTGTGGTCAGGTCGATGTCGATCACGGTGACACCGTCCAGCAGACACTGCTCCACTGCGGCCCGCAGCAGCGGCGTCGTGGCCGGCCCGATGTCGCCGGCAAGCGTGACGAGCGTCCGCTCTCCTCGGTTCCGCCGATGGATGTCCAGCCGGGAAAAGGTCATCACGTCTCCCCTCGGCGAGGTTGCGGACCTGCACGGGCGCTCAGCGCGGCCCTTGCCGTGATGAGCTTGCGCTGAGTTGCTTCGACCGCGGCGTACATGGCCCCGACCCGTCTCCGCGCCGACCGCTGGGGCGGCCCGGATTCACTCGTCGAGGACGACCCGGCGTGGTGGCCCGGAGTGCGTGATGCCCTCGGTACTTCAACCGTACGTCTGCCGCAACCGGAAGCGGCTGGGTCGAAGGGCGCGGCACGGTAGGGGCCGCGTCACTTGAAAGGCCGTTCTCCAACGTCAGAACGGTGGTGATGCTGCGGCTGCTGGTACGTGTGCACCTCACAGCCGAGGGCCGGCAGGGTAAGGGGGCACCACCTCGCCCCTGCCCTGTCGCGACAGGTGCCCGGATGCGCGCCGCTCTGGACACAACACTGGCCGCCGCGCAGTTCCCCTGGACACAGCACAACACTGCCGCCCGCGATCGAAGCCGGGCGGCAGAGCGGGCGGACGAATTGAATGCCAGCTCACTTCCGAACCCACACGCGACACGACCTCCACTCACCGGGTCTCCGAACCCATTCGAGCGAAACGTCGCACGCCAGGAGGATCGGTCCCTACGTGAAAGCCAGCTTTCGAAAGGCGTTGCGGACACCGGTCAGCGGTTCGCGGTCACGGGTGTAGTAGAGCTTGTTGGTCAGAAGCACCGCCCAGCGACCCTCGGTAGGGGAGATCCACATGCCCGTGCCGGTGAAGCCGTAGTGGACCCAGACGTCCTCCTCGGCAGTGGTGCCGGGAGCCGGGTGCCAGAACAGGCCACGAGCTGGCTGGAGATCACCCGTCTGGATGGCCAGGGAGCGGGTGATCCACTCGGCCCCGAAGCCAGCCCGGAACTGGGAAGCGGCAGGGGCGAGCATGTACCGCAGGACGGCAGCCAGGTCGTCGAGCACGGTGAAGACGCCTGCGATCCCGCAGATGCCGCCGAGGAGGCGGGCCGAGAAGTCGTGGGCGACTCCCTTGAGGTGAGTGTCGGTTTCTTGGTCGAGTTCGGTGGGAGCGCAGCGGGCGGCGAGGTCGGCGGGGAGGGGGCCGAAGCGGGTGCCGGCCATGCCCAGCGGGTGCCAGGTGCGGGCGGTGGCCAGCTGGTCCAAGGGGCGGCCGGAGAGGTGTTCGGCGAGGTAGCCGAGGATGAGGGCGGCCCGGTCGGTGTACTCGACGGCTTCGCCGGGCGAGCGGTGGAGTGGCTCGTGCAGTACGCCGTGGCGGATGTCGTCCGGATTGGTGCCGTAGAGGTTCTTCAGCTGAGCTCGCAGTGGGACGCCGGCGGTGTGTGTCAGCAGTTGCTGGGCGGTGACGGCGCCGAGGGGGTGTCCGGTGACCTCTTGCCAGAAGTTGCCGAGCGGCTCGTCGAGGTCGAGGGTGCCGTCCTCCCACAGGGCGCCGGTGGAGGACCAGACGGCCAGGATCTTGGTGAGGCTGGCGGCGTCGAAGACGGTGTCGGTGCGCATCGGCACGTCCGGCTCGTCGGGGTCGAGGACGCCGGTGGCGCCCTGGGCGAGGGTGCCGGTGGCGTCGCCGAGGGCCCACACGGCGCCTGGGTACACCTTGTCGCGGAGTCCCTCGTCGAGCAGGGCTTCGATGCGGTCGCGGTCGTACGTCATGGTCTCCCTCTTCACCGACGTGTCTTGTCGGGCGTTCACTGAGGAAACCTGGGAACGCTGAACGCGGTCACTCATCACACCGTGGGGCGAGACGCTTTCCCAGAAAAGGCGCTCAGTTAGTTCCAGCCGTCCAGCGACACCTGGGGCCCGCCGCTGAGGTAGCGGTGGAGGGCGCTGGCGGTGGTCTCGACGAATTCGTCGGGGATGGCGTGGGCATCGACCCAGCGGACTTGGGCGTGCTTGCGCGGTTCGCGGTTTTCGGGCTCGCCGGACCATTCGTCGGCGACGAAGACGACGGTGAGGAAGCCGTTGGGGGCTTCCACACCCCAGGCGCCGTGGATGATGTGGGCGACCTTGAGCGCTTCTGGCTTGACGGTCAGACCGGTCTCTTCGTACAGCTCGCGGACGGCCGTCGCGGTGATCGGCTCGCCGGGCTCGCTCTTGCCGACGGGGAGGTCCCACCTGCCCTTGGCGAATTTGGCCTGGTCGCTGCGCTGGAGGAGGACCACGCGGTCGGTGGCCTTGTCGTGGACGATGACGGCGGCGACCAGCAAGGTCATGGATTCCAGGGCGGGCCTGAGCGCCTCGCGCTGGTCATCGGTTGTCGGCTGAGCCACGGGGGTCCCTTCGTCGGCGGGATTGGTGGGCATGTTAGGCGAGCGCCTCACGGGCGCGGCGGGCGAGTTCGGCGGCGCCGGGTACTTTGCGCCGCTGGTAGACCGCCAGGGTCGAGCGAATGGAGGTGATCGCCTTGCGGGTGCGGTCGGAGGTCATGCCGTCCATCAGCGTGAGAGCCTCGCTCCAGGCGGCGACCGCCTCATCGGCGCGGGCCTGGACGGCGAGGCTGTCGCCGAGGTCGGCGTATGTGAGGGCGTGGACGCGCTTGTACTTCTCAGGATCCCAGCGGACGAGCGCGTCGCGGTGCTGTTGCTCCGTACCGACGTGATCGGCGAGGTCGGTGAGAGTACGGGCCGTGTGGCTGGCGACGGTGCCGGCAGCGGGTCCGCTGACGAGGGAGAAGCTGGGTTGTGGCCCGTCGTCGCGGAGCAGAGCGTCTTCGGCGGCGAGCAGGGCGCGGGCCGCTGCGGGTTTCTCGTGGACTGCGGCGAAGGCGCGGGCGTGGGTGATGTGGAGTAGTGCCTCGGTCTGACCGTCCACGTGGCCGAGTCCACGGCGGAGGGCGCCTTCCACAAGGTCGACGCAGTAGTGGGGCTGCTTGAGGCTGAGGGCCTGGTGGGCGAGGGCGCGCATCATCCAGGCGGCGTGGCCGTGCGCATCGGCTTCGCAGGCGAGTTGGTAGCCGACCTGGTAGTAGCGCTGGGCGGCACCTTCGTGGCCGAGGTCGTGGTGTTTCCAGCCCGCGAGATAGGCCAGCTCGGCGACGGCGCCGAAGGCTGCTCGGCGTAAGGCTTCAGAGGCGAAGCGGGCACGCAGCATGGGGGCGGCGGTGTCGGCGAGGTAGGCGGTAACGGTGGTCAGCCCGTGGCCGCCGCCCAGGCGTTCGTCGGCCGCGCTGAACGCGGCGGTGATCTGGCGGACAACGTCGACGTCTTCCGCTCCCACCAGCGCCCGGCCCGTGCGTGTGCGGAGCATCCGTGATGCGGCTTCGTGGTCGTAGGCCAGGGGCATGGCCACGCCTGCGGTGGTGAAGGCGGCCACGGCGAGGAAGCGGCGCCGTTCCATGTCGGCGCGGCCCAGGTGGGTGACCGTGACGACGGGATCGGGGTCGTCAGGGACGGCGACCTCGGGGTCGCGTAGGCCGATCTCGGTGAGGGTTACGGGGCGGCCGGCCCGGCGGGAGAGGGCCTCCGCCAGGTAACGGCCGGTCCGTCCGGTGGGCTGACGCGTGCCATTTACCCAGTGGGAGATCGCCGACTTGTTGGTGTGGATGATCTCGCCGTTCTCCGCGGCGATCCGGCGCACGTCCTTGGCCAGCGCGTCGTAGGTGCAGCCGATCGCGTCGATGGCCTCGCGTAAACGGACATTGGGCCTGTTGGGTGCCGCCATGACCTCCTCCGTCCTGGGGCTGTAAACCGTGTATACCGCTTGGCCTTGCCCACACCGTACCCACTGTGCGTGACGGACTGTTCACTTAATCACAGCCGCCCGGAACTGCCCGACTGCAGTCCTGGTTCTCCCCACGGCTCCGGGCGGCTCCCTGAAGTTCCGTACGCCCGCTCCGGGTTCGGGCACTCCTGTGCCCGAACCCGGCCGATCAGAGACGGAGACACGGTGACCACCATCGACACCAAGGCCATCACGGTCGAACTGCCGCAGGCGTTCGACGAGCGCTGGAGCCGCCTGCCGGGCATCCAGGTCGACGGCCGGCGCATCACGATCGACCCGGCCGAGTACTTCTTCCGCTTCGAGTCGAATACCTGGCTCGTCGCTGACTGGGACTTGGTCAAGTCCCAACTCCTGGACGCGCGGGAGACCACCGAGAGCGCGGTCGAGCAGCTCGCGCTGGACTTCATCAAGACCCACGGCGAGTCCACCTCGGACGCCGCCCGCGTGCTGGCGACCGCCTACGAGGTCTACGCCTACCTGTTCCGCGACGAGCACCTCGCCGGCCTCGGCCTGCCGCAGATCACCGCCGAGCACCTGCGCATGCTGCGCGAGGCGGCCACGCTCATGGCACTCAACAAGGTCGAGCTGGACGGGCACATCTCCAACGTCGGCCCGTGCTGGTTCTTCCCCGCCGCCACCTCGGTCGTCTTCGACCTGGACGACGAGATGGGCGGGATGCTGGACGAGGTCTACCACGGCGGCTGGTTCAACGAGCACCGCCGCATCGAGTCCATCAAGGCCCACGCCGCCCTCGGCGGACGCCTGGTGCACGGCTGCCAGTCCGTGCCGGACCAGTCCGGCGGCGTCGTCGCGCCCTACGGTGCGTCGATGGCGAACTTCCGTGGCGACCTGGCCGCCTTCAAGGCCGGCTGGATCGAGCAGGTCTACGCCCAGCGCGTGGCCCCCGCCGCGTAACGCCCAGCAGCAAGGCTCCGGGGCGGGCAGGCTCGCTCGCCCCGGATGCCGCCACCACCGTGATGGAGTCCTCGTGAACGAGAACCTGACCACCGATCTCCTCGCCAACCTGTGCATCGTCGCGAACCAGACCACCGCCAAGCGCGAGGAGGTGAGGGTGTGGTCGATGTCCGGCGTCGAACGCGTGACCTTTCCCGACGGCAGCACGCGGATCTTCAAGTACGCCAAAAGGCCCTTCGACAGCGAGGACCAGGCTCTACGACTGGCCGACACCCTCGGCATCCCCGTCCCGAAGGTCTACCACTCGGTCCGGATCGAGGGCTGGCTCGGCATGTTCCTGGAAGACCTCGGCACTCCTACCCGGGAAGCGGACGATCTCGACGGCGCCGCTGCGGCCGTGGTCCTCCACCGCACCCGCACTGCCGGCGCGCTGCCTGTACTGCACGAGGAAGGGCTGCGGGCCCTGCCCGGCCGCGCCCTGGACCACCTCGACCAGCTCCGCAAGGCCGACCGCTGGCCGGACACCGGCGACATCGAGCACGCCCTCGACCAGATCGCCCAGGCCGCTGGCACCCGCGCACGAGGAACCACCGTCGCCCCGTTCGGCTGGGTGCACTCCGAGTTTCACCCCACCAGCCTCCACATCGGCCGGCGCGGCTGGCGCCTGCTGGACTTCGCCCGCGCCTTCACCGGACCGGGCCTGCTCGACCTCGCCAGCTGGCACGGCACCCTCGACGACCCCGACCCCGTATGCGTGCGCGTCTTCCTGGAGTCCTACGTCACCGAGGGCGGTACTCCCGACGCCCTCGCCGAGCGCGGTGGCCTGCCCGCCGAGAAGTGGGCGCTGGGATGGCACCGCATGTGGGCCGTCGAGTGGTTCATGGAGCAGTCCATCCGCTGGATCAACGACCCCGCCACCGATCCCACCTACATCAAGGTCGTACGCCGACACATCACCGACGCCCTCCAGCTCCTGGAGGTGTAAGTGCTCGCCCAAGCTTCCCCCTGGTACGCCCACGCCCTCCAGCGCACGGCCGCGGGTCCGGCCGAGCCGCTCGCCCCACCGCCGCGGATGGAGTGGACCACACGGCCGGGCATTGGGCCCGGAGCCGAAATCCTCGGCTCCGACCTGCGCCGCAAGCGCGTGGTGGAACTCGGTTGCGGCCCCGGCCACAACGCCGCCTACCTCGCCACCCGGCACGCGGCCCACGTCACCGGCGTCGACCTGGTCGGCTTGCAAGTCCGTCGCGCCCGCTCACACTACGGACGGCTGAACAACCTCACCTTCGTCGCCGGCCACGCCCTGCACTACCTGCACGCCTCCGACGAGCAGTTCGGCGCGATCTACTCCGTATTCGGAGCTGTCGGCCTCGTCGCCCCCGAACTCCTGCTCCCCGCCATCACCCACCGCCTCAAGCCCGGCTGCACCCTGGCCTTCTCCGTCCCCCACCCCCAGCGCGGCGGTCGACCGCCCTCCGCAGACGACCGCCCCCGCCGCGACCACGTCACGCTGCCCGACCGCACCCGCCTGCCCGTCGCGCGCTGGGACTTCGACGCTGCCCGCTGGGAGAAGCACCTCGGCCGCGCGGGCCTGTGGCTCGCCTCGGCCCAGGAGTTCCACGACCCCCGACAGGGCCGCTGGCCCACCACCCTGCTGATCACCGCGCGCAAGCTCTGACCCTCGGCTCCCCGTGGAGGAATCGATGCGCCCGCCCTACCTGCTCCTCGACATCGACGGCGTCCTCATACCCTTCCCCGACGCGGACGGCGCCACCCCGGCCTCCCACGTTCGCCACGACGTCGTCCCCACCGGCCGCAGCGCAGACGACCCGGTCACCATCTGGCTCAACCCCGACCACGGCCCCATGCTCATGGACGTGATCCGTACGGGCCTGATCACACCGATCTGGTGTACGAGCTGGAGGCAGGACGCCACCACGCTGATCGGCCCACTCCTCGACCTCCCGCCCCTGCCGCACGTCGACCTGCCACGCCCCGACATCACCACCAGCCATCCCAACGGCTATCTGTGGAAACGCGACCACGTCGACGCCTGGCTGGGCGACGAGCCCGCTGTGTGGATCGACGACGACTTCACCGGCCTCGACCACGAATGGTCAGCCGAGCGTGTCGCCCGCGGCCTGCCAACTCTCCTCATCCAGCCCAATCCCCGAGTAGGTATCGAGCCACAGCACCTGGCCGAGATCTCGGCATGGGCCACGGAGGTTTCGGCACTCCGCGCAAGCGTGTCCTCGACTCCGCGTGGGGCTGAAGCCGCATAGGTAGAGGTAGAGGCGGCTGCCGCGAATCCCCCGCCGGCTGGTGTCGCCACGCATGGCTCGTACGGGTGGCCGTCGTCCCTCATAGCGGTCGTCGTCGCTGCTCGCGACGTGCCGGTCGCGCTGGCGCGCTCGTGTCGGCTTGCGCGGTTCGTGCTCGGGCGCTGGGGGCCTGTCGGGCGGCGAGGCGTTGGATGCGCCAGGTGAGGGTGCTGGCGGTGGAGCGGGCGTCGTCCAGGGCGCGTTGCCGTGCGGTGTGCTGGAGGAGCTGTTCGGGGTCGTGGCCGGCGTTCTCGGCTTCGGTCAGGGCGGCGGCCAGTGCCGGCCAGGCGGGGTCGTCGAGGATCTGCTGGGCGTGGTCGGGCAGCATCACGAGGACGCGCTGGGCGTGCCGTTCGATGGTGCGGGCCGGTGGTTGGCGCTGGGCCAGAGCGGCCAGCGGCTCGGCAGCAGCCTGTCGGTAGGCGGCATGCAGGTGGAGCAGGGCTTGGTGCGCGGCGGCGACCTGCTGGTCGTGCTGGCGGACCTGGTGCCAGCGCGCTGCGGCGATGACGACGAGGACGGCGATGTCGAGAAACATCGCCAGTCCGGAGCCGTCGCCGGTGACCGGTGTGGTGCGCAGGGCGCGGACGGCGCCCCGGAGGGCGCGGGCCTGGTCCTGCTGGGCGCGGATGCGGGAGCGGGTGGCGCGCTCGAAGGCGATGGCGGCCTGCTGCAGCTGTGGCCGCAGGTGGCTGGGGGCGAGCAGGGGCAGGATGTCGATGGCCTCGCCGAAGGCCCCGATGTGGGCCTGGGCGGCTGCGTCGTCGCCGTGGTGGAGGTGGTGGGGGATGCGCTCGACCGCGGCGGTGGCCTGGTGCCAGGGGTTGGGCCTGCGTCGGCAGCCCGGCTCGCTGACAGGCGCGACGTCGATGGCAGTGAGGCGTTCGCGGATCTTGGGGTAGGACAGGTCGGGGGCGAGTTTGGCGCCGGAGAACCAGACGGGTTCACCAGTGGCGTTGGTATCGCCCTCCACGGCGACCTTGTACCCGCGCACGTCACCGGAGGGAAAATGCTGCACGTCCACAAGGACGCCCTCGACGCCGTCGAGCAGAAGGAGGAAGTCCTCCGGGCTGGTGGCGATGGACACTAGCTGGCGGACAGTGGTGCGCAGGCGTTCGCGGGAGGTCTGGGTCTTGCCGACGCGGCGGGCCTTCTCCGTCTCGGCGCGGGTGGGACGCTTGGCGGCGGTGCGGTCGCCGCGCACGACCTGCTTGAGGCCGTATTCCTTCTCGGTGGCGGCGAGTTCCTTGTCGGCGGTCAGGTAGTCGTTCCAGTGGCGGGCGGTGCGCAGGTCGCCACGGACCTTGGTGGCGGCGATGTGGATGTGGTCGTCGGCGTGGCGGACGGCGACCCACCGGCACCCGTCCGGATCGCCTTGTGGCGCGATGCCAGTGGCCGCCACAACGCGGCGCGCGATGTCCGCCCACTCGGCGTCGGTGAGGTGCCGGTCGCCGGGGGCGGCACGTACGGAGCAGTGCCACACGTGCCGCTCGGGTACCCGGCCCAGTCGGCGGGCTTGCTTGACCCGCAGGTCGAGGTCGGCCACGAGGCGCTTCTTTGTGGCGTCGAAGTCGTCGGCGCGGCCGGGGTCGGGAGCGAAGCCGTCCCAGGAGGCGACCAGGTGCGGGTCGGTGTGGTCCTTGGCCTTCTTCGTGTCGAACAGGTACCGGATCAGGCCGGCGGTGCTCTTGCCGCTGCCGATCTTGGCGATCACCAGGCCGCCTTCACGGAGACGGCGTGGTTCATGGTCTGCGCGATGTCGCTGATGGCGGCGCGGACGGCGTCCAGGGTGCGTTCGGTCTGGGCGAGGACGGTGGCGTCCACAGGGTGTGGATCGCCTCCGGCGTTGAGGCGGTGCGCGATCTGGTTGACGTTGTTGCCGATGCGCGCGACTTCGGCCCGTAGGGCGTCGAGCTTGTCGAGGCAGTCGTCGAGCTGGGTGCGCTGCCCGGCCAGGCCCACGGCGAGATCACCGTCGAGGTAGGCCGTGATCACGGCGCCGACGAGGTGGGCGCCGGCGATGCCCATCTTGCGGGCACGGGTAAGGATCCGGGCCTTCTCATCGCTGCTGTAGCGGACATCGACACGTTGCTTGCGCTGGACGCTCTCGCGGGTACGGCGGCGAGCGATGCGACGCAGGGTGACTTCGTCGGCGGGGGCGGCGGGCGACTGTTCGGCTGCGTCGCCGGGCGTTACCTCCTCGGGCACCCCCTGGTGCCCGAGGTCCTCCGCCACCCCCGGGGCGGAGGTGCCTGCGTTGGACCGGCCCTTGGACGGTCCAACGCCATACCTTGCTGCGCTGGTGGCGATGGTCATCATCTGCGTCCGGTCGGTGGCGAGTTCGGGGTGCTGGTCGTGCATTGAGGGGTTCTCCGTGCGGTGTTGGGGGGCGAGGCCGTGTCGCCTAGTGGGCCGCTCGTCCCCGCTCCGGACTGTGCGGGAACGAGCGGAGTGGGTCGATCGGGGTAGGGCGGCGGCCCTCAGCGCGCGCCGACGGGGGCCGTGTCGGGCTCGGCCTGCCGCTGGCGGGCAGCCCAGTCGAGTTCGGCCTGTACTCGGTCCTTGAGCTGGGTGAGACGGTCCTTGCCGATGCGGTACTCAGCGGCTCGGATGGCCGCCTCGATGTTGCGGCGTGAGGCACGGTCCCCGCGTCCCAGCGGTGCGGTGCGGGCGATGGCGAGGAGTTCGTCGAAGGTGACATCCCTTTCGTGGCCCTCGTCTTTGGAGAGCGGCTTCGATGCCTGCGGCACGTTGGCGGCTGCCTCCGCCACGTCTGGGCGCTCGGCCACGTCGGGCGAGCTCTGTGCCTCCTTCGGCAGGAAGTCATCGTCTTGCGAACAGGCAGGCCGCATGGCGCTGTGCGTGCCGTTGTGGCTGTGGCCAGAGGTGTTGTGGCCCGGTGCGGAGGCGGCCTCTTGGCGCAGACTCATGGGGTGGCGGCGGATGACGAGGTCGAGGTGGACCGCGCCGGCCAGGGCGAGCGGAGCTATCGCGGACAGGGCGCCGACGGTCACATCGTCCAGATGGAGCCCGGCGGTGTGTGCCTGCTGGTTGAGGCGGACGGCGTGCAGAGCGTTCGCCCAGATGCTCGTGACGGTGGCGAGACCGACCAGTGCCCAGACGTACAGGCGAGAACGCCAGGGCGCGGTACGGAGGATGAGCAGGGCGGCGACGCCGATGGCGATGAACCCGTCGATCACGAGGGGGAAGGCGTAGGTGAGGACTCCGCGGATGTGGATGGCGACGGCCATCTGCCGCAGGGCGTCGTAGGAGAGGGCGAAGCCGATCGTGCCGACCAGGGCGACCCCGAGGCGGATCGCTACGGTCACTGGCGGCACGGGGGCTTGGGCGGTGCGTGAGGGCAAGCGTGGTACTCCAGGGGGAGACGGGTGCCTAGGCACGGTGCGGGGTTGCCAGTGGGGAGGGCGGCGGACTCGTCGCACCCGTCGCATGCCTGGTCAGGGCAGGTACGGGAGCCTGGCGTGATACGGGAGGACCCGTCACAGTTGCCGGACCCGTCACGGGGATGACCTGCGGTGCGACGTGTGCGACGGGTGTTTACGGGTGTACGGCCGACCCGTGACGTGTGGTCTCACCGCCGTCGGGTGGCTGCTCCTCGGGGCAGTAGCGGGCCCAGGCATCGGTGAACTGTGCGTGGGTGAATCCCCGGGCCTGCCGTCCGCCTTCGAAGCGGAGGACGGCTGCCTGGATACCGAAGTCCTTCAGCAGGATCCCCAGGTAGCGCGGGGTCAGACCGGTGTTGCGGTACTCCGCCCACGGCGCCTCCTGGTCCTTGAGTAGCTCTTCCAGCAGGTCCCGCGTGCGCACGGTGTCAGGATCGCCGTAGCACGCGAAGACGCGGCGGATGTCCTTCAGCAGGCGTGTCTTCACGTTGGACTCGTCGTCCTGGCCGACCTCGGCGGCACACATGGCCACGCACGCTTCGCGTGCTCGCTCCGGCCAGGAGTCGCCTGCCAGTTCGGCGACGACCACCAGCGGTTCCCAGGTGTCGGCCGCACGGTCCTGCACCGGCATCGGCGGCACCAGGTCGGCTGCGGTGTCCATCAGCGGGCGCAGCCAGGCAGTCAGCCGGTCACGTAGGGCGTGCAGGGCGGGTATGTCGCGGCGGGAGCGGAACTGTTCCACCCGCTCACCTGGCTTGCGCCGCTGCATTCGGATCACCACGGCCCGGTCCATGACCGTGTCCGGCAGGTCCCCGATGCCGGCGAGCGCGGCCATGGCGAAGGTGGGGAACGCCTGCGGCTTGTGCTCCGGCCCGGAGATCCGCAGGGCGGGCCGGTTGCGCTGGTGGCCGGCGTTGAGGAGGCCACGCAGCTCCTCGTTCTTTTCGGCGGCCTTGATGCTGCCGAAGATGGTGTCGGCCTCGTCCACCAGCAGGGTGGGCGGGTCCGCACCGATGGCGCGGAAGACCACCGCCGGGCTGGTGTTGACCGTGATCAGCGGCTCGCGCACAGTCTCGGTGAGCACGTCCAGCAGGCGGGACTTACCGCACCGCTTCGCAGGCCCGACCACGGCGAGGCGAGGTGCGTGCTGGAGGGCGGGCTGGATGTGCGTGGCCGCCACCCACAGCGTGACGGCGGTCAGCGCCTCACTGCTGGGCAGGATCACGTACCGCGCGATGGCTTCCTGCAGCTCGTCCAGTAGCTGTGCGCCTTCTCCGGGCTGCCCTGGCTCGTCGTCCTCCGAGGTCGAGGCTTTCGCGGTGGCGTCCTGGCCCAGGGCGGCGACGGGCGGCCAGGTGGGTATCGAGGATGCGGCGGAGGAGTCGGGGGACGTAGATTCGTCCATAGGCGTTCCTTCCCGGTGGGCCGGACGGGCAAGGCCCGGCCCACCGATTCGATCGTTCAAGGGCGATGGGGGCGGGGACTCCGTGGCTCTCGGCGGTGGCTCGCGGAGAGCCGCTTCGCTGTCCCGGCAGGGCGGCTTCAGGCCGTGAGGTCGTACGCGGACTGGGCGTTCACCCAGGCGTCCACCTCGGACCAGCGGTAGCGGAGGTGGCGGCCGACCTTGTGCACGTTGGGGCCGATGCCCCGGTACTTCCACTGGTAGAGCGTTTTCACCGGCACCCCGAGATAGGCAGCGACTTCCGCCGGGGTGGCCAACGGGCCGCGCCGGGCAGCGTCGGCGGAGGAAGGGGCGTTCGCGCTGCGGAGAGAGGTATTCGGCACAGGGCTCCTTTTCGGTCTTGGACAGCGTGCCTGGACAACACAGCCACACCGTCAGCGAAGAAGTCCAGCGTTGGTTCTAAAACTCTCCACTAATTCCCTCGGCGTGGCTGGGAGGGGGAATAACCGTAGAGGCGGATCGGCCGTTGACCAAAAAGTTGGCGACTACCTCCTCATCCCTGATCGCCCGAGGGGCTTCGACCGGGCCTGTCTCGTCGGTTGGTGCAGGCCGGAGCCTGTCTGGGCAGGTGATCAGGTGAGCTGAAGCAAGCGGTGAGCACATCATCGGTTACCGGCTCAAAACGCCCAAGGTTCACGCGCGACGGCAAGTTAGCACGGCGACTCCCGGAATTACCCGTCCGTGCCTCGTGAATGGGCGAGATAAACGCCACGCCGCCCCACGGTCACCCTGCAACGACTTCTGTAGAGTTTTAGAGCCAACTCTTGCCATAAAGGTCGGCTGCAAGTTACAGCTACCTGTCATGGCAACTCGACCCGTTGAAATAGGCCCCGCCGGCCTCCACGCCGCCCGCGCCATAGAGCGAATACGCATCGCGCGCGGCCTGACCCAGCACCAGCTGGCTGCCCGATGCACCGCGCTGGGCCGCCCGATGTCCAACACGGCCCTCAGCCGCACCGAGCGCGCCCACCGCCGCTGTGACGTCGACGACCTCGTCGCGATCGCCGCCGCCCTCGGCGTCTCGCACGCAGTCCTGCTGCCTCTGGAGACCTCTGCGATCCAGACCTGGGAGCGCATTCAGGGGGTCCTTCTTGGCTGACGTGTACGACCGTTGGCACAAGTCCCACCCCAAGCCCACCGAGGCCGAGTGCGGTGAACACAAGAGCCGTACGCGGCAGATGGTCCCCACCGCCGATCACGGCGTCGGCAAGCGGTGGCAGGTCCGCTACCGCGATCTGGACGGCCGCCAGCGCAAGGAGAACTTCGACACCAAGGCCGAGGCGGACAACCGGGCCGCCGAGGTCGACGTCGAGATCCGGCGCGGCTCCTACGTCGTACCAGCCGAGACGAAGCAGACGCTCGGCGCCTACGCGCAGAAGTGGCTGGACGCGAACTCCGTCGGTCCGACGACAGCCCTCCGCTACGAGGCGACGGTCCGCAACCACATCGTCGAGCACCTCGGGCGACGCGAGCTGCGTTCCCTCAACCAGCCCTCGGTCATCCAGGGCTGGATCCGCAGGCTCCAGGACGCCCGCCTGGAGGTGTCGACGATCGAGGGCATTTTCGACATCCTCTCCAGCATCCTCGGCGCGGCCGTGGAGGATGGGCTGCTGCCGAAGAACCCCTGCAAGGCGAAGTCGGTCAAGCTGCCGACCGCGACCAAGAAGAAGATCATCCCTTGGCCGCTGGAGCGCGTCCGGGCAGTCCTCGCCGGTCTGCCCAAGCGCTTCCAGGCCGGAGGCAAGCTCGCGTTCGGCTGCGGGCTGCGTCAGGGCGAGGTGTTCGGCTTCGCCGTCGAGGACATCGACTTCAAGGGCGGCTGGATCCACGTCAACCGCCAGGTGCGGCTCGTCGGCACGAAGCCCGTCTTCGCCCTGCCCAAGGGGAACAAGATCCGGTCCGTGCCTCTATCGGCCCAGCTTGCCGCAGCCCTCAAGGCCCACATGAAGGAGTTCCCGCCGGTCGAAGTCGCCCTGCCCTGGGCCAAGCCGGACGGCGAGCCGAAGACCTTCCGTCTCCTCTTCGTCGACGCGAAGGGGCGGGCCTACAACCGCAGCGTCTTCAACATGGGCGATTGGAAGCGCGCTCTGGCCGCCGCCGGCGTGATCCCTCCCCGCGAGCGCGGGGCGATGTACCTCCAGGCGGCCCCCGAAGACGGGATGCACGCCCTCCGGCACGCCTACGCCTCCGTGCTCCTGGACGCGGGTGAGAGCATAAAGGCGCTCTCCGAGTACCTCGGCCACTCGGACCCGGGCTTCACGCTCCGGACGTACACGCACTTGCTGCCGTCCAGCGAGACCCGCACCCGCAAGGCGATCGACGACGCCTTCACGGAAACGGAAGCCGAGGCGGAAAACGACGGCGACCCACCCGCAGCCCAGGGCACATCAGCACCCCCAGCAAAACCAATGTGCCCTCAATGTGCCCTGGTCGCCTGACGGCCCTCCCCGGCACCAAAAAGGGCGAGGCCCGAAGACCCCGCCCAACCCGCAAGAAACCCCAGCTCAGAGCCGGTCAGGGCCAAACCAGGCAGTACGGCTGATGTCCCGCCTCATGCAGCCGATGGCTGAAGTCCTGCCATTCGTGCAGCAACTGGTACACATTGAACGCATCCCGTGGCCCGCCCCGGTCCGGGACCGTCGACCAGATGAAGGCCGCCGCGCCGACCGCTTCCTCGCCGATGCCGCGCAGGGGGTCGACGACGGTCATGGGGAGCTTGACGACGGCGTAGTCGGGGTGGAGGACGACCAGTTCCAGGGGCGGGACCTTGTGCAGGGGGACACCCTCGATGCCGGTCAGCACCATGGCGGCCATCGTCTCCGGCTTGATCTTGGTGAACATGCCGTTCATGCCCAGCTCGTCGCCGCCGAGTTCCTCGGGGCGCATCGAGATGGGGACGCGAGCCGCGGTCGCACCGTCCGGCGCGCCGAAGTATTTGTATGTCACCCCCACTCGACCACCATTTCTGCTCCCCGCCCTCAGGCGGTCGACCCGCTGGTCGAGCCGGCGATCCGCCGGCCGGTCGAGCTGGCTCTCCAGCTGCCGGTCGGTCCGCCGGTCGTACCGCTCGGGCTCACCCGGTACACCCTGTGTCTGACGTGCGTCGCTCTGCCGTGCCTCGGTCGATTCCTCCGCGTCGCGCCGGTGCCTTCCCCGCCGGGCACGTCGAGGACCCAGGTCATCAGTCCCCTCGCCCAGTCCGCCACCGCGATGCATATCTCCACCCGACTGCTTTTCTAGGACGCGTGGCCCCCGCCGCGCAACCCGATCATCGTGTCAGTGACCTCCCCCACGCCCGCCCGCCGAAACGTGCGGTGGAACAACAGTCCACGGGTTCTTGTCCGGCCTCTGATCATTACGTGCGTAAGAGCTGTGTGTATCAGGTCTCAGTCTCGCAGATGGCGCCCCCGCGGTGCTGCGGACCGGAGGCCGGCCGCCTCGCGGCCCGGCCGCGGCCTACCCTGAGGAGGTCACCCACATCACCGGAGTCCGAGAAGCCGGAGAAGCCGCACGCCATGAGTGCCCTGAGCGAAACGCCCTATCCCTACGACGCGCCCGCCTCCCAGGCGCTCTTCGACCGCGCCTGTGCCGTCACGCCCGGCGGTGTGAACTCCCCGGTGCGCGCCTTCCGCGCCGTCGGCGGCACGCCCCGTTTCATGGTGTCCGGCCGCGGCCCGTACCTGACCGATGCGGACGGCCGGGAGTATGTCGACCTCGTCTGTTCCTGGGGGCCCATGATCCTCGGGCACGCGCACCCCGAGGTCATCGCCGCCGTGCAGGAGGCCGTCGCGCGCGGTACGTCCTTCGGCACGCCCGGTGAGGGCGAGGTCGCGCTCGCCGAGGAGATCGTCGCCCGCGTCGAGCCCATCGAGCAGGTCCGGCTGGTCAGCAGCGGGACCGAGGCGACCATGAGCGCCATCCGGCTCGCCCGTGGGTTCACCGGGCGGTCCAAGGTGATCAAGTTCGCCGGGTGCTACCACGGGCACGTGGACGCCCTGCTCGCCGCCGCCGGCTCCGGGGTCGCGACGTTCGCGCTGCCCGACACCCCCGGTGTCACCGGCGCCCAGGCCGGCGACACGATCGTGCTGCCGTACAACGATCTCGAGGCCGTGCAGGAGGCCTTCCACCGGCACCCCGGCGAGATCGCGTGCGTGATCACCGAGGCCTCGCCGGGCAACATGGGGGTCGTGCCGCCGGAGCCCGGGTTCAACCAGGGGCTCAGGGACGCCTGCCACAAGAACGGCGCCCTCTACATCTCCGACGAGGTGATGACCGGCTTCCGGACCAGCCGCGCCGGGTGGTACGGCGTCGACGGGGTCAAGCCCGATCTGATGACCTTCGGGAAGGTGATGGGGGGTGGGTTCCCCGCCGCCGCCTTCGGCGGGCGGGCCGACGTCATGGCCCACCTCGCGCCCGCCGGGCCGGTCTACCAGGCCGGCACGCTCTCCGGTAACCCCGTCGCCACCGCCGCCGGGCTCGCCCAGCTGCGGCTGCTGGACGACGCCGCGTACGACGCGGTGAACGCGGTGTCCGCGCAGATCCAGGCCCTCGTCACCGAGGCGCTGAACAAGGAGGGCGTGGCGCACCGGGTGCAGACCGCCTCCAACATGTTCTCGGTGTTCTTCACCGACCGGCAGGTGCGCGACTACGAGGACGCCAAGCGACAGGAGTCCTTCCGCTTCACCGCGTTCTTCCACTCGCTGCTGTCGAACGGCGTCTACCTGCCGCCGTCGTCCTTCGAGTCCTGGTTCGTGTCCACGGCCCACGACGAGCGGGCCGTCCAGAAGATCGCCGACGCCCTTCCGGCGGCGGCCCGGGCGGCTGCGGAGGCCACCGCGTGAGCAACAGCATCAGCAGCAGCGACAGCAGCGGCCGGGACAAGGACGTCACCGTCGTCCACCTCATGCGGCACGGTGAGGTCGAGAACCCGACCGGGATTCTGTACGGGCGGCTGCCCGGCTACCACCTGTCCGAGCTGGGCCGGCAGATGGCCGACCGGGTCGCCGAGCACCTCGCCTCGCGGGACGTGACGTACGTCTGCGCCTCACCGCTGGAGCGGGCGCAGGAGACGGCCACCCCGATCGCCAAGGCGCACGGTCTCGACCTGGACACCGACGAGCGGCTCATCGAGGCCGGCAACGTCTTCCAGGGCAAGACCTTCGGCGTCGGTGACGGCGCGCTGCAGCGGCCGGGGAACTGGAAGCACCTGGTCAACCCGTTCCGGCCGTCCTGGGGGGAGCCGTACGTCGACCAGGTCGTGCGGATGACGGGCGCGCTGAACGCGGCCAAGGACCAGGCGCGCGGGCACGAGGCGGTGCTGGTCAGCCATCAGCTGCCGATCTGGATCGTGCGGTCCTATGTCGAGCGGCGCCGGTTGTGGCACGATCCGCGCAAGCGGCAGTGCACGCTGGCCTCTCTCACGTCCTTCACCTACCTCGGCGACAAGATCGTGTCGGTCGGCTACAGCGAGCCCGCCATCGATCTCGTCCCGGCTCATCTGCGGGCCGGTGCCAAGCCGCAGAAGGGCAAGGGCACCGCTCAGGGGAAGGCCTTCGGGGCCTGAGGACGTCTGACCGCGGTTTCCTGACGGTCCGTTTGACGTAACTTAGGGTGTCTTTTCCGCAACTATTGCGAAAAACATAAGAATTATCGGAACCTCCCCGATCGTCGTGCCCTCTGAATGGGTGACCATCAGATGGCGCGATGAATCGGGGATTTCCATGCGCACCGACTCCCGGACCCTCTCCCGCCGGGGAATACTCGGCCTCGGCGCGGGTGCCGCTGCCGCCGCGACCCTCGCCGGCTGTGGGAGCCACACGTCATCGGACGGCGCCGGGCAGTCGAACGGTTCCGGTGACGGGAAGAACGGCCAGGACGGCGGCGCGAACGGCGCGCCGCAGGGCCGGCTCATCGGGGACGGCTCCACGTCGTACACCGGCAAGCAGCCGCACCAGCCGGCCGCGCCCGAGCCGCTGCAGCCCGGCCAGACCCCGCCGCAGTTCGTGATCTTCTCCTGGGACGGTGCCGGCGAGGTCGGCAACGGGCTCTTCCCGCGCTTCCTGGACCTCGCCAAGGAGCACGGCGCGAGCATGACCTTCTTCCTCTCGGGTCTCTACCTGCTGCCCGAGTCGAAGAAGCGCCTGTACCAGCCGCCGAACAACCGGGTCGGCGCCTCCGACATCGGCTACCTCAACGACGAGCACATCAAGGCGACGCTGACCAACGTCCGCCGGGCCTGGCTGGAAGGCCACGAGATCGGCACCCACTTCAACGGGCACTTCTGCGGCGATGCCCACACCTCGGTCAAGTGGTGGACGCCCCAGCAGTGGCACAGCGAGATCAAGCAGGCCAAGTCCTTTGTGAAGAACTGGAAGACCAACACCGGCTTCACCGACATGCCGGCCCTGCCGTTCGACTACGAGAAGGAACTGGTCGGCGGCCGTACGCCCTGTCTGCTCAACCAGGAGAACCTGCTGCCCACCGCCCGTGAACTGGGCTGGCGTTACGACGCCTCCTCGCCCGGCGGTCTGCAGATGTGGCCGGTGAAGAAGCACGGGCTGTGGGACCTGCCGCTCCAGGAGATCCCCTTCCCCGGCAAGAAGTTCCAGGTCCTCTCGATGGACTACAACATGATGTTCAACCAGTCGCAGAACTCGACCAAGGCGCCGGCCTACAACTACCCGGCCTGGCGCGAGCAGGCGGCCGGGGCGTACATCGCCGGCTTCAGGCGGGCATACTTCTCGAACCGGGCGCCGATGTTCATCGGCAACCACTTCGAGCACTGGAACGGCGGCATCTACATGGACGCCGTCGAGCAGGCCTTCAAGCACATCGCCCAGGCGAAGGAGAAGGGCGCCGACGTCCGGCTGGTCTCCTTCCGGCAGTTCGTCGACTGGATCGACGTGCAGAAGCCCGAGGTGCTCGCCAAGCTGCGCACGCTCGCTCCCGGGCAGGCGCCGGCCGGTGGCTGGAAGACCTTCCTCGCCTAGCCTCCCGCTCGCTCCCCGCAGCGCCCTCCCGCTCGGCCCCCTGTCGGAAATGTCCCGTGTAAATACGCCCTGAAATGCGGTTTTCCGCCCGGCAGGGGGGTGCCAGAGATCGCCGGAACGGACATGCGAAACTTTTCACATGAGTACCCGTAGCCGCGCCGTCCTGCTCAGCGCCGTGGCCGCCGTCGCGGCCCTGACCCTGTCCGCGTGCGGCAAGGGCGGCACCTCCGGCGGCGGTGGCAACATGGGCTTCGTCACCGGCCACAACGGCATCGACACCGTGCCGGCGGGCAAGCGCGCCGGCGCCCCGGACCTGTCCGGCCAGACCATCGACGGCAGGACCCTGGACGTCGCCGACTACAAGGGCCAGGTCGTCGTCATCAACGTCTGGGGCTCGTGGTGCGGGCCGTGCCGCGAGGAGGCCGAGTACTTCTCCAAGGTGTCGAAGCAGTACGACGGCAAGGGCGTGCAGTTCGTCGGCATCAACACCCGGGACACCAGCACCACTCCCGCGGTCGCCTTCGAGAAGGAGCACGGGATCAGCTACCCGAGCCTGTACGACCCCACGGGCAAGCTGATGCTCCGCTTCGAGAAGGGCACCCTCAACCCGCAGCTGATCCCCTCCACGCTCGTCATCGACAAGCACGGGAAGGTCGCCGCGCGGGCCCTGGAGGCGCTCGACGACACCGCCCTGCTGAAGATGCTCAAGCCGGTCCTCGCGGAGAAGTGACGTGAGCGCGCTCCTGACGCTGGCCGCGACGGGCCAGAACGAGACGGTGCGGAGCGGCGCCCTGCTGATCGCCCTGCCGGTCGCGCTGCTCGGCGGGCTCGTCTCCTTCTTCTCCCCCTGCGTCCTGCCCCTGGTCCCCGGCTACCTCTCCTATGTCACCGGCGTGGCCGGCACCGACCTGGCCGAGGCCAGACGCGGGCGGATGGCCACCGGTGCCCTCCTGTTCGTCCTGGGCTTCACCGCCGTGTTCGTCTCCGGCGGCGCGCTGTTCGGCTTCTTCGGCTCCACCCTGCAGGAGTACAAGGACACGCTGTCCAAGGTGCTCGGCGTGCTCATGGTCCTGCTGGGCGTCTTCTTCATGGGACTGATGCCCTGGCTGACCCAGCGCGAGTTCCGCTTCCACCGGCGTCCGGCGGCCGGTCTGATCGGCGCGCCCCTGCTCGGCGCCCTGTTCGGGGTCGGCTGGACCCCCTGCATCGGCCCGACCCTCGCCTCCGTCATCGCCCTGTCCTCCCAGCAGGCGAGCGCCGGCCGGGGCGCGATACTGACCGTCGCCTACTGCCTCGGCCTCGGCGTCCCCTTCGTGCTCACCGCGATCGCCTTCCGCAAGGCGCTCGGCGCGTTCGGCTGGGTCAAGCGCCATTACGTATGGGTGATGCGCATCGGCGGCACGATGATGATCGTGACCGGTGTGCTGCTGCTGACCGGCGCCTGGGACAGTCTGGTGCAGCAGATGCAGACCTGGTCCGACGGCTTCACTGTGGGGATCTGATCGATGAGCAAGACCGAAACCGACAAGAGCCGGGACCAGGCGGACGCGGACCAGGAGGACCTCGGCGCGGCCGGCTCCCAGCTGTCCACCGCCCCGCGCGAGGAGCTGTCCGCCGCCCCCGGCCTCGGCGTCATCGGCTGGGCCCGCTGGTTCTGGCGGCAGCTGACCTCCATGCGGGTCGCGCTGCTGCTGCTCCTGCTGCTCTCGCTCGGCGCGATCCCCGGCTCGCTCATCCCGCAGACCGGCGCCGACCTCAACAAGGTCGACGACTTCCGCAAGGCACACAAGACGCTCGCGCCGATCTACGACAAGCTCGGACTGTTCCACGTCTACAGCTCGGTGTGGTTCTCCGCGATCTACATCCTGCTGTTCGTCTCCCTCATCGGCTGCATCGTCCCGCGCACCTGGCAGTTCGTCGGCCAGCTGCGCGGCCGTCCGCCGGGCGCCCCCAAGCGGCTGACCCGGCTGCCCGCCTACACGACATGGCGTACGACCGCCGAGCCCGAGCAGGTCCGCGAGGCCGCGCTCGCCCTGCTGAAGAAGCGCCGCTTCCGCGCCCATGTCGCCGGGGACGCCGTCGCCGCCGAGAAGGGCTATCTGCGCGAGCTGGGCAACCTGGCCTTCCACATCGCCCTGATCGTGCTGCTGATCGCCTTCGCCTCCGGCCAGCTGTACAAGTCGGACGGAACCAAGCTGGTGGTCGAGGGCGACGGCTTCTCCAACGCGCTGTCGCAGTACGACGACTTCAAGTCCGGCAGCCTGTTCCAGAACGACGACCTCGTGCCGTTCAGCTTCGACCTGAAGGACTTCAGGGGCACCTACGAGGTCACCGGCCCCAACAGGGGCACGCCGCGCACCTTCGAAGCCAAGATCGACTACAGCCAGGGCGCGTACGGCAAGCAGAAGTCGACCACCATCCAGGTCAACCAGCCGCTGCACATCGGCGACGCCAAGGTCTACCTCGTCAGCCACGGCTACGCACCCGTCATCACCGTCCGCGACGGCAAGGGCGACGTCGTCTACCACGACGCCGTGCCGCTGCTGCCGCTCGACGGAAACGTCACCTCCAACGGTGTGATCAAGGTGATGGACGGCTACCGCGACGCGCAGGGCAGGAAGGACCAGCTCGGCTTCCAGGCCTTCTTCGTGCCGACCTTCGACCCGAAGAGCGGCACGATGCTCTCCCAGTTCCCGGCGCTGGTGAACCCGCTGCTCGCGGTGAACGCCTACCACGGTGACCTCGGCGTCAACTCCGGTATTCCGCAGAGCGTGTACCAGCTGGACAAGACGCACATGAAGGCGTTCAAGGACAGCAAGGGCCAGCTGCTGAAGAAGCTTCTCCAGCCGGGCGACACGCTCACGCTGCCGAACGGCGCCGGGTCGATCACCTTCGAGAAGGACATCAAGGAGTGGGCCGGCTTCGAGATCGTCCAGGAGCCCGGCAGCGGCTGGGCGCTGGGCGGTGCCCTCACCGCGATCTTCGGCCTGGCCGCCTCGCTGTTCATCCAGCGGCGCCGGGTGTGGGTGCGCGCGGTGCGCGGCGCCGACGGCGTGACGGTCGTCGAGATGGCCGGGCTGGGCCGCAGCGAGTCCGCCAAGGTGCCCGAGGAACTGGGCGACCTCGCCGGAATCCTCTACGACCAGGCGCCGGGGGCACCCGACCCCGACGACGACCCTTCAGAATCCCCCGACACCCCAGTCGTACCTGCCGAAGGGGCTGAGAAGTGACTCTCGCCGCCGCAACCGATCTCGCCGCCGCGACCAACGAACACCTGGCGAGCATCAGCAACACGCTGATCTACTCGTCGATGGCCGTCTACACCCTGGCCTTCTTCGCGTACATCGCCGAGTGGCTCTTCGGCAGCCGCAGCAAGGTGGCCCGTACGGCCGCCGCGCTGACGGCCCAGCCGGAGACCTCCGCGAAGGCCCCCGCCGTCACCGTCAAGCAGGCCGGCGGTACGGCCGTGCTGGAGCGGCCGAAGGTCGTGGTCCGCTCGGCCTCCGGCGCCCGTGATGTGCCGGACGGGCCGGGTGCGCACGGCGGGGACGCGCAGGGCGACCTCTACGGCCGCATCGCCGTCTCGCTCACCGTGCTCGCCTTCCTGGTGGAGCTGGCCGGTGTCGTCGCCCGCGCCGCCTCCGTGCAGCGGGCGCCGTGGGGCAACATGTACGAGTTCAACATCACCTTCTCCACGGTGGCCGTCGGCGTGTACCTCGCGCTGCTGGCACTGAAGAAGAACGTGCGCTGGCTCGGGCTGTTCCTGATCACCACGGTCCTGCTGGACCTGGGCCTCGCGGTCACCGTCCTGTACACCGCGAGCGACCAGCTGGTGCCGGCGCTGCACTCGTACTGGCTGTACATCCACGTCTCCACCGCGATCTTCTGCGGCGCGGTGTTCTACGTCGGCGCGGTCGCCACGATCCTGTACCTGTTCAAGGACTCGTACGAGACCAAGCTGCAGACCGGCGGCAAGCCCGGTGCCTTCGCGACCTCGGTCCTGGAGCGCCTGCCCGCCTCCGCCTCGCTGGACAAGTTCGCCTACCGGGTCAACGCGGCGGTGTTCCCGCTGTGGACGTTCACGATCATCGCGGGCGCGATCTGGGCGGGCGACGCCTGGGGCCGCTACTGGAACTGGGACCCGAAGGAGACCTGGTCCTTCATCACCTGGGTCGCCTACGCCTGCTACCTGCACGCCCGGGCCACCGCCGGCTGGAAGGGCCGCAAGGCCGCCTACCTGGCGATGATCGCCTTCGGCTGCTGGCTGTTCAACTACTACGGCGTCAACATCTTCGTCAGCGGCAAGCACTCCTACGCGGGCGTGTGAGCCGAGGGTCGCCCACACTGGTGTCATGAGCGGTTCCATCGCACAGGGCACCAGCCAGACCCACGGGAACACGCACATACTCCACTTCCTGGTGCGGCTCCCGCGGCCCATGGAAGACGTCTGGCCGGCGGTGGCCACCCCCGAGGGACTCGGGGCGTGGTGCACCGCCGTCGACGTTCTGCAGCCCCGCCTCGACGGCGCGGTCACCCTGCGTGACCTGGGCTCCGGCCGGGTCACCGCCTGGGACGTGGACCGGGTCGCGGAGTACACCGTCGAGGGCGGCGGCCGGATCCGGTTCCATCTGGAGCGGGGCGGCGACGCGGAGAGCGTGCTGCGCTTCACCCACGAGTTCCAGGGCGAGGCGGCGTCGGAGTCCGACTGGCGCAACAGATTCGAACGCCTGATCGGCATCCTGGAGTCGTCCCGGCCTCTTCCGGGAAAGATGCCGCCCGAGCCCTCGGAGCCCCTTCCCGGTCAGTTCACCTAGGGGGCGGCAGGTCACTCCTTCCCGGTGTCCGGCTCAGGACACCGCGGACAGGCTGCCGTGGGCCACCGAGGCGATGTGGTCGCGCAGCCGCTCGACGTACAGGCGCAGGTTCTTCGCCGCCACGTCCGTGTCCGGATACCGGCTCGCCAGCCACAGCCCCTCGTGCAGCCGGTTCACCCACACGCACACCTGGTCGCCGTACGACACCCGCAGCAGCGCGTGCGCCCGCTGCTCGGCCCAGCGTTCGGCGCCGGGGACGGCCCGGGTGTCGACGTAGGAGACGATCGAGTACAGGTCCGGCGAGGTCGGCCGGAAGTCCGCGCCGAGCAGGCTCAGCACCCGGGCCAGCGGCATCCGGGCGAGCGAGCGGTTGGCCTGCAGCTCCGCGCGCACCGCCCGCAGGGTCTCCGGGAAGCCCGTCGTACGGCCCACCGGGACCTCGATCGGGGCGCCGCCCACGTACCAGCCCACCGAGTCGCTCCAGCGCGACTTCACCCGGGTGTGGAACGGCACCACCGTCCGGTACACCGGCTGCCCGCCCAGCTCGTGCACGATCAGCCCGGTCGCGGCCAGCAGACCGACCAGGCTGCCGCCGTACGGCCTGCAGTACGCCTCGAACGCCGCCGCCTCGGCGGCGTCGGCCAGCGGCTCGCACAGCATCCGCTGCCGGGGCAGCGGGCCGCCCGGTTCCACTCCGAGGTCGACGGGGAAGCCGGGCAGCATGCCGTCGCAGCGCCGGATGAACTCGCGCCAGCGGCCGACGATGGCGTGCCGGGCGTCGATGCCGTCCGCGTCGGCCCGCTCCAGCTCGCAGAAGTCGACGTAACTGGCCGCCGGGGTGCGGGAGCCGGGGCCGGTGCCGGCCAGGCCCGCCGTGTACAGCTCGTGCACCTCGGCGGCGATCCGGGTCAGGGAGTAGGCGTCGACGTTGCTGTGGTCGAAGGCCATGTACACGCTGGCGCCGTCGTCCCGTACGACGGCCGTGTAGATCAGGTTCGGCCAGCGCAGCGCGTCCGCGACCGCGTCGAACCGTTCCTCGAGGCGCCGGACCAGCTCGTCCGCGTCCCGGAAGTCGCCTGCCTCCTCCCGGTGCAGGGACACGTCGGCGGCGTCCAGGGTGAAGCGGCGCAGTTCGTCTTCCGCGGGTCCCGCCCAGCGGAAGCCGCTGCGCAGCGTCTCGTGCCGTACCGTCCAGCCGCGCAGCGCCTCCTGCAGCACATCGAGGTCGACCGGGCCCGGCAGGTCGAAGGCGGTGCCGAGCCAGGTCGGCACGAACAGCCCGTCCTCCCGGACGCACCGGGCGGTCCTGATGTGCGACTCCTGGATGTACGCCGGGGGCCGGCAGTCGTCCGGGAGTGCCGTCGCCGCCGCCACCGTCGCCGGGCTCAGCGTCCATTCGACGAGCCGTCCCGGCCGGACCTCGCAGCGCTGGATGTCAGTGATTCGCACGCGTCTCCCATCGCAGAAAGGGGGCCCCTGGTCGCGGGCCCCCTTCAAGGGCCAATGCCACGGGACGCGAACGGGACATGCCCGGCGGGTTCGTTTCAGCGGAACGGGTGGCGGCCCGGACACGGGATTGACAGGGGTGGCCCGGTTCAGCCGACGGTGATCGAGTCCAGCTTCTCGCGCAGGTACACGTGCGAGTCGACCGGCGGGTACGTCACCCGGCCCACCGGCGCCGGCACGGACTCCACGACGGTGCCCGGGGTGCACTCGCCGAAGTACACGAGCGACATCAGCTCCTCGGCGGGCGCGTCGGCGGGCGGGGGCAGCACCCGGTGCCGCCCGGACCGCCACCGGTCGCCGGTCCAACGGGCCAGCAGATCACCGGTGTTGATGGTGAAGGCGTCCGGGTCGTACGGCGCGTCCTCCCAGCCGCCGGCGTCGGTGTACACCTGAAGCCCGCCCTTCCCGGCCTGCCGGTCGAGAATGGTCACGGTGCCGAAGTCGGTGTGCGGCCCGATCCGGAACTGCCCGGGCAGCGGCTCGCCGACGACGTCCGTCCCCGGATACCAGTTGATGTTGAAGCCGTACGTCGGACGCTCCATGTGCCGCGAGAAGAAGTCGGGCTCGAGCCCGAGCGCGTACCCGAGCAGCGACAGCAGCTCCTTCTCCAGGGCGGCCATGCGCGACAGGTAGGTCCTGCACAGCTCCCGGAGCTCCGGCACCTCGGCCGGCCATACGTTGGGCGCGTACCACTCCGCGTTCACGACCGGGTCCTCGAAGGGCTCGTCCGTGGCGAAGGTCAGCGACTCCTTCAGGTCGGGCGGTGTCTCGGTACCCTCCGCGTACCCGTTGGCCTCGGCACCGGGCCCGAGCCAGCCCCGGCCGCCGACCCTCGCCTCGTACCGCCGCTTGACCTCGACGGGCAGCAGGAAGAACTCCCGCGCGGCCGCCCGGATCCCGGCCCGCAGCCCGGGCTCCACACCGTGCCCGGTGACCAGCAGGAACCCGGCGGTCTGCAGTGCCTGGTCGACGGTACGAGCGAGGCCGGCGCGGGCCTCCTCGTCGCCGTGGAGCCAGGGCCGCAGATCAATGGTCGGAACGCGCGTGTCACTCACCGATGTCCTCGTTCCACAGCTCGGGGTTGTCCTTGACGAAGGCGCGCAGCACCGAGACGCACTCGGGGTCCTCCAGGACCAGGATCTCCACGCCGTGCTCGGCCAGCCACTCATGGCCGCCGTGGAAGGTGGTGGCCTCGCCGATCACCACCCGGGAGATACCGAACTGGCGGATCAGGCCGCTGCAGTACCAGCAGGGGGAGAGGGTGGTGACCATGGTGGTGCCACGGTACGTGCGCCGCCGTCCCGCCGCGCGGAAGGCGGCCGTCTCCGCGTGGGCGGAGGGGTCGCCGTCCTGGACCCGGCGGTTGTGGCCACGGCCGAGGAGGGTGCCGTCCGGGGCGTAGAGGGCGGCACCGATCGGGATCCCGCCCTCGGCCAGGCCGGCACGGGCCTCCGCTACGGCGGTGGCGAGCCAGACGCGGGCCTGTCGTTCGTCCATGGCCCCCACTGTGCTGGGCGGGAGGAGCGCGGGGCAACGCCGGGCGGGGGTGTCGAGGACCCTGCCGGTGTCCTCGCCCCGTGTCTGTTGCTCCCCGGGAATGAATCCCTCGTCGCGGCGAGAGCCGCCTGCCCGATCACCTGAGTGTGCGTCAAGACAATCGGTGTCGGCCGAGTTGAGCGGGACCCGAAACCAGGGCGGAGCACATGACACGACTCACGTCGCCTGCGAACCGACGAACCGGGGCAGGAGGACAGGGCAGACGGCGGCTGCTGCGGCTGAGAGCCACCGCTGCGGCGGGCCTGCTGCTGCTCGGACTCGCCTCCCAGGCACAGGCCATCGACTCCACCATCTCGGTGAACAACAGCCGCACGGGATGGGACGCGAACGAGCCGAACCTGTCGCCGGCCCAGGTGTCCTCGTCGAGCTTCGGACAGCGCTGGTCCACCGCGGTGAGCGGTGCGGTGGAGGGCCAACCGCTGGTCACCGGCAGGCATGTGATCGTCGCCACCGAGAACAACTACGTCTACGGCATCGACGCCGTCACCGGGCAGAAGAACTGGACCCGTCAGCTCGGCCCGACCTGGCCCACCTCGGCGGTCCAGGCCGGCTGCACCGCCCCCGCGCCGCACACGGGGATCACCTCCACCCCGGTGTACGACCAGTCGTCCAACACCGTCTACCTCACCAGCAAGGTCAACGACGGTGCGGACGTGCAGCACCCGCACTGGTACTTCCACGCGTTGGACGCCTCCAGCGGCGCCGAGCGCGCGGGCTGGCCGGTGCGGATCCAGGGCACGCCGACCAACAGCCCCGGCCACCCGTTCAACGCGTTCACCTCCTTGCAGCGTGCGGGGCTGCTGCTGCTCAACGGCTGGGTGTACGCGGCCTTCGCCTCTCACTGCGACGCCGCTCCCTACGTCGGCCAGGTGGTGGGGGTGAAGACCAGCAGCCGTAGCCTGACCCTGTGGTCCGACGAGGCCGGTTCCGGCAACCAGGGGGCCGGTATCTGGCAGAGCGGCGGCGGCCTGGTCTCGGACGGCTCCGGCCGGATCTTCCTCACCACCGGCAACGGCTTCGGCACGGGCTCCTCGCCGAGCCCCGGCCCGGGCAGCAGGCCGCCCGGCCACCTCGGTGAGTCGGTGGTCCGGCTCGCCGTGAACAGCGACGGCAGTCTCTCGGCTCGGGACTTCTTCAGCCCGGCCAACAACCGGACACTGGACAGCCACGACACCGACCTCGGCTCGGGCGGGCCGGTCGCGCTGCCCGGCGGCTTCGGCACCGCCGCCCACCCGCACCTGCTGGTGCAGGTCGGCAAGGACGGCCGGGTCTTCCTGCTGGACCGGAACAACCTGGGTGGCATGGGCCAGGGCCCGAACGGCACGGACAAACCGGTGAGCATGGCCGGACCCTTCGAGGGCGTCTGGGGCCACCCCGCCGTCTGGGGCGGTGGCGGAGGCTACGTGTACACCGTGGCCACCAAGATCGGTAACGCCCGTTCGCCGCTGCGCGCGCTGAAGTTCGGGGTGAACAGCTCCGGCATTCCGACCCTGACCAGCGTGGGCACCAGCAACGAGGGATTCGGCTACGGCTCCGGTTCCCCCGTGGTCACCTCCAACGGAACGTCCCCCGGCTCCGCGCTGGTCTGGGCGGTGTGGTCCGGCTCCGGCTCATCCACCGGTGGTGCACTGCGGGTCTACGACGCGGTGCCCGTGAACGGTGTCATGCACCTGCGCCGCTCCTTCCCGATCGGCACGACGTACGGCTTCGTGGTCCCCGCCACTTACAACGGCCGGGTCTACGTGGGGACCGGGGACGGCCACCTCGTGGCCTTCGGCACCGCGGGCGCGGCCTCCGGCACGGCGGGCGCGGCCTCCGGCACCGCGGGCCCGTCCTCCGGCACGCAGACAGGTGGCTGCCGCCCCTGTGGGGGTTCGGACCAGTACGGGTCCTGAGCCTCGCCGCTCGGGCCCCGGCCCCGGACGCACCTCAGCGGAAGCGTCTGGGGGCGGGGCCGGAGCCGGCGGCCGGGATCGGGTCGGTGACCAGGTGGTGGTGTGGCGAGAGGGGGCAGGCCGGGTCGGTGGCGGCCGGATCGCCGGTGAACTGGAAGGCCTGGCAGCGGCAGCCGCCGTGGTCCACCTCGCGCAGTGCGCAGCCGCGACACGGCTCCGGCATCCAGGCGGTGCCCCGGAACCGGTTGAAGGCGGGGGAGTCGTGCCAGATCGCCGCCAGATCCTCGGTGACCGCGCTGGGCACCGGCAGAGCGGGCAGCTGAGCGGCGGCGAGGCAGGGCAGCACGTCGCCGTCGGGCGCGACGACCAGCTGACGCTCTCCCCAGCCGTTCATGCACGGCTTCACCGCGCCGGTGTGGTGATCGGCGGCGACGAGCACGATCTCGGCCCGTCCGATGTGGCGTTCCCGGGCCGCGGCGACGTCCCGCTCGGCCTGCCGGACCTGTTCCCTGGAGGGCGCGAGGTGGGCGCGGTTGCGCCAGGCCCAGCCGTAGTACTGGGTGTGCGCGAGCTCGACCCGGTCGGCGCCCAGCGCCACCGCCTGGTCGGCGAGGTCGCCGAGCCGCGCCAGATTGCCCCGGTGCAGCACGGCGTTGACGGTCAGCGGCAGGCCGGCGCCGGTGAACCGCCGTGCCGCGGCGAGTTTCCGGTCATGGGCGGTGAGCCCGGCGACGGCGTCGGCGCGGCCCGCGTCGGCGTCCTGGAGTGAGAGTTGCACATGGTCGAGGCCCGCGTCGGCGAGTTCGGCGGCCCGCCCGGCGGCCAGCGGGATGCCGCTGGTGACCAGGTTGGTGTAGAGACCCAGCCGACGGGCCCGGTCGACGAGGACCGTCAGATCGCGACGCAGCAGCGGTTCACCGCCGGTGAGGTGGACCTGGAGCACGCCCAGTTCCCGCGCCTGGTCGAGGATCCGCAGCCAATGCTCCGTCTGAAGTTCGTCGCGGTGGCGGGAGAGTTCGACCGGGTTGGAGCAGTAGAGGCACTGGAGCGGGCAGCGGTAGGTGAGTTCGGCGATCAGGCCGAGTGGAGCGGGCGTGCGTACGGCGGTGCCGGACGGGCCGGCGGCGGCGACGGGGCGGGCGGGTGCGCCGGTGCCGTCCAGGGCGAGCAGCCGCCGTTCGGCGAGATCGGCGAGCAGCGCGCCCACCTGCTCGCCGTCCACCCCGTCGAACTCGTCGCGGAGCCGGGCGGTGATCGCTCGCGCGCCCCGGCGTCCGTCGCAGTGCCGGAGTACGGCGGCCGCGCTGTCGTTGAGCATCAGCACGCCCTCGGGGTAGACCAGCGCGGCCTGGTTCCGGACCGGGTCGTGCACCAGCCGCACCCCCTTGCGCAGGCCGGGGATCACGGCGGAGTCGGCGGTGCTCACCGGGCGGCCCCGTAGTCGACCGCGTCCAGCATGGCGTTGAGGACCTCGCACTTGAAGGCCAGGGCGTCGATCGCGGCCTGCTGCTGCTCACCGGTGACACAGTGGTCCAGGACGAGCTCGAGGGTGCGGGCGCTGTCCTTCCGGGCGACCGGGATGCGGCGCTCGAAGTAGCCGTAGCCGGCCGGGTCGATCCACTCGTAGTGCCGGCGCCAGGCGGCGACGCGGGCAGCCATGTGGTCGGGCGAGAACATCTCGGTGAGCGCCGCTGCCACACCTTCGGTCCACGGTCTGGTCCGGCAGAAGTGCAGGTAGCCGTCGACGGCGAAGCGCACACCACGGGCGACGTGCCGCTCGTCGAGGACCTCGGCGCGGTCCAGGCCGACCGCCTCGGCGAGCACCAGCCAGTCGGCCAGCCCGCCGTCGGTGCCGCTTGTGCCGTCCTGCTGGCCGAGCCGCTCGGCCCAGACCCGGCGGACCTCCGGCAGTGGGCAGTTGGCGATGATCGCGGCGTTCTTGCGGGTGAGGCAGAGCTGGTAGTACCAGCGGTTGGCGACCCAGTGCCGCAACTCCGGCGGCGTGCAGCCACCGGAGTGCAGGCGCTGGTGGAACGGGTGGCTGTCCCAGTACCGTCCGCGCAGGTCGTACAGCCTGGCGGCGAACCGGTCGCGGGTCAGCGCTTGCGCCACGGGGCGGTCTGTCCGGCGTAGGCGGTGATCTCGGCGCCGGTGCGGTGGCATTCCACCACCGGGGCCGACCAGGCGGGTTTGGCTGCGACCCGCCGGACCGGGGGCGCGCTGGGGGCGGGTCGCCGTGTGCGGGTGGCGGTCACAGGTGCCTCCTTGGTGAGCGGGGCGGGAGCGGACCCGCGGGCCTGCCGGTGCGGGACCGTCCTTACGGCAGGACGCTACGAGCCCGCCCGCCCGGCCGCCGGTTCAGCGCCCCCGAACGGGTGACGGCCCAGGGCGCGAACACTGCGGGAGTACCGGGGCCGCGCGGCGACCGCCCGCCAGATCCGCTCCGGCGGCGCGCCGGTCGGCGTAGGAGGAGTGCAGCAGCAACGGGGACGCGAACGCGGGCCGGCAGGGCGGCACGGACGGCTCCGGCGGCGCGTCCGGCACCGGGAGCGGTGGCAGGAGCAGTGGAGGCAGCGGATCCGCAGCTCGGGGGGTTCCAGCACCACCGGAGGTTCCAGCGGCTCCGGCGGCTCCACCATATGTTCTGCAGCGGGTACACCGCCGCCCCGATCCTGGGCCGGGCGGCCGCGAAGTTGCCTGAGGTGAGCGGCAGTTGGGGGCTCAGTCGGCCACCCGCAGCAGCAGCTTGCCCGTGCTCGACCGTCCTCCCATCAGCCGGTGTGCCTCCGCCGCCCGGGCGAGCGGGAACTCGGCCGTCACCGGCAGGGTCACCGTGCCGTCGGCCGCCTTCGCGAACGCCCGCTCCGACAGCCGGCGCAGGGCGTCCGGCGCGGTCCGGGCCAGGTTCAGGATGGAGAAGCCGGAGACAGAGACGCCGAGCGGGTACAGCTCGGGCTGGCCCACGCTCCACGGCTCGGCGCCGCTCGCGTTGCCGTAGGAGACCAGGCGTCCGAAGGGCGCCAGCGAGGCCAGCCCCGCGCGCAGGGTGTCGCCGCCGACGGGGTCCAGCACCAGGTCGGCGCCGCGCCCCCCGGTCGCCGCGCGCACCGGTTCCTGGAAGGAGCCGACGAACACCTCGTCGTAGCCGTGGCTCTTGGCGTGGGCGGCCTTCGCGGCCGAGGAGACCACGCCGTACACCGCCCCGGCGCCCGCGGCCCGGGCGAGCTGCCCGACCGCCGTGCCGACCCCGCCGGCCGCGCCCTGGACGAGGACGGACTCGCCGGGCTGGAGCCGGCCGACGGTGTGGACGAGGGCGTAGGCCGTGGGCAGCACCGTCGGCAGGGTCGCGGCGGTGCGCAGGTCCAGGCCGGAGGGGACCGGGAAGACGGTCGCCGCCCCGGCCACCGCCACCTCCGCGTACGCGCCTCCCTCGGTGAGCGCGACCACCTCCTGGCCGACGGCCAGGCCGGTGACGCCGGCGCCGAGCGCGCGGACGCGGCCGGAGACCTCCAGGCCGGGCACGTACGGCAGCGCGGGCACCCGGTAGCCCTCCGCGCGGGCCTTGAGGTCGGCGAAGTTCACGCCGGTGTAGGCCACGTCGATGCTCACCTGCCCGGGGCCGGGCTCCGGCACCTCGGCCGTCACCGGTCGCAGCACCTCGGGACCGCCGTACTCCTGGAACTCCACCGCGCGCATGCCACACCCCTGGCTCGAACCGACTGTTCAATTAAAAGCGAACACTCGCGAGTGTATGGTTTCCATCGAACACTCGGCAAGAGGAAGAGGGGAGCGTGGCGTGACCACCGGCAGTCACCGGGCCGCCCCGGAGCACACTCACCCCGACGACGTGCCCGTTCTCACGGCGCTCGCCGCCCTCGCCGACCCCGTGCGCCTCACCCTGGTCAGGGAGCTGGCAGGCTCCGCCGACTGGACCCGCAGCTGCGGCAGCTTCGATGTGCCGGTCGGCAAGGCCGCCCTCAGCCACCACTTCGCGGTGCTGCGCGGGGCCGGGCTGGTCGAGCAGCGCGACGAGGGCCCCCGACGGGTCAACCGGCTGCGCCGGGCCGAGTTCGACGCCCGCTTCCCGGGGCTGCTCGACCTCGTCCTGCGCGACGACCCGTTTTCCTGACGGCTCTTCACATCCCTTTTGCCGGCCTTCTCGCACCGACGACCCGCACGAACGGGCCAGGGCTCGGGCCGCCGCCGACGACCGCCGGTGAACTGCGGGTATCGGCACCGCCGATGACCCCATCGGCAGCGCCCCGCACTGGCGCGTGGACCGGCACCGGGGGCCGTTCGTAGCGTCACTGCCATGACCTCAGAGACCAGGGGCACGGCCCAGCTGACCACCGCCATGATGCTCTCCGGCACCCTCGGCGTCTTCGTCGTGGAGTCGGGTGCCTCGCCCTTCGACGTCGTCTTCTTCCGCGTCCTGTTCGGCGCCCTCGCCCTCGGCGGCTATGCCGCCGCCCGCGGCTGGCTGCGCGACCACGGCTTCACCCGCCGCACCCTCGGACTCGCCGTGCTCGGCGGGGTGTTCATCGTCCTCAACTGGGTGCTGCTGTTCTCGTCGTACCAGAACACGTCCATCTCGGTGGCCACGGTCGTCTACCACACGCAGCCCTTCTACGTGGTCCTCCTCGGCGCCCTGCTGTTCCGCGAACGGCTCAGCGCCGCGAAGGCGGGCTGGATCGCGGTCGCCTTCGCCGGGCTGGTCCTCGTCTCGGGCGTCACCCCCGGCGACTTCACGAGCGGCGGCTCGTACCTGCTCGGCATCGGCCAGGCCCTCCTCGCCGCCCTGCTCTACGGCCTGTCCACCCTGGCCACCAAGCGGATCACCGGTGTCCGCCCGCACCTGATCGCCCTCGTCCAGGTCCTCGTCGGCATCCCGCTCCTGCTGCCCTTCGCGGACTTCGGCGCGATGAGCGGCACCGGCTGGAGGTGGGGCTGGCTCGTCGGGCTCGGCCTGATCCACACCGGGGTGATGTACGTCCTCATGTACGCCGCCTACGCCCAGCTGCCCACCGCGAAGATCGCCGTCCTGGCCTTCGTCTACCCGGCCGTGGCGATGCTGATGGACTGGCTGGTCTACGGCCACCACATCGGGCTCGTCCAGACGCTGGGCGTCCCGCTGATCGTGACGGCGAGCCTGAAGGTCACCCTGGCCCGTCCTGCTCGGCGACCAGCCGCCGCGCCTGCTCCGCGAACAGCCGGGCGTGCGCCGGAAGCCGCTTCCCGGCCCGCCACGCCAGCTGCGTGCGAAGCGTGAACGGCGGCTCCCAGTCCAGCCGTACCAGAGAGCCCTCCGCGAGTTCGGCGGCGACCGTCACCTCGGGCAGCAGCGCTATCCCGAGGCCGGCCGCCGCCGCGCGCTTGGTGGCCTCGATCGTGCCGAACTCCATGAACTCCACGTCCCCGAAGGACCTCAGCTCCCGCTCGAACAGGTCCCGGTAGGCGCAGCCGGGCTCGGTGGCCAGCAGGGGCTGGTCCGTCAGGCCGGCGGTCGTCACGGGGGAGGCGCTCAGTGCGTGCCCGGGCGCCGCGACCAGCGCCAGCGGCTCCACCGCGAGCACGGCGCTCTCCAGCCCCGGGTGCTCGGTCTCCTCCTCCATCAGGAACCCCACGTCGTAGGTGCCCTGACGCAGCGCCTGCCGGGTCTCGTCGCCGATGGTGGTGCGCAGCGCGAGCCGCACCCTGGGGTGGCGGTGGTGGAAGTACTCCAGCAGCGGCGGCAGCCGGTAGGAGGTGAGCGACTCCATGGTCCCGACGGTGAGGGTGCCGGAGGGCTCCTCCGGCTCGACGACCGCCGCCCGGGCCTCCTCCGCCAGCTCGATGATCTGCCGGGCGTACGGCAGCAGCCGCTCACCGGCCTCGGTGAGCCGGATCCGGCCGCCGAGCCGGTCGAACAGCTCGATGCCGAGGGAGGACTCCAGGGTGCGGATCTGACCGGTCACGCTGGACTGGGCGTACGACAGCTCGGCCGCGGCCCGGGTGAAGCTCAGCACCGTGGCGACCTTCTCGAAGGTGACGAGCAGCCGGAGTTCCATCAGCCCTGCTCGGGGTCGTCCCTGTTCAGGGACTTGAGGAACTCGGGGTTGTCGTCGGGGGCGACCCACTGCCCGGGCGTGGCGCCGCCGCCCGCCGGGGCCGTCTGCCGCGCCCTGCCGGTGATCAGCCAGGCCACCGGCCCGACCAGCACCTCGCCGAAGAGCAGGATGATGACCACCCACACCACCTTCGGCAGATGCCGCACCTCTTCCTCCGGGGTGTTCAGGCAGTCCACGAAGGCGTAGATCCACAGGGCCAGGACCAGCAGGAACGGCAGATACCTGAGCATGGTGTGCGATCCCCCGACGAAGTGAGACGGCCCCGGTGACCGGGCCAGGGTAACGGGTGGCAGATACTGGGACACATGGCTTACGACGATCTTCGCTCCCTGCTGCGGGCGCTGGAGCGCGAGGGCGACCTCAAGCGCATCAAGGCCGAGGTCGACCCGTATCTGGAAGTCGGGGAGATCGTCGACCGGGTGCAGAAGTCCGGCGGCCCCGCCCTGCTCTTCGAGAACGTGAAGGGCTCGGCGATGCCGCTCGCCATGAACGTCTTCGGCACCGACCGCCGCCTGCTGAAGGCGCTGGGCCTGAAGTCGTACGGCGAGATCTCCGAGAAGATCGGCGGCCTGCTGCGGCCCGAGCTGCCGCACGGCTTCGTCGGCGTGCGCGAGGCCTTCGGCAAGCTCGGCGCGATGACCCACGTGCCGCCGAGGAAGGTCAAGGAGGCGCCGGTGCAGGAGGTCGTCCTGCACGGTGACGAGGTGGACCTCGACCGGCTCCCGGCGCTGTTCACCTGGCCGAAGGACGGCGGCTCCTTCTTCAACCTGGGGCTCACGCACACCAAGGACCCGGAGACGGGCATCCGCAACCTCGGGCTGTACCGCCTGCAGCGCCACGACCGGCGCACCATCGGCATGCACTGGCAGATCCACAAGGACAGCCGCAACCACTACCAGGTGGCGGCGCGGCGCGGTGAGCGCCTGCCGGTGGCCATCGCCTTCGGGTGTCCGCCCGCCGTGACGTACGCCTCCACGGCCCCCCTCCCCGGTGACATCGACGAATACCTCTTCGCCGGGTTCATCGCGGGCAGGCGGATCGAGATGGTCGACTGCAAGACCGTCCCGCTCCAGGTGCCGGCGAACGCCGAGGTCGTCCTCGAGGGCTGGCTGGAGCCGGGCGAGATGCTGCCCGAGGGCCCCTTCGGCGACCACACCGGCTTCTACACCCCGCAGGAGCCGTTCCCCGCGCTGAAGATCGACTGCGTCACGATGCGGAAGCGCCCGCTGCTGCAGTCGATCGTGGTCGGCCGCCCGCCGACGGAGGACGGCCCCCTGGGCCGCGCCACGGAGCGTTTCTTCCTCCCGCTGCTGAAGATCATCGTCCCGGACATCGTGGACTACCACCTGCCCGAGGCCGGCGGCTTCCACAACTGCGCGATCGTCTCGATCGACAAGAAGTACCCCAAGCACGCGCAGAAGGTGATGCACGCGATCTGGGGCGCGCACATGATGTCCCTGACCAAGCTGATCGTGGTCGTGGACGCCGACTGCGACGTGCACGATCTGCACGAGGTCGCCTGGCGGGCCCTCGGCAACACCGACTACGCCCGTGACCTCACCGTTGCCGAAGGCCCCGTCGACCATCTCGACCACGCCTCCTACCAGCAGTTCTGGGGCGGCAAGGCGGGAATCGACGCGACGAAGAAGTGGCCCGAGGAGGGCTACACCCGCGACGGGGGCTGGCCGGACATGGTCCTGTCGGACCCGGCTACGGCGGCCCTGGTGGACCGCCGCTGGAAGGAGTACGGCCTGTGAGCACCGCTTCCGCCGCGATCCCCCAGCCGGGACGCACGAAGGCCTTCCTGCGCCTGGTGATGATCGAGCACTCGGTCTTCGCGCTGCCCTTCGCCTACATCGCCTCGCTCACGGCGATGTACGAGTGGGACAGGAACATCCACTGGGGCCGGCTGCTGCTGGTCACCGTCTGCATGGTCGGCCTGCGCACGTTCGCGATGGCGGTCAACCGGATCATCGACCGCGAGATCGACGCCCGGAACCCCCGTACGGCCCACCGCGAGCTGGTCACCGGGGCCATGTCGGTCCGGCACGCCTGGACCGGCGCCCTGATCGCCCTGGTGATCTTCCTCGGCGCGGCCGCCCTGCTGAACCCGCTGTGCCTGGCCCTGGCGCCGGTGGCGGTGATCCCCATGGTGGTCTACCCCTACGGCAAACGGTTCACGAACTTTCCCCAGGCGATCCTGGGCCTCGCCCAGGCGATGGGGCCGGTGGGCGGCTGGCTCGCCGTCTCCGGCACCTGGAACTGGCAGGCGGTGATCCTCGGCCTCGCCGTCGGCATCTGGATCGGCGGCTTCGACCTGATCTACGCCTGCCAGGACGTCGAGACCGACCGGGAGATCGGCGTCATGTCGGTACCGGCCCGCTTCGGCATCCCGGCCGCCATCCGGGGCGCGCGGGCCTGCCACACGATCACGACGGCCCTGTTCGTCTGGTACGGCGTCGTCACCGGCGCGGGTGCTTTCTTCTGGCTCGGCCTGCTGATCGTCGCGGGTGCGTTCCTCTACGAGCACTCGATCGTCCGGCCGCACGACCTCTCCCGCCTGAACAGGGCGTTCTTCAGCGTCAACGGATTCATCGGCATCGCCCTGTTCGTGTGCGCCCTGCTCGACCTGCTGGTGCGGGGGCTGACCGTCTGACGGTCCGGTCCGCCGGTACGCTCAAAGTGTGAACGCAGGAGAATCGCAGCGCGTGCCTTGGATCGTGGGGGTGTCCGGTGCTTCCGGGACGCCGTATGCGGCGGCCGTGCTGCGCGCACTTCTGGCGGCGGGCGAGGCGGTCGACCTGGTGGTCAGCCGGGCCTCGCGGCTGACCCTGCTGGACGAGACCGGCATCTCGTTCCGGGACGCCCACTGGCAGGACGACCTGCGGGAATGGCTGGCCCGGGGCGCCGACGGCAAGCCCGGGACCTTCGACGTGGACATCAGCGGGGTGCGGTACTGGAGCGCGGGCGACCTCGCGGCCGGGCCGTCCTCGGGCTCGTACCCGGCGAAGGGGATGCTGATCGTGCCCGCCTCGACGGCCTGTGTCGCGGGCGTCGCGCTGGGCCTGTCCAAGGATCTGCTGCAGCGGGCGGCGAGCGTCACCCTCAAGGAGCGCCGTCCCCTGGTCGTGGCGGTGCGCGAGACCCCGCTGAACGGCCAGACCCTGAGGCATCTCGTGGCGCTGGACGACGCCGGCGCGAGCGTCGTACCGGCCTCGCCCGCCTTCTACGCGGGCGCCACCCACATCCAGGACCTGGTGGACTTCGTCGCCGGGCGGGTGCTGGACGCGGCGGGCGTCGGGCACGGCCTGTACCGGCGCTGGAAGGGCGAACTGGGCGGCGGCACGGACCAGTAGCGCACATCGCAGTACGGCTCATCACTTCAGGAACTCTTCAGACCTCTTCAGCGGAAGGCTTCGATCGCATGGACGCGGTGGACAGGCAGCTCATCCAGGCCCTGAGGGAGAACGGCCGGGCCTCGTACGCGGAGCTGGGGCGCCTTGTCGGCCTGTCGGGCCCCAGCGTCACCGACCGCATCAACCGTCTCGAGGCGGCCGGTGTCATCACCGGCTACCGCGCCACGGTGAACGCGGCCTCCCTCGGCCTCGGCGTCATCGCGCTGATCGGCATCTCGCTCTCCGACGCCGCCGACCACGAGGACGTCGCCCAGCGGCTGCGGGACCTCCCGGAGATCGAGGACTGCTGGTTCATCGCCGGTGACGACTCCTTCATGCTCAAGGTGCGCGCGACGGACGTGGACGGCCTGGAGAAGATCATCCGCCGGCTGTCCGGCACCAAGGGCGTCTCCCGGACCCGTACCACCATCGTGCTCTCCACCAAGTGGGAGAACCGGGTCGGGGAACTGCCCGAAGAGGTCTAGGGATACCGTGGGGCGAGCTGTCGTAGAAAGGGCGTGTTGGCATGGACGTCGGGCTCAAGCGCGAGCTGGAGGAGAAGGTCCGCTCCGGTGAGCGGCTGACCCGCGAGGACGGCATCGCGCTGTACGAGTCGGACGACCTGGCGTGGCTCGGCGGCCTCGCCCACGAGGTGCGCACCCGCAAGAACGGCGACGTCGTGCACTTCAACGTCAACCGGCACCTCAACATGACCAACGTGTGCACGGCCTCCTGCGCCTACTGCTCCTTCCAGCGCAAGCCGGGGGAGAAGGACGCGTACACGATGCGCATCGAGGAGGCCGTGAAGCTCGCCAGGACGATGGAGTCGGAGAACCTCACCGAGCTGCACATCGTCAACGGCCTGCACCCGAACCTGCCGTGGCGCTACTACCCGCGCTCCCTGCGCGAGCTGAAGGCCGCCCTGCCGAACGTCTCCCTGAAGGCCTTCACGGCGACGGAGATCCACCACTTCGAGACGATCAGCGGTCTGTCCGCCTCGGAGATCCTGGACGAGCTGATCGACGCGGGCCTGGAGTCGCTGACCGGCGGCGGCGCGGAGATCTTCGACTGGGAGGTCCGGCAGCACATCGTGGACCACCGCACCCACTGGGAGGACTGGTCCCGCATCCACCGCCTGGCGCACGAGAAGGGTCTGAAGACCCCGTGCACCATGCTGTACGGCCACATCGAGGAGCCCCGCCACCGCGTCGACCACGTCCTGCGCCTGCGCGAGCTGCAGGACGAGACGAACGGCTTCCAGGTCTTCATCCCGCTGCGCTACCAGCACGACTTCGTGGACATGAAGGACGGCAAGATCCGCAACCGCCTTCAGGCCCGCACCCAGATGGCGACCGGCGCGGAGGCCCTGAAGACCTTCGCGGTGTCGAGGCTGCTGTTCGACAACGTCCCGCACGTGAAGGTCTTCTGGGTGATGCACGGCGTGCAGACCGCCCAGCTGGCCCTCCAGCACGGCGCGGACGACATGGACGGCTCGGTCGTGGAGTACAAGATCACCCACGATGCGGACAACTTCGGCACGCCGAACAAGCTGACCCGCGAGGACCTGCTGGAACTGATCCGCGACGCGGGCTTCCGCCCGGTGGAGCGGAACACCCGGTACGAGATCATCCGCGAGTACGACGGCCCGGACCCGGCGCGCCGGGAGTCTCCTCAGCCGATGCGGGTCTGACTCCGCGGCGGGGGGTACCCGGCGGGCATGGCTGTCACGAAGGCCCCCGAGGACGCCTACACGGCGGAGCCCTTCGTTCCGGAGGGTGCCGGTCTCCCCGCCCTGCGCAGGGCCGCGGCCGACTGCCGGGGCTGCCCCCTGCACGAGAACGCCACGCAGACGGTGTTCGGCGCCGGAAACCCGCACGCGCGCGTGATGCTCGTCGGTGAGCAACCCGGCGACCAGGAGGACCGGCAGGGCAAACCCTTCGTCGGGCCCGCGGGCCGGATGCTGGACAAGGCGCTCGCGGAGGCCGGTATCGATCCCGGCGACGCCTACGTGACCAACGCCGTCAAGCACTTCAAGTTCACCCGGGCCGAGCCGCGCAAGCGCCGTATCCACAAGGCGCCGAGCCTCAGGGAGATGACCGCCTGCGGCCCCTGGCTCGCGGCGGAGCTGGCGCTGGTCGAGCCCGAGCTGATCGTGGTGCTGGGCGCGACGGCCGGGAAGGCGCTGCTGGGGTCGTCGTTCCGGGTGGGCGAGGTGCGCGGGACCGTGCTGGAGCGGGAGATCCACGGGCGCCCCGAGCGGCTGGTGCCGACCGTGCACCCGTCGTCGGTGCTGCGGGCACAGGACGACGAGGACAGGAAGGCCGCGTACCAGGGGCTCGTCGCCGATCTGAAAGTGGCTGCACGCGCCCTGGGGTAATAGATACAGTGGCCCTATGCCACTTACTTTCACGTTGGACCCCGCCATCACCCCGGCCCTGCGCGACGGCATCCTCGACCTGTGGACGGACGTCTCCAACGCGGGCGGCGCCGTGGGCTTCGTGCCGCCGGTGAGCCGGGAGGACGTCCGGCCGGAGCTGGTGAAGCACTTCGTGGGCATGGCCGAGGGGCGGCACCGACTGCTCGTCGGCCGCGACGAGACGGGCGAGCCGGCCGCCACCGCCTTCTTCGCCTTCAACACCCACCGGCTCCAGACCCACTGGGTGTGGCTGTACACGGTGATGGTCCACCCCAAGCACCAGGGGCAGGGGTACGGCCGTGACCTGCTGGCGGCCGCCGCGGACGCGGCCCGCACCTTCGACGGCGTCGACGCGATCCGGCTGACCTGCCGGGGCGGCCTCGGCCTGGAGCGGTTCTACGGCTCCTGCGGATACAAGGAGGTCGGCCGCATACCCGGCGCCATCCGGGTGGCGCCCGGTGACGACCGCGACGACATCATCATGCTGCAGCCCCTCCGCTGACCCCGCTGCAAGATCCCTTCGTGTCCGTGCTTCACTGGACGATGACCCCTTTTGGAATCGGACGACTGGATTGAGATGCTCCGCTACACACTGATGCGTCTCGGCATCTTCGCCGGCTGCCTCGTGGTCGTCTGGGGAGCCGTCTACTCCGGGATCTTCCCGCGAGGCTTCGGCAGCTCCAACGGCCTGTGGGTGCTGCTGCTCGCCCTGATCCTGTCGGCGCCGATCAGCTGGGTGGTGCTGCGCAGGGAGCGGGACCGGGCCTCGGTGCAGATCGTGACCAGGGTCGACCGGATGAAGGCCAACCTGGAGGCCAACCGCAGCCAGGAGGACGGCGCCGACGACGCCGCGAGGACGCCGGGCGAGGCGGCCGCGTCCAACTAGTCTTGCCCTCATGGGTGGGGCGAAGACCAAGCGAATGCCGCGTGCGGTGCGGGAGCAGCAGATGCTCGACGCCGCCGTACGAGTTTTCGGGCAACGCGGCTACATGGGCGCCTCCATGGACGAGATAGCCGAGCTCGCCGGCGTCTCCAAGCCCCTGGTCTACCTGTACCTGAACTCCAAGGAAGACCTCTTCACGGCCTGCATCCGGCGCGAGGCCACCGCCCTCACGGAGGCCGTCCGCGCCGGGGTGCGCACGGGCCTGCCCGCCGACCGCCAGCTGTGGGACGGCCTGAAGGCGTTCTTCGCGCACACCGCCGAGCACCCCGACGCCTGGTCCGTGCTGCACCTGCAGGCCCGTACCCACGGGGAGCTGTTCGCGGCCGAGACCGCCGCAATGCGCAAGGAGATCGTCGCGTTCGTGACCCGCCTGGTCGCGATTGCGGCCCGCGAGGCCCACCGCGACCCCGACCTGCCGGAACGCGAGGTTGCCGGCCTCGCCGAGGCCTTGGTGGGCGCGGCGGAGTCCCTGGCGACGTGGGCCAACAGCACAGAGGGCGCTACCGCCCGGCAGGCGGCGACGACCCTGATGAACTTCGCGTGGTCGGGCTTGGGAAATCTGATGCGGGGCAACTCATGGACACCGCCGACGGAGCCAACCCAGGGGCGCGGGGAACTGCGCGAGTAACCCACGACGGACCCGCACTCGGCAACGGCGATGCACCCTTACGGCGCCTAGCTCACCTCACCCCGCAGATGCAGTCGCCCTCCCTCACCCCGCAACTCGTACCGCCCGGCACCGTCGGCCCCGAAAGCCACCGTCCCCGGCAACAACACCGGCGCCAGAAACCGCGCCCACACCTTGGCAGAACCGCTCGTGCCGTGGGCGGCTACGCAGCGGGCCACCGTCCACATGCCGTGCGCGACGGCCCGCGGGAAGCCGAAGAGGCGGGCGGTGAGCGGGTACAGATGGATGGGGTTGCGGTCGCCGGAGGCGGCGCCGTACCGCCGGCCCACGTCCCCGGCGAGCCGCCACTGGGCGACGACGGGCAGCGGGACCGGCCGCTCTTCCCGGGGTTCGGCGGGCCGCCGGTCGGTGCGATGCCGCGCGAGGTACGTGCTCCGCGACTCCCACAGGACCTCCCCGCCGGCCCGCATCGCGGTGACCACCGTGGCCTCCGTGCCGCGCCGGTGCGGGGCCAGTCCCTCGATGTGCACGGCGAGTTCGTACTCCCCGGTCGCAGGAAGGCAGGTGTGCCGGGTGATCTCGATCGAGGTGTGGACGAGACCCGGCAGCGGCAACGGGAAGGCCCCGTCGCTCATCAGCCGCATGGCCAGGGGGAAGCCGAGGACGTGCGGATAGGTGACGGGGAGCGCGCTGTCACCGGTGGGAAAGCCGCACACCCGCTCGTACGCGGCCAGCCGGTCCTGGTCGACCCGTACACCGGGCAGCACCAGCCGCTCGCGCGGGAAGTCCGCCTCCGGAGAAGGCCGTTTGAAGGGGGAGCGCAACACGCCGCCCGTGAGACGCAGCAACTCACCCGTCATGCCCAGCCCCCAAGTGCTTACTCTGGAGTAAGGTTACCGCCGGTAAGTCTACGGTACGCGCCCCAACCGGGAGGCCACGGACGAACATGAGCCCCCGTCACATAGCCGCCGAGGCTGCACATCCCCGGCCCCGGACCACCCCCGAACCCGCACAATCCCCTCACGGTGGCCCCGTACGATCACCTGCCTAACCAGCGGTAACCCCTTTCTCCGTATCCATGGGGGACCACCGCAGGTACACGCACGCCAGAGGAGCCGCCCGTGTCCACCCCCTTCCCGAACGCCCCCGTCTCCTCCGGCACCCTCGTCTCCGCCACCGACTACGACGGCCGCCCGGTCCTCGTGGAGCCCTGGGTCCAGCGCCTGGACGGCGCCGTACGGGAGGTGTCCGTACCGCCGTTCGCGCCCCCGGTGAAACACGGCTCGCTCGCGGACCTGCCGTTCGACAACGCCGAGGCCGCCCCCGCCCAGACCGTGCTCAGCCGCCGGCTGCCCGACGGCCGCTGGGCGGACGTGACGGCCGCGCACTTCGCCGGACAGGTCCTCGCCGTGGCCAAGGGGCTGATCGCCGAAGGCCTGGTGCCGGGCGACCGACTCGCCGTCATGGCCCGTACGACGTACGAGTGGACGCTCCTCGACTTCGCCGCCTGGGCCGCCGGCCTGGTCACCGTGCCGATCTACCCGACCGCGTCCGTCTTCCAGACCCGGTGGATCCTGCAGGACTCCGGCGCGGTCGCCCTGATCACCGAGACCGCGGCCCAGGCCTCCGCCCTCGGCCCCGAACTCCAGCACCTGCCCGACCTGCGCCATCTGTGGGTGGTGGACAAGGACCACGTGACCCGGCTCGCCGAGGCCGGCGTGCAGGTGCCGGACGGTGAAGTGGCCGTACGGCGCGGCATGCTCGGCCCCGACACCCTCGCCACCCTCATCTACACCTCCGGCACCACCGGCCGCCCCAAGGGCTGCGCCCTCTCCCACCGCAACTTCTTCGCCGAGGTCGACAACGCCATCGAGCTGCTCCACCCGGTCTTCAAGGGCCAGGACGAGGAGCCGTCCGTCCTCCTCTTCCTGCCGATGTCCCATGTCTTCGGGCGCATGGTGGCCATCGCCTGCGTCCGGGCCCGCGTCCGCCTCGGCCACGCGCCCAGCCTGGCCGCCGAGGACCTCCTCCCGGACCTCGCCGCCTTCAGGCCGACCTGCCTGCTGACCATCCCCTACATGCTGGAGAAGGTCTACAACTCGGCCCGCGCGAAGGCCGAGTCGGGCGGGCGGGTCGCCGCCTTCGACCGGGCCGCGGCGGTCGCCGTCCGCTACGGCGAGGCGCTGGAGTCCCGGCAGACCGGCACCGGCGGCGGGCCGAGCCGCTCCCTGAAGACGGCCCGCGCCTTCCACGACCCGCTGGTCTACCGCAAGATCCGGGCCGCCATGGGCGGTCGCGTCCGGTACGCCATCTGCGGCGGCTCCCCGCTCGGCCGGCGCCTGGCCGCCTTCTACGCCGGCGCCGGCATCGAGATCTTCGAGGGCTACGGCCTGACCGAGACCACCGCGGCCACCACCGTCACCCCACCCCTCAAACCCCGCCTGGGCACGGTCGGCTGGCCGCTGCCCGGCACCCGCGTCCGCATCGCCGCCGACGGGGAGATCCTCGTCTCCGGCGACCACGTCCTGCGCGGCTACTGGGATCCGCAGGCCGGGGGAGTCGTGCCCGCGACCCGGGACGGCTGGCTGTCCACCGGCGACATCGGCGAACTGGACGACGAGGGCTACCTCACCATCACCGGCCGCAAGAAGGAACTGCTGATCACGGCGGGCGGCAAGTCGGTGGCCCCGGCCCCGATGGAGAACTGGCTGCGCCAGCACCCGCTGATCTCCCAGGTGATGCTGGTCGGCGACGCCCGCCCGTACGTGGCCGCGCTGATCACCCTCGACGTCGACGGCATCACCCACTGGCGGCAGATGATCGGCAAGCATCCGGTGCCGCCGGAACTCCTCGTCGGCGACCCGGAGTTGGACGCCGTCCTGCAGCGCGCGATCGACGAAGCCAACAAGCTGGTCTCCCGCCCGGAGTCCATCCGCCGGTTCGCCGTACTGCCCGTGGACTTCACCGAGGAGGCCGGCCACCTGACCCCGTCGATGAAGCTGCGCCGGGAGCAGATCATGACCGACTTCGCCAGCGAGGTGGAGGGCCTGTACGGACCCACCACCGGCCCCTGAAGGTCGGCACCCGCTCCTCGCGCGCGAAGCGGGTTGCCGCCTGGGTCGGCCGTGGCCCGGTACCGATCCTCGTACGGTCCCTGATTCGAGTCAATCCTTGGGTTTCCTCGCTAACCCCAAGTGTTAACTTGGGAGTTGTGACCCTCGACGACCTGCGCGTGTTCGTGGCCGTGTGCCGCGCCGGCAGCCTCAGTTCCGTCGCCAGGGACCTCGGCTGCACCCAGTCCGCCGTCAGTCAGCACGTGAAGCGGCTGGAGCGGGAGACGGGTGTCGCGCTGGTGGAACGGCAACCGCGGGGCGTGGTCCCCACGCAGGCCGGACGCATACTGGAGGCCGCCGCGGCCGAGGGGATCTCCGGACTCGACCTCGCCGTGCGGCAACTGCGCGACCTGGTCGACGGCCACAGCGGACACGTCCGCGTCGCCACCGGTGCCACCACCGTCCGGCACTTCATGTCCCAGGCGGTGGTCGCCTTCCGCCGCCGCCACCCCGAGGTCAACCTGGAGTTCCGTACGGTCAGTTCGGGGCGCGGCACCTTCGACGCCCTGGCCGACGGCACCCTCGACCTGGCCTGGATCACCGTCGGCTCTCCCGTCCGGGGCATCGAGCAGCGGACGGTCGCGGAACTGCCCTGGGTGCTCGCCGTCGGCGCGGACGACCCCCTCGCCGGCCGGTCCCGTCTCGACGCGGCCGACCTGACCGGGATCCGCCTGATCCGGCTGCCCCCGAACTCCACCTCCGCCGTCCACCTGGACGCGGCCTGCGCCGAGCTGGGCATCCGCTTCACCTACGACACGAGCGTGGCCGACTGGGACACGGCACTGCTGCTGGCCGAGCTGGGGGCGGGCCGGGCGGTGGTCCCCGCCGTACCGGGCCTTCCGGTGCGGGGGGAGGGCGCACTACGGCTCGTCCCGCTGCCCGCCCTGCGACCCCTGCCCGTCGGCTGGGCCGTCCGCCGCTGGGACTCCCTCAGCCCTCCGGCACGGGCCTTCGCGCACACGGTCGCGGAGTTCCGGGGCGGGGCCACCGCGAACGCTGCCGCGGGCTGAGCGGGAGTCCGGGCCGGACCGTCCGGTCAGGCTTTCTTCTGGGCGAGCAGGAACGCCTGCGGTGCCGACTCCGCCAGCGCGGCGTCCTGTCCGCGAACGGTGCTGGCGTGGAGGGCGAAACCGCCGTCGGTCAGCAGTTCCGTCATGAACTCGGGGCGGCGTCGCTCGAAGTCCAGCGTCACCGGATGCCCCCACGGCTCAGCCAGACGCAGCGCCTCGTCGCCCGCCTGGAACGCGAGCAGGAGACGGCCGCCGGGCGCCAGCACGCGGTGGAACTCGGCGAACAGCGCCGGCAGTTCGTCCACAGGTGTGTGGATGCTGGAGTACCAGGAGACGGCCCCGGCGAGCGCCCCGTCGGCACAGGGCAACTCCAGCATCGACCCCTGCTCGAACCGCAGAGCGGGATACTCGCGGCGGGCGATGGCGAGCATCGACTCGGAGAGGTCGAGCCCGAAGACGGTCAGGCCCAGGCTCGCGAGGTGGGCCGTGACCGCGCCGGGCCCGCAGCCGAGGTCGGCCACCGGCCCGGCCGGGCCGACGAGTTCGGCGAACGCGGCGAGCAGCGCCCGCTCCAGCGGCCTGTCGGCGAGCGGGTTCCGGAAGTGGTCGGCGTAGTCCTCTGCGACGGTGTCGTAGAAGGTGCGGGTGGCGGTGAGGGAGTCGGTCCTGTCGGTCATGAGAGGGGACCGTACCGGCCCGCACCGACAGGCCCCTTGGGCTGCCGCCGTTCGGTCAGGGCCTAGGTGTATTGGCCTGAAGCGTTGTTCACACGGCTGATCGGTGGGTGGCCGCCGAGTGCTGTGTGGCAGCGGTGGTGGTTGTAGGTGTGCAGGAAGTCTGACAGGGCTTCGGTGCGTTCGTCGTTACTGGCGCAGGGCCGCAGGTAGGCCCATTCGTCGAGCAGGGTGCGGTTGAAGCGTTCGACCTTGCCGTTGGTCTGCGGCCGGTAGATGCGGGTGAGCTTGCCG
>NZ_JBSFJZ010000031.1:0-131816 GCF_053598315.1 Streptomyces sp. NPDC001153
GTCCTGGTCGTCCAGGACGCGGGGCGCTTCGCCGTCGGATCAGTCATCCCACGCTCGCGCCGCCGTCGACGCGCAAGATCTGGCCGGTGATGAACCCGGCGTCATCGGAGAGCAGGAAGCAGACGGCGGCGGCGAGTTCCCGGGGCTGGGCCAGCCGACCGGCCGGGACACCGGCGAGGTAGCGGGCCTCACCGGGCGATCCGGGCGGGTTGTTCTCACGGAACAGCTCGGTTTCGGTCGGCCCGGGGGCAACCGAATTGACGGTGATCCCCGCGCCGGCGAGCTCGCCCGCCCAGGCACGCGTGCAGAAGTCCAGCGCGGCCTTGGCGGCGCCGTACGAGGTGCGCTCGGGCAGGCCGACGGTGACCAGGCTGGTGACGTTGATGATCCGTCCCCAGCGTTGCGCGGTCATGCCGGGCAGCACCGCCTGGGTCAGCTGCACGGCGGTGCGGACCGTCAGGTCGTACACGGCCTGCAGGTCGTCCAGACCGACGGCGGGCAGCGGGGCGGGGCGGACGATCCCGACGTTGTTGACCACGGCATCGACGGCCCCGCCAAGCAGGACGGCGTCGAGGGTGCGCGCGGTGGCAGCGCGGTCGGCGAGGTCGACGGTGTGGAAGTCGCCGGGGAAGTCCGGTGGGGCCGAGCGGGCCAGCCCGACGGGGCGGTGGCCGGCGGCGTCCAGGCGGTCGGCCAGCGCGCGGCCGATGCCTCGTGAAGCGCCGGAGATCAGCACTCTTCTGGAAATCACGGCTTCGGGTCTCCTCAAGGCGTGTGCGGGGCGCATGGCCTCACGCCGATCGGCGCCGCCGGGGATCTGCTTCCCGGCGGCGCCTTGGCGGGGCTGTGTGGACGGGTTCAGTATCCGGGGAACAGCGATCGAAGATCGTCGAGCGTGGCGGCGCCGGTGACCGTGACACCGTCCTGTGGCCTATTGCGGCCGTAGACCAGCCGAAGCACCGCCTCGGCGGTCCCCGACACGGTTCCGGCCGGTTCGGCGGGCTCGCACGGGTAGATGTGCAGTTCGGTGTCCAGATCGAGCAGCAACATGCGCTGCGGATCGGTGACTTCCACCGCGAACTGGCGGGGGCCGAGCCGGGACAGGCTTTCCGCGTCCCGGAAGCGGGTGGCCACCAGGTCGACACGCTGCCACAGGAGTTCCACCTCCTGCGCGGGAATCGTCGAGGTCGGGGTCAGGGCCACCGTGATGTCCCAGGCGTGCAAGGACTGTTCGGAGAGCCGGTATCCGGCATAGTCGGCGAGGCCGAGCAGTCCGCTGAAGTACGGCACGCGAAGACTCTCGCGTTGGTCGGTGGTGAGCCCGTCCAGCAGGTGCAGATGGCGCGCGTCGGTTTCCTGCCAGGCTGCACGCTGTGCCGGCCCGGGCAGGGCGTCCCAGCGATCCCATACGGGCAGGAGGTCTTCGCGCTGCGGGCCCCTCGTGTCGCCCTTGAGGCCGCGTTCCACCAGGGTGGTGCAGATCTCGGCGGCGCTGCCCAGGTGGGACAGGACCTGGGCGATGCTCCATCCGTCGGCGAAGGACGGTCGGGACAGGTCCTCGTCGGACAGGTTCCCGACAGCGGTGTTGAGCCGGTCCGAGCTGGCGTGCAGTGCCGCCAGCCAGTGTTCCAGGGGAGTCGTGTGCTGCATGGTCGCTTCAGTCGTCATGGCCGGCCTCTCAGCCCTGGTGGGCGAGATCGGCCGCGGTCAGGCCCTCCAGGGCCATGCCGAGCTGGGTGCCTTCCGCGATCCGGCGGCTGATGCGCTGACGCAGGGTGACAGCCAGGTAGCGAGTCAACAGCTGCGGCCGGGCGGCCAGGGTCTCGGCCAGCTCCTGGGCGCGGGGAAGGACCTTGTCCAAAGGCAGCACCTCGGCCACCGCGCCCCAACGTTCGGCCTGTTCGGCGGTGAAGGAGCCCTGGGTGAGGGCGAGATGGCGGGCGCGGTTCAGACCCAGCGCATCCTCCCAGACGATGTGGATGCCGTCGCCGGGAACGATCCCGAAGGTCAGGTGCGGGAAATCGCTGAAGAGGGTGGTGTCGGCGGCCACGACGATGTCGGCGAGCAGGGCGTACTCGCTGTGTACCGAGGCAGGGCCGTTCACGGCGGCGACGATCGGCATCTCCAGGTCCGCCAGCCGCTGCATGACGCGGCGGCCCTCACTGAGGGTGCGGTCCCACTCGGCGGGCTTGGTGATGTCACCCAGGCTCGCGCCGTCGATATCGGTCATGAAGCGGTCACCGGTACCGGTGATCACCAGCACCCGGTTGTCCCGGTCCTCACCGATCTCGTACAGCGCGCGGGGGAAGTCGGTGTGCAGCCGACCGGTGAAGGTCGCGGGGCCCTGATCGGTATGGAATCGCAGGGTGAGCACCCCGGAGGGGGTCCGGCTCATCGCCAGGGCGGGGAAGGCGGTGAAATAGGCAGGGGTTCCGCTCATCACGGTCTACTCCTTGGTCCGTGGACGCGTCCGTGGGCGTTGCGTCCTTGTGCCCAGACAACCTCCCTGCCTGCCCGATCTGTACCCGGTGGCCAGACCCTCTGCCGAGGACGGCCATAAGTGACTTTTCTGGTGAGGCCGGACTTCGATCAGGCGACGCTTGCTTCTACACGGTGGTGGACTGGGTGACCGGCGCAAGCGATCTTCCCTCGTTCCAGTCGGCACCTCGTGGCGGATGCACCGGACGAGTGCTGCGCGCGGGGTATGCCGGGCCGCTCGTCCAGTGCCTGGGCCAAGCCCGTGATGCCCCCGCGCCCCCGGCCGTTGCCGCTGCCATGAACCAGAGCCTGCCTGACTGCTACACGCGCCGGCCGACACACCGGCTCTCCGTCCGCAGGCGTGTAGCCACGCCTGGAATGAGAATCTGGCCCGTGTCCCGTGAATCAGACGCTTACACAGGCCAGACGGTGTGCGGCAGCGGATCGCGTTCCCCGCTGCGCGCCTTCTTGCACACCGAGACCGGCGGCGCCGCCGTCCTGGTCGCCGCGGCGCTCGCCGCACTCGTCTGGGCCAACGCGGCACCCTCGGCATACACGTCGTTCTGGGACACCCGCCTGTCTGTCCGCTTCGGAACGTACGGGATCTCGCTCGGCCTGCGCGCGTGGGTCAACAGCGGCCTGATGACGCTCTTCTTCTTCGTCGTCGGTCTGGAGGCCCGCCGTGAGTTCGACATGGGGGAACTACGCGAGCGCAAGCGGCTCGCGCTGCCGCTCGTCGCGGGGCTCAGCGGCATGATCGTGCCCATCGCCCTCTACCTCGCCATCAACGCCGGCCACGGCAGCGAGCAGGGCTGGGGTGCGGCCATGTCCACCGACACCGCGTTCGCCCTGGGCGTGCTGGCCGTCGTGGGCCGCGGCATGCCGCCCGGACTGCGGGTCTTCATCCTCTTGCTGACCGTGGTCGATGACCTTCTCGCCCTCGGCGTCATCGCATTCGTCTACAGCGGCCGCATCACCGTGCCCGCACTCATCGCCGCCATCGGCGCCCTCGCACTCGTCCTGCTCGTTCGACGGCTCGGCGTACGCCACGGCAGCGTGTACGCGCTGCTGGGCGTTGTCGCCTGGGTCGCCCTGCTCGCGTCGGGTGTGGACCCGGTCGTGATCGGTCTCGCCCTGGGGCTGCTCACCTACGCCTACCCCGCCTCGCGCGCCGACCTGGAACACGCGAGCGGCCTGTTCCGGCTGTTCCGCGAGCAACCCACCCCAGAGCTGGAGCGGTCCGTCCGCGCCGGCATCGCCTCGGCCATCTCCCCCAACGACCGCCTGCAACGCCTCTACCACCCCTGGACCAGCTACCTGGTCGTCCCGCTGTTCGCCCTGGCCAACGCCGGCATCGAGATCAGCGGCGACCAATTGGCACGAGCCTTCACCTCTCGTGTCACCCTGGGCATTCTCATCGCCTACGTCCTCGGCAAACCACTGGGCATCGTCGGGGCCTGTGCGCTCACCACGCTCGCCTCCCACGGGCGGCTGCGCCTCCCCGTCGGCTGGGGAGCGGCAACCGCCGGCGGCGCGCTGTGCGGAGTCGGGTTCACCGTCTCCCTGCTCATCGCAACCCTCGCCTTCCACGGTGCACGCCTCGACCAGGCCAAGCTCGGCATCCTCGCCACACTGGTCTGCTCCTTCCTGACAGCCAGGCTCGTCACCGCGGCAATCGGCCTTCTACCACCTCCGTTGCGGCTCCGGACCCTGTTCGGGAAGGCGGAGACGATCACCGACCTGGCCGTGCCTGTCGACCCCGACCACGATCACATCCGAGGCCCACACAACGCCTCTGTGACCGTCGTGGAGTACGGAGACTACGAATGCCCGTACTGCGGACAGGCCGAGCCCGTCGTCCGTGAACTCCTCACCGACTTCGGAGACCTGCGCTACGTATGGCGCCACCTGCCCCTCACCGACGTGCACATCCACGCACAACTCGCCGCCGAAGCCTCCGAGGCAGCTGCACGCCAGGGCCGCTTCTGGGACATGCACGACCTGCTGCTCAGCGACCAGGAAGCCCTCCGCATCGAAGACCTGCACGCCCACGCTGCCGCCATCGGACTGGACACCGAGCGCTTCGAACGAGACATGCGCGCCCACACCGGTGCAGCCCGCATCGCCCAGAACGTCGAATCGGCCGACCTCAGCAGCGTGGCCGGAACCCCCACCTTCTTCATCAATGGCCGCAGACACCACGGCGCCTACGACCTCACCAGCCTCACCGCCGCTGTCCGCGCCGCCCGCGAACGCGCCTCCGTCACTGCCTGACGAACCACGGCAGAGGGACCTCGCCGCAACTCGGGCTGACACAGATCACAAGCCGCCATCCAACATGAACAGGACCCGCCAACTGGATCACGGCGACCTGCAGAAACCACCCACCGCACCTGCCAACTAACGTGAACAGCCACAGTCGTGATGTGATCGGCTGTGGCTGAGCACTCCAGCCGGCGGGTGAGCGCGTGAGTTGGAGGGACTCCGAGGAAGACGCGAGCGGGCCGCGCTCGCGTTGGGTGAGCGGGGCCCGGTGGTCCGTTGCGCTCCGGCCGTCCAGTGGAGGCCGGACAACCCGTTCCTCGGGACGCGGATGGAGGCTGGTCCGCACACGTTGACGATCGTGCGGGACGGCACGGTCGTCCATGGGTGATCTCAGCGCTCCTTCGGGTGACGTTGAGAGCCGAGTGTGGCCGCTGCCGCGCTGGTCAGGCAGGGCGGCTGAATGGTTCCTCGATCCAGAGAGGTGCCTTGGCTCTGGGGGCTCGGTGCAGCTGTTCTTCACGGACCGGCGGAAGGTCTGGAGGGTGGGGGACGTGGCCGGCGTTCGCCCTGCCGAGCTGAGCGAGCTGTTTGAACGGCGACGGGTTCCGACGGGCACGCCGATTCCTCTGGACGAGGCGATGCGCCCGGTAGAGCCGCTGTCGAGCTGGTTCCGGGTGATCAGCCAGCAGGGCCTGGACGTGAAGACAATGCGGGCGTATGCCTACACCGTCTTGATGCTGCTCAACTTCCTTGCAGCACGGGGCCTGGACCTGCGGCTGGCGACCGAGAACGACATGCTGGAGTTCCGGCGGTGGCGGCGCGAGGACGCCGAGGAGACGGTCGGCGAGGCCACCTGGGATCGGGACGCCGCCGCGATCGGCGGGCTCTACGACTACTTGGCCCAGGTCGGCTACGTGAGCGGGCGGCCCTGGCGGGCGACGGGACGCGGGGCGTCCCTGGGCAGCGGGGTGAGCCGGGATCCGCGGGTCCGGCACATGGAGCTTGACCAGTACCTGTTCTTCCGGGACGTCGGGTTCGGCGGCCTGGAGCCGGGCGGCGGCCTGGACTTGGGCTTCCGGGGATGGCGGCCGCACCGCAACCGCTCGGCGTTGGAGCTGGCGCTGATGACGGGGATGCGGATCCAGGAGTGGTCGACCCTGCTGCTGCCCGAGCTCGGCCTGTCAGGCGGCCGCCGGTCCGCGGTCGCGGACGTCGACTTGGCGGCGTGCGCGGAGTACGGACGGCCGCGGACGGTCTACGTGCCCCGGGACGCGATGGAACTGCTGGAGCCCTATCTGCTGCTCGAGCGGCCGGAGATCGTGGCGACGGCGCAGCGCACGCTGCGGCGCCAGGTGCGCGACCTGTTCGTGGTCCAGCGGATCGAGGGGGACGGCACCCGGGTCCGCGGGGTCCTGGAGGGCGTCACGGCCACCCGGGTGATCAAGGACATGAAGCCGGGCCTGCGCCGGATTACCGTAGTGGAGACGGGCGACGGCCTGGATCCGCCGGCGCTGTTCATCGGCCAGGGCGGCCGACTGCTCACCGGCTCGGGCTGGGACCGCACCGCTGGCGGGCGTGGAAGCGGATGAAGCAGTGGAGCGAGCACGGGGGCAGCCCCGGTGCTGCCCCGGCACTGCTGGGTCTTCCACTCTGGCCGTGTTGCGCGCGACGAGGTGGCCGGCTGCCACGGCGGCTGATGGTCCACTACGCTCTGGTACAGGTCGGGGGAGGACAGGATGGGCACTGCGCTGGTCGAACCGGTGGCTGTGAAGCGGTCGCGGCATGTGAAGCGTGCGGCACAGGCTGCAGGGGTCGGGCTTGCCGCGGTGGCCAGTTCCGTGCTTGCGACGTGGCTGTTGCTGGATTCCAGCGCCTGCCAAAACGCGCCGGGCTATGGCTGCCTCGGCTTCGCCGTCCTGTGGTCCTACCTCGTGCCCTTCCTGACCTTCCTCCTCACCTGGGCAGCCTTGCGCATCCTCGCAATCCGGCCGGCCTGGCTCACCGCTCTGCTCGGCACCGGCATCGGCTGGTATCTGGTCCGGAGCATCAACGTGGTCCGGTCGCTCCCTGGTGGCACGCAGTACATCCAACCCGCCTTATGCGCGGCTGCGTTCGCCCTCGCGGCCTGGTTCACCCAGTCGCGCAGGCCGCTGTGGCCGCGAGCAGCCGCGGCCCTCGCCCTGGTCCTGCTGATGCCACTCGACTCACTTGCCACCACACAGCTCGCCCGGAGCGAGCAGGACAAGGAACTGGCCGATGCCCGTGTCCCCCTGCTCGGGCCACAACTGCCCACGGGCTACCACCTGAACGGCGTTGGCACCAACGGGTCGACAGCCGGAGACGAGGCCACCTTCTACTACCGATTCTCACCCGACAGCCTGGGCAGGGGCGCGAACACCATGGACGAGCTCCACCAGGAGATCCAGGTGACCGTCGGCCCCGTACAGCCGGGTTTCACCCCACCCTCCCACTGCGCCGCGCTCACCAGCGTCTACCCCGTGCCGTCACCCGCCTGCACCCCGGTGGCTCCTGGAGTGTGGCGGTGGTCGAACCACGAGTACGTCGAGTACTTCACCCGGGTCGGCGACGGTGTCGCAGTCCTCCAAGCCCGCACTCCCCCAGTGAGCAGCGCCGTTCTTCGAAAGCTCGCCAGCACCATGCGAGTCCGCACGCCGTCGTACTTCACCGGCGGCTGAACGGCTTCCTGGGGCTGTCCGACCGCCACAGAGAGCCGGATGGGGTGAACGGCCGACACGCCCGCACGAGCCGCTCTCGTTTCTCACCGCCATCGGCCGGGAGAAATCCGGCTCGGCGCTCTCCCGAGGCCGCGATGGCCAGGTTCCGGGTCAAGTACGTCCTGGCCACCAAGCTCGTCAACGAACTCGTCGAAGCCGCCGACGAGAAGCAGCTGACCAAGACCATTGCCCGGCTGACCAAGACCATTGCCCGCTACGGCCACGTGGACCTTCTCGCAATAGACGAGTTGGGCCGACTTCAGCGCGCCCCATAAGGTGGTCTGATGTTCGATCGGTTGGAGATCCGCGTGGTGCCGCCGGGACCCCGGTTCGCTGCCCAGTTGCGGTTCCGGGTCAACGGCGAGGACGTGATCGAAGGGGCGGTCGACGAGGGCGGCCATGGGCCATTCGCGGCTGACATGCTGCCTGCTGGCCGGCCCAGCCTCCTGCGGGCGACCAGCGAGGCACGCCGTCTGGAGTTGGGGGAACCGGAGTGCACCGGCAGTTGCTGCGGTTTCCTGTCCGTCGTCGTGCAACGGTTCGGGGACATCGTGCAGTGGTCGGACTGGGAGGTTCCGCACGCCCCCGCCTCCCCGCCGCCGGAGTTCCACTTTGACGCCAGCCAGTACGACGCCGAAGTGACTCGCGCTGAGGCAGACCGGTGGTGGCAGGTCCGTACGTAGTCCAGCACGGCGCGCCCCTGCCTGGCTGCGGGCTCTTACCGTCTCCGAGTCCTTGGTCAAGGGGGAACGTCCCCAGTCGGCCCGGTGCTGTCGAAACTCGGGTTCTGGGCCCGCGGGCTGGGGAGGCTGGCCGCCGAATCGTTGCACCGGCGCGCCGATTTCAAGCGGCTGTGGTCCCGGTACGACAAGGGCTTGCTGTCCTGGGAGGACGAGCCGTGGATCGCGCACAACGCCACTACTCTGCTCACGCTGCTCGACGGCGCCGGAATCGCAGCTCCTCCGGGTCTTTCCGAGGAGGTGGCTCGGATCGGGACAGCAGGTGGGGAGGAGTATCCAGCCTTTACCCCGGGCGACACCTGTCCTGACAACAACCTGCTCACCTCTCATGGGCTACGGCTGATCGACTTCGAGGCGGCCTGCTACCAGTAGGTGTTCCTGACGGCCGCGTACTGCCGGATGCCGTTCTCCAGCTGCTGGTGCGTCTTCAACCTGCCGGCCAGGATGGCCGGGGAGATCGAGCAGGCGTATCGCAAGGAGGTCGTCGGCGTGTACCCGGCACTGGCCGAGGATGAGGTGTGGCAAGCCGGCATGCGGCAGGCCATAGCGGTCTGGACGGTGGAGGCGACGGTGCGTCTACTGCCTCGCACCGTTGAGGATGGGTTGCTCCATCGGACTCGACGTCCGGCCCCGACGAGGCGCCAGGTGCTGAGGCATCGCTGGGAGATGGCGAGCAGGCTGGAGGAGTTCCCAGCCCTCGCGGACACAATGCAGTTGCTGCTGCGTCAGGTCGCCGGAGGCTGGGAGGTGGCCCCGCTGCCGGGGTATCCGGCTTTCGGGAACTGAGGGGCGAGTGAACCGTCTCAGGCACCGGTCGATGTATCGACTACCGGCTGATGGTGCATCGGGGCAGGATCTGCGGAGTGTCTGCCGATCTTGTTCCTGATGACCTTCTCAGGTCGTCGGCTGCTCAGGGGTGACCAGTTGGCGTCGGCTTCGGGACTGGACCGAGGCCGGTGTCTGGCCCCGCCTCCACAACGCTCTCCTCGGTGAATTGCGGGCGTTGGGACTGCTCGCGATGGACGACGCGGCGGTGGACGGCTCCCACGTCCGCGCCCTGAAAGGGGGAGACCATGTCGGACCCTCACCTGTCGACCGTGCGCGTCCAGGCTCCAAGCACCATGTAATCGTCGACCGGCACGGCACTCCGCTAGGGTCTGTCGTCAAACCGGGGGCGCGATCAGGTGCCCGTAGGCCACGATGGTGGCTGGAGGAGAATGCCGTCATGGCTCCTACTTCTCCTGCGTCGCGGCTGGTAGCAGCGGCCGCCAGGACCCGGATCCGCCCCTTGGGTCTCCGTCAGCGTGGCCAGTCTCGCCTCTGGCTGGACGATCATGGCTGGTGGCTGGGGCTTGTCGAGTTCCCTTCGCCCAGGTGGAGCCAGGGCAGCGGTCTGCAGGTCGGAGCCATGTGGCTGTGGCAGGACCTTGATCACTTCGCGTTCAATGTCAGTGATCAGCTGAGTGGAACCGAGGACTACCGCAGTGATGAGCAGTTCTCGCCGGTGGCAGATGAGCTCGCACTCCGTGCGCAAACCCATGTGCAAAAGCTCCGAGCTCAGTTCCCCGACCTTGAATCGGTGGCGAGCAACTTGGCTGCTCAGCCAGTCAGGCGTGGGTGGTTGTGGGATCCGTGGAACGCCGGGGTCGCGGCGGCGCTCGTTGGGGACGTTTCACTCGCGCAGCAATGGTTCGCTGCGGTCCTCGACGAGGACCCCCTCGCCCCTTGGATGGACGCCGCACAGCAGACCGCGCGAGAACTGGTGGGAATGGTGCGAGACAGGGACGCCGTCAGAGCATGGGCGCTGAGCAGCATCGCCTCGTGCCGGCAAAAGCTGCGCCTGACCCCGGAACCGCTTGAAGAGATCTTTGGCGCAGCCACGAGCGTGTCGGCTCGTGGTATCAGCGGAGCGAGTAACTCCCAATCCTGGTCGGTGAGTTCATGGCGACGTATCACCTGACCGTGATCCACCGCGCGATGATCATTGAAGACGGACCCTAGAGCTCAAGCATTTGGTCGTTGCTTGGCATGGGGCGCGGGACTGCAGCAGGGATGATCCGTACGGCCGATCGATGTGATCACTCGATCGTGAATTCTTCCGTGTTCGCGCCTGGGGTGACGCGATGCTCGAGCGGACGGCGCGTGACCGGTGCCGCAGGGGTGTGCTGTGGGTGGGGGAAGAGCATGACGCGAGACGTGGGACGGCGCGGGGGCTTGGACGAGCAGGCGGTGCTGCTGGTGGCCGGGCTGGCCGATCTGGCGGTGAGCACACTGGGTTCGGCCATGGGGGCGGTGCGAAGGCTGCTGCGCCGCTCGGACGCTGCTGAGCTGGCGGCGCAGGCCGAGCACGACCTCGCGGCGCGTGGGCGCCTGGTGCTGGACCGGTACGCGGCCGTCCCGCCGGCTCACCTGGAGGTCCTGGCCCGGCATGCCCTTGCCCGGAAGACCGCTGCTGATGACTGACCGGTGGGAGCTGGCCGCGTTCAAGATCCGTATCGATGAGGTGGTGCGCCGTATCGTCGCCCAGGAGGCCGACCGGTTCGCCGCGATCGATCCGCTCCTTGCCCCGGTGGCCGAGCAGCTGGAGGCCGCGGTCGCGGACGGCAAACGGCTGCGCGCGGCGTTCTGCTACTGGGGCTGGCGCGCGGCCGGGCAGCCGGACAGCGACGCGCTGGTGCGGGCGGCGGCGTCCATGGAGCTGGTGCACGCCGCCGCGGTCGTGCACGACGACCTCATCGACGACAGCCCGCTGCGGCACGGGCGGCCCACGGCCCATGCCGCTCTACGCGGCGCTGTACGGCGTCGTCCGCGAGGTGAGGCAGCCGCGAGGTCGCTGGCGATGCTGGCGGGTGACCTGCTGATGGCACTGGCTGGGCAGTTGTTCGCCACCAGCGGCCTGCCCGCCGTTTACCTCGCCCGCGCCCGCCCCCTGTGGTCGGTGATGGCCCGCGAACTGGTCGCGGGCGAGTGCCTGGAGATCCTGCGCACCGGAGCCGGCCCGGACACCGAGGCGTCACTGAAGGTGGTCCGCTACAAGACCGCCAAATACACCGTCGAGCAGCCCCTGCTGATCGGCGGTGCTCTGGCCGGGGCCGGCGCGCGGCTGCGTGAGGGCTACTCCGCGTACGGGCTGCCGCTGGGCGAGGCGTTCCAGCTGCGGGACGATCTGCTCGGCCTGTTCGGAGACCCGGAACGCACCGGCAAAGCCAACACCGACGACCTACGCGGCCACCGGCCCACCGCGCTGCTGGCAGAGACCTGGCGCCTCGCCGGCGACGACGACCGTAAGAGGCTGGACGCCCTGCTGGGCCGTCGCCGCCTTAACGCGGATGCTCTGAACGCGGTCCGCGAGGTGATGCGCAGACTGAAGGCACCCGACCGCATCGAGGCCATGATCAGCACACGAGTCGAGGAGGCGCTCGGCGCCCTTCACGAGCTGGATGCCCCCGCGCACGCCGCCGCTGCCCTGACCGCGCTGGCGCAGTCGGCGGCGGACCGCCTCTGTTGACCCGGTGCACCCGAGGTGGCGCAACCCCGCTGCCATCTCCGGCCCCTGCCCCTCCCGCCGCTCATGGACGATCCCGTGGAAGACAAGGAGCCCCGCCATGACATGCACCGAGGCATCGATGGACGCCCTGCGGCAGGCCGGTGACGAACTCGCCGACGCCACCGTCGCCGCACTGTTCGAACGCGGCCAGGTGGGCACGTTCAACACCCTGATGCGCTACGTCTCCACCGCCGGCGCTCCCCTTCCAGAGGGTCTGCCGGACGTGGCACGCGAGTACCTCGAGGCCACCCGTATCCCGCCGTCCTGGGTGGACTGGTCGGAAATGGAGAAGGCCCGGCTGTTCTTCATCGACAACAACGTGCACATCTCCACGGCGCTGTCCTTCGCCTCCATGCCCGCCTGCTACGTCGTACCGCACGTGGCGAAGCTGCTGTCGGCCACCCACGGGCTCAAGTACCCCTCCAAACGCATGGCAGAGACGGGCCAGTTCACCGTCTACCTGATGCAGCCCGACGCCTTCGAAGCCGGCAGCCGCTTCGTCCCCGCCGCCCAGAAGGTCCGCCTCCTGCACGCCTCCATCCGCCACCACCTCAAGCGCGAGAACCGCTGGGACGCCGACGCGCTGGGAGTGCCGATCTGTCAGGAGGACATGATCGGCGGGCAGATGTTCTTCTCCCTGCTCGTGCTGGACAGCCTGCACCGCCTCGGCATCCACATGTCGCAGGAAGGCGCGGAAGCCTACTACTACGCATGGCGGGTGGTCGGTGCCATGCTCGGCGTCGACCAGAGGGCCGTTCCCAAGACGCTCGACGAGGCCCGCCACTTCCTCGACCAGTACATGATCCGGCACATGGGGCCCTCCGAAGAGGGCACGCAACTGACCCGGCAGCTCATCGACCTCTACGAGGAGATCGTGCCCGGCACCTTCTTCGACCCGATCGTCTCGGCTCTCATCCGCTACCTCATCGGCGACACCTGCGCCGACTGGCTCAACGTGCCGCATACCCCGTGGGACACCGTCGTCAAGGCCGTGCCCCACCTCCTCGGCATCCTGGAGACCATCGAGGACCGCTCCCCCCTCGGAGCCTGGGCCCTGGACCGTCTCGGCCACCTCACGACCGTCTTCGAGCTGTCCTCTCTCACCCGCGGACGCGTCATGCACTACGCCATCCCCGAACAGCTCAAGAAGGACTACGGCATCTCCAGCGCGATGCCCCGCACCCGCCGATGGACCCCACCAGCCGCCACAGTCTCTTGACCGCCACGTCGCTCAACCTTCGCTGGCACGTTCGGGGTGAGCCGGCGAGGGTGAGGTTGCGGAGGCGGGCGATGCCGAGCATGGAGTGGTGGCCGGGGCTCCCCACCGCTGGTCGTCCTCACAAGAGAAGCCGCCTCGAACCGACAGCACTCGCCTGACACGAAGGCCGGGCACGTGCGCGTTGGGCCGTTGGGGTGCATCACGGGCCCGCGGTGCGTCCGTTCCCAGCGGACGGGCAGGCATACGAGCACGGTTCCTGCGAGGAAGGGATTGCGCTGTGCGCCGTGCTCTGATCGTCGTCGATGTGCAGAAGGACTTCTGCGAGGGCGGCAGCGTCCCGGTGAAGGGCGGCGCCGACCGAGCCCGCGCCATCGCCGAGATGGTCAAACGCTCCGCCGGCGGCAAGTACGCGCACATCGTCGCCACCCGCGACCACCACATCGATCCGGGCGGCCACTTCTCCGACCACCCCGACTACCAAAACTCCTTCCCCGTGCACTGCGTGGCCGGCAGCGAGGGAAGCACCTTCCACCCGCACTTCGCGCCTACCGCGGCTTCCGGTGCCGTCGACGAGGTCTTCTACAAGGGTGCGCACTCCGCCTCGAAGAGCGGCTTCGAAGGCTCGACCAAGGACGGCACAGCCCTGGCCGACTGGCTTCACGCGCGCAGCGTCAGCGATGTCGACGTCGTCGGTATCGCCACCGACCACTGTGTGAAGGCCACCGCGCTGGACGGCGCGAAAGCCGGCGTCGCACTCACCGGCGAACCCGTCGTCCTCGACGGATGACGCCTGCGGGCATCCCCAAGTGAGTGTCGCTCCCGCTCCGGCGACGCAGGTTCAAGAAAACGGCCGGGGCCGATCGCGTGCAACGGGAGCCCTGCACGGCCCTGCCAGTTCAGGCATCCGGTGATCCGCCGCCCATTGGGTGGCCGTCGACGGGACTTCCGCGAAGGCCGTAGTCGTGAGTCTGCTGCAGCAGAGTGTCCTACGGGATGCGTTCGCGGAAGTGTCACGCTTCCGGACGGAGTTGTGCGCCTGTCTGCTGAGTAGTTTTGGCGCCTGGCGCGTGTTTTCAAAGTCGGCTCCGTTCCTCGTCCCGTGCCGTGATGATCTCGATGTGGGGCGAGGGGATCTTTCTGACGAGCAGTGGGCCGTGCTGGAGCCGTTGTTGCCGGTCGCGGTGTCGGGCCGGCCGTCGCTGGGTCGGCGGAAGCTGATAGACGGGATCCGGTGGCGGGTGCGGACTGGTGCTCCGTGGAGGGATCTGCCGTCGGAATACGGGCCGTGGCAGACGGTCTACGGACTCTTCCGCCGCTGGCAACGTGACGGCACCTGGCCTGTGCTGCTGACCGGACTGCAGGCTCGGGCGGATGCGGCAGGGCTGATCAAGTGGGAGGTCAACGTCGACTCCACGATCTGCCGGGCCCACCAGCACGCCGCAGGCGCCCGTCGCGACGGCCAGGCCCAGAAGGAACTGCCGGGCGGAAGCCGCATGGAGCCCGACGACCACGGTCTGGGCCGATCCCGGGGAGGCTTCACCACCAAGATCCATCTGGCCTGCGAGCAAGGCCAACGGCCGCTGTCTTTGCTGGTCACCGCAGGTCAGCGTGGTGATAGTCCTCAGTTCGCTACCGTCCTGGAAGGCATCCGAGTTCCCCGCACCGGACCCGGCCGTCCCCGCGTCCGCCCACTGCGAGTGCGAGGCGACAAGGCGTACTCCTCCCGCGCCAACCGGGCTTACCTGCGCAAGCGGGGAATCCGGTGCACGATCCCTGAACCCGCCGGCCAGGCAGCCAACCGCAAACGGCGCGGGAAGGCCGGCGGGCGGCCTCCGGCGTTCGACCGCGAGGATTACAAGGCCCGGCACGCGGTCGAATGCGGGATCAACCGGCTCAAGCGCAACCGGGCGGTCGCCACCCGGTTCGACAAACTCGCCGTCCGCTTCGAAGCCACCGTCCTGATCGCCGCGATCGACGAATGGTTATGACCGGCCCTGAGCTGTCGGTTCCACGTGCCATGCTGACCGCGACCAGAGTGAACCGGGCGAGGGAGAGACAACGATGGGGGCTCAGTACTACGGCGCCGACAGCGAAAACGGCGACCGCATCGACGACCCCTCAGAGGACGCGCTGTTCATGATGATCAGTGACCTCAACAACTCCGACAACACCTTCGTGGTCGTCCAGCCCGAAGAGGACGATCCAGTGTGGTTCGCCTCAGTGGCCGTCCTGGACGAAGGCGGCTACGAGATCGTCCGCCGTGACACCTCCCGCAGCGAGCACGAGGTCACCACGGCGACGAGCATCAACGACATCGCCCGCGACCTCACCATCTGGATGGCCGCCCGCGACTTCCCCGGACGGCCAACCAGACAGGTCACCGACTTCTAAAACACGCCCTAGATTTCAAGGGCGGGCTCCGCTTCCGCGTCGTAACCTCCAACCACGATGGACTCACGCTCTCGGTTACCGGCCTCACGATGACGGCAAACAGCCCGGAGCTCGGTACCGTCACCATGGAACGATTGAACACCGAGGTGACCCCGCTCAGCGTCCTGCGGATGGGCCCAGCCTCCCCGCCCACGCCGCAGATGCTGGTCTTCCTGGACTTCACACCCTCACCCTCAGCAACGCGCCCGGAGGCGGCGGACCACTGGTCGTATCCACGCCGCAGCCCGCCCAACTGCTCGCACCCGACGTTCCGCAGTTCCTCCCGCAGAACCTGCTCTTCAATCTCTTGAGGCCCGTGCCTCTCGGCCCGCCCGGAACCGACCTGAACAGCGCCCCCGTTGAACTCCAGGGCTTCCCGGTCACCCTCAACCAGATGTGAGACTCTGCGCTGGCGCCACGGCGGCGCCAGCGTGGACAGCGCACGCTCCGACACAGGCCAGCAACTGATCCTCATCCGGTGCGGGACATACCCGGCCATGGAGACGTCTACTTCCGCCTGAGCGAGTCTCTGCCCCGCCGGAGACTGACCGGCTGCAGTTGACATGCACGTCAGTCACCCCCCGTGACGGCAACTTGCCAACAGGCCTGCGACATCCGTGCCACTACGGCGCGTCACACTTCACTGGCCACCATCCGCCGACTTCTTCATTTGCCAACTACGCCGCGACGTCACAATGGGCGTGAGGTTGCGCAGGGTGTCCCCGCCCGAGGTCTTCCCGCCGTTCTCCACCAGGCCGTGCTTGCGCAGATCGGAGATCGCCCCGAGATGCGCAGCGGTGCGGGCCTGCTTCCGCTCCGAGGGCTTGGCCTTGTCGGTGTGCCGGTAGCTCATGTGCGGGGCGCCATCTGCTGGATCTGTTCGACGGTAGCGACCTTCAAGCACACCAATCACGCGCAGCACGTCGCCGCGCAGGTTGTTCGTCGACCCCGCCGGGTTCGTCTTCCGCTTCCACGCCATCGGCACCGCCCCTGCCTCGCCCGTCGCGCGCGGCCACCTGCCGGGCGCCGGCCGCGCCCGGCCGCAGAGGGCATCCGGCCCCCGGACCCGATGATCTCCTCCGCCACCGCATCCTTCTGCCCTGACCGCTACTCGGCGCCACCACCGACTACGGGCCAGAGCCGTTAATTTGACACACCCCCACGGCGCTGAGGAGGCACCGGCCTGGTGCACCTCGCCGTCCGTTCTTGACCGCAGCCGTGGGCGAGTCGGCACCGAGGAGCACCCCCGTGGCCCGAACAGTTCGGTGCAACTCCGCTACGCAACTGCCCTGTTCGACGGGTGCGCACGCCCCCCGTGACCAGTGGCCGCCACGCGGACGACACAGGTGTGTGGCCCTTACTTTCCGACGGAGACTCGGGGGCGCAGCTGCCGGAAGGCAGCCCTGAGCTCCTCGCTGAAGATCCCCGGTACTTCCCAGGCCGCGAAGTGCCCCCCGCTGCGGGCTCTGTTGAAGTAGATGAGGTCGTGGTAGCTACGCTCGGCCCAACTTCGCGGCGCCTGGTAGATCTCACCGGGGAACACGGTGATCGCGGCCGGTATGGAGACTGACACGGCATTGAAGTTGTTTGCGTTGTTCTCCCAGTAAAGGCGGGCGGAGGAGACAGCCGTGTTCGTCACCCAGTACAGCGTGATGTCGTCGAGCATCTCGTCCTTGGTGAGCACCCGTTGGGGCTCGCCTCCGCTGTACGTCCAAGCGGCGAACTTGTCGTACATCCAAGCGGCCAGCCCGACCGGCGAGTCCGACAGCCCGTATCCCACGCTCTGAGGGCGGGTCACCATCATGGCGGAGTAGCCGGAACCTGTCTTGTAGAAGGCAGCGAGCTTGTCGTACGCCGCTCTCTCGTCGACGGACAGCGTCTTCGGAGCCGGATCGCCACAAGCGAGTCTCTTCGCGATGTCCGCGGGCACGGTGGCCGGAAAGTTGACATGGATGCCGAGCAGGCCCGCGGGTCGTTGCACCGCCATCTTGTCCGACACGACCGCTCCCCAGTCGCCGCCCTGGGAAACATAGTAGTCGTATCCCAGGCGCTCCATAAGTACGGCCCAGGCGCGCGCGATCCGGTCGGGGCCCCATCCGGTGGTGGTCGGTCTCTCGGAGAAGCCGTAACCGGGCATCGATGGGATGACGAGATGGAAGGCGTCCTCCGCGCGCCCTCCGTGGGCCGTCGGGTCGGTGAGCGGATCGATCACCTTGAGGAATTCGAGGACCGAGCCGGGCCAGCCATGCGTAAGGATCATCGGCAGAGCGTTCGGATGCCGCGAGCGGACGTGGAGGAAGTGAATGTCGAGACCGTCGATCTCGGTGAGGAACTGCGGCAGGGAGTTCAGCCTGGCCTCGGTCCTCCGCCAGTTGTAGGCGGTCCTCCAATAGTGCGCGAGTTCCTTCAACGTCGCCAACTGCACACCCTGAGACTGGTCCGTGACGGTCTCACGGTCGGGCCACCGCGTCTCGGTGATGCGCCGTCGCAGATCGGTCAGGACCTGCTCCGGGACACTGATGCGGAAGGGGCGGACAGCGACGCGCTCGTTCACCGCGGCCGGATTCCGGACGGAAGAACCGAGGTCTCCCGCAGCCGCCACGGTCACCGCGGTCACCGCGGCGCTGGAAGCGACGATGAACCTTCGCCGAGAGCACTCCCGGGAAAAGACCGGCACGTGGATCTCCTCAGGTCGTACCTCTCTCTTCCGAGAGTGGTTGCGATAGGTGCATCGGGGATCCGGCGCGATACTCACACGCCTCGGTGTGTGCGCCGCGGGCAGTGCGAACCCTCGTCCGTGGACACCGTCATGAACTTACTGCAACGGTATGTACCTCTCCGTATACACGCAACTCGGCTCGACGCGGCTCCCGACCACCGGACGATGCCGCCCGCTACGACACGTCCGCCGGGACTGTCCATTCCGCCCGCCGCCTTGGCCGCCGCTCACCGAGCCCGTGTCATGGCGACCATCGCCCGCAGCCGCACCACCAAGTCGACGCCTGTCCTAGACGACGTCGGCCGTACCGCGCTGCGGAAGATCGCGTGGCGCTTCGCTCCCGACAGCCACGAAGCCTTCAGCCGCTATCTCGCGTCCCGGACCGCTCGGCGCATCACCGACCTGCAGCTCCAGTTCCCCGAGCGCGGCCAGGCTCTCGCCGCCGCCCGCGCGGGCAAGCTGGAACTCATCGCACAGCCGCCCTCGTTGCCGTGCGGCTGGGAGGGCGGCGGAGCAGCGGAAGGCTGGTGCTTACAGTGCGTGGAGCTGGGTGAGGAGCTGGAGGGTGTCGGAGTTGAGCCAGTACTCGACAAACTTGCCGTCATTGACGCGCAGGGTGTCGGTACCGGTGAAAGTGACGGTCGTGCCGGGCTGGGCCTTGGCGCCTGGGAAGCCGCCGGCGTAGGTGCCGGTGGCCGTCCAGCGCACACAGGCGCAGCCAGGCGTCGAGCATCGCCTTGGAGTTCTTGGCGGGCGCCTGGTGGCCCGGCGAGGTGACCGAGTGAATGGCCGGGGCGGCGGACGAGGTGGATGCTGCGGCCGTTGTCGCGCTGACGCCCAGGGCGGCCACGGCGGCGGGCAGAAGCAGGCGGATCCGGGTGCGGGCGCGCCTGGCACGCGAACGCTGTGATCGCCGGAGACGGATGTGTGCCGGCTTGCGCGTGATGCGTCAGGCGCGCAGGACGACCTTTCCGGCGACGGTGCCGGACTCGGCCAGCCGCATCGCCTCGGCAGCCTGAGTCAGGGGCAGTTCGGCGGCGATCTGGGCGGTGATCTCACCGCGCCGGAGCGCTTCGAAGACCTCGGTGAGGTCGGCGCGCAACCGGGCCCGGAAACGGCCGCGGTTCAGGGCGCGGCCGACCCAGACGTTGAAGAAATAGGCGCGGCGGCGGTTGGACAGGGTGTTCCACAGCCATACCCGGCCCAGCAACTTGAGCACGAGCCACTGCTTGGAGCCTTAGAACTCCTAACAGAATGGACCGCCCTCCAAGCCGCGCGGGGTGAGTCAAGGCGAGCACGAAGGTAGATCACTACTCTGCAGGAGTGCTTTCATACGACGAGTTGACTTCCTCGGAGCGTGAGTTGTGGGACGCGTTCCCCGAGGGACGCCGCGTGGACTTGCGCACGGGTGCGCCCGAGGACGATCGTGTCGCCGCGGGTGGGCAATGGGGCCCCGGGCGGGCGGTTCGGGCTGCCGTGATCGTGGCGCTCCTCCTGGGCGCGAACACCACGCAACCGGGCGCCGTGGCATGCCTGAGGCTCACCGGGGCCCGGATATCGGGCCACCTCAACCTGGCCGGCGCACAGATCGGTCACTCCCTATGGATCGAGGACTGCTGGTTCGATGAGCCGGTGAACCTTCTCGGGGCGTCGACGCAGACGCTCGTGATCACGGGCAGCCGGGTGCCCGGCATCGAAGCCGGGTCGGCCCGCATCGAGGGAAACCTCGACCTGCGGCGCTCGCTCGTGGAGAGCGGCGCTCCCGGACCTTTCCACCACGACATTACCGCTTTGTCGCTCACCAACGCCCGCGTGACCGGCGGCGTGGTCCTCAACAAGGCTGAGATCAACGCGCCCGGAGGGTGGGCCGTGGCCGCCGGTGGCCTGGTTATGGAAGGAGGCGTCTTCTGCAAGGGCGGGTTTGTCGCGCGAGGTGAAGTGCGCCTGCTGGGGGCACAGTTGCCGGGTGGGCTGTTCATGCAGGGCGCGCGCTTGGAACAGCCCGGCCCGCGCGGAGTGGCCCTCGCCCTGGACAACGCCGTGGCCTCGTCGATCAACCTCTCCGGCGGGTTCACCGCGAACGGGACCGTACGGCTGCGGGGTGTCCGGATCTCGGACAATCTGACCTTCGAAGGGGCCGTCCTGAACGGGCCGCCCGACGGCAGCGGCCCCTCTTTGGTCGCCCTGTTGATGCAGGCCGTCGACTTCGACTTCATCCTCGCCCGGCCACCGTCCGGCATCGTGGACCTGCGGGGTGCGCAGGTGTCCTACCTCCACGACAGCGAGCACAGCTGGCCGGACGTGGTGGAGCTGGACGGCTTTGTCTACGGCTCCATCAAGGTGGACGAGGCCGGCGAGCGGCGGGAGGCAGTGGGGCGGCGGGATTCCGTGGCCCACCGTGTGGCGTGGATACGACGCAGCCCGGGCTACAACCCCCAGCCCTATGAGCAGTTGGCGAGCTGGTATCGGAAGGCCGGCCACGACGACGACGCCCGCCGTGTACTCCTGGCCAAGCAGCGCCATCGGCGTCAAACTCTTCACCCGGCCGCGCGCGTGTGGGGGCACCTGCTCGACGCGACTGTCGGCTATGGCTACCGCCCCTGGCTGGCCGGCGTCTGGCTCCTCGCGCTGACCTTGCTGGGCACGCTGTCCTTCGGTACTCACTCCCCCGACCCGGTCCAACGAGGCCAAGGCGCCCCGTTCCAGCCCCTCGTCTACACACTCGACCTCTTGATCCCCATCGGCGGTCTGGGCCAGCGCACGGCCTGGTTCTGGCCGAACGACAGCCTCCAATGGCTGGCCTACCTGCTGATCGCCTTCGGCTGGGTGCTGACGACCGCCGTCATCGCGGGTGTCACGCGCGCCCTGCAGAAAAACTAGCGAGCGACACCTGCGTTCAGGCGTCGCCAGCAGATCAGCGCGCAGCCGAGGGTGAGGAAGGCTTCGTGGATGTCGTCGCGTATCTCCCAGCGGATCCGCAGGCGGCGGAACCAGTGCAGGTGGGCGAACGCGCGCTCCACGACCCAGCGGTGGGTGCCGAGTCCGGAGCCGTGCTCGGCGCCCCGGCGGGCGATCAGCGGCTTCACGCCGAGATCCCAGACCAAACGGCGGTACTTGTCGTGGTCGTAGCCGCGGTCGCCCAGCACCACGTCCGGGCGACGGCGGGGCCGGCCGGCCGCGCTTGCCCCGCACCGGCGGCACCGCTTCAAGCAGTGGGATCAGCTGGGTGACGTCGTTGCGGTTGCCGCCGGTCAAGGTAACGGCGAGCGGGATGCCGGTGGCGTCGGTGATGAGGTGGTGTTTGCTGCCTGTTCCGCCCCGGTCGACGGGGCTTCGTCCGGTCTTGGAGCCCCCCTTTAGCGCCCGGATGTGTGAGCCGTCGACGGCCGCCCAGGAGAAGTCAAGGGCGTTCGCGCTGCGGAGCTTGGCGAGGAAGACCTCGTGCAGCCGGGGCCATACGTCAGCTTCGGTCCACTCGGCCAGGCTCCGCCAGCAGGTCATGCCGGAACCGAAACCGAGTTCCTGTGGCAGGTGTTCCCAGGCGATCCCGGTGTGCAGGACGAACAGGATGCCCTGGAACACCAGCCGGTCCGGATGCCGCCTGCGCCCGGGGTGCCGGGGCCGACGCTCGACCCTGGGCAGCACCGGCTCGATCACCGCCCACAGCTTGTCGTCGACTTCCCATGGCTTCGGCCGCGCCACCCCGCACCCCCAGATCACCAAGCCCGGAGCAATCCAACTACCGCGAAGATCATTTCGTTAGGAGTTCTTAGTCGTCGCGGGTGGAGGCGCTGCCGAAGGAGACGAGCGGGGCGCCGGGCGCGAGCAGGCGCCAGGAGTCGACGATGCCACGGCCGCCGACGTGGTCGAAGACGGTGTCCACACCGCGCGGGTCGGGCTCGCGGACGCGGGCGGGGATGTCCTCGGTGCGGTAGTCGATCGGGCTCACCCCCCGCTCCCGCAAGGCGGCGTGGTGGCGCTCGGAAGCCGTGCCGATCGCCTTCGGCGAGTTGGACCAGGGCCGACCCCACTCCCCCGTTGGCGCCATGCACCAGGATGGTCTGCCCGGCATGGACGCGGGCCTTGCGATGCAGCATCTGCCACGCCTTGATGCCCGTTGATCACCACGGTCTCCGCCTCCGCCGCGCCGACACCGTCCGGGACCGGCACCACGTCGGCGGCGTCGACGACCACGTGACTGGCCGAGCCGCCCACCTTGAGCAGCGCGGCCACCCGGGTACCGACGAGACCGGCACCGACTCCGTCCCCGGCCGCCAGCACGGTGCCGACCATGTCGTAACCGGGCACGAAGGATGACGGCGTACAGGTCATCGCCGGTTTGGGCCAGGGCGTCCGGCACGTCCGCCAGGATCATGGCCAGGTCGAAAAGCTCTGAGTGCCAGTCCTCTCGCGCCGAGAGACACGTGAGCAATGCTCAGGACCTGTGGATCGGTTCCCGGAGGGACGCGGAGGGCGTACCTTCCCGATTGATCCTGTGATTGCCACCGAGTAGGCCCGCGTTGGCGCGCGGGTCGGGAAGGCACGCCCCTGAGCGTAGTCGCTGACGACGGTTCCACCCAGTCCGGCGCCTTGATCGACGAGATTGTGCGCGAGGGCGCCCGCCGGATGTTGGCCGCCGCTCTGGAGGCGGAAGTCAACCAGTACATAGCCGAGTTGGCCGCTGAGACCGACGGGCACGGCCGACGCCTGGTGGTCCGCAACGGCCGCCACCGGCCCCGGATTGTCGTCACGGCGGCCGGTCCGGTCGAGGTCTCCGCGCCCCGGTGAACGACCGCAGGGTCGATGATCGTGGTACCCGGCTGAGCCAGGTCCACAGCGCGCTGGATCGTCTTCAGCGACGCCGTCAGGGTTTCCGCGTTGCTGTCACTGCCCGTTAGTAGCCACGTACAGGCCACTCGCCTGCATTTGGCTGCTGGCAGCGTGGGCGCCGGCCCCTGCGGACAGGATGAGAAAGCCGGCCAGGAGGCCGGAGAGGGTTGCAGAGGAGGCGGGGGTGGCTGGGGCTTGTCGAATTCCCTTGACTCAGGTCAGCCAAGGCGGTGGCCTGCAGGTCGTACGCCCTGGTCTTGATCGGCTGCGCCACCAAGCGGGGAGCCATCCATGGACTAACCCGCAGGACCGGACTACCAGCCCTGCTTCGCGAGTGCCGGGGTGATACCGAGACCCCGAAGTGGTCGGGGGCGCAGGCTCAGTCGGCCGTCGTGACCGCGTCCCTGATGAGGCGGCGGGCGGCCGCGTCGGTACGGGCGACGTCATGGGTCACCAAGCGGTCCTGGCACAGACCGCGCAGGCCGGAGACGAGGAGCGTGGCCGCTGTCCGCGCCTGCTGTGGCGGGTGACCCAGCCGGACGTAGGCCGCGGCGATGGGGCCGATCATGACCTCGACGGTCTCGGCCGCGATGTCGCCGTACTGCTCGGGATCGGTGGCGGCCAGGCTGAGCAGCTGCAGCAGCATGCGGACCGGCCCAGACTGCTCCCCGACGGTCATCGCCTCCCACAGGGTATGAGCCGCCTTGCGCAGCCCCGCGCTGTCGCGGACGTCGTCGAACATCGCGTGCGCGTCGGGACGGCAAGCGGCCAGCGCCTGGGCCAGCAGGTTTTCACGGCTGCCGAAGTAGTACAGAAGCATGCGCTTGGTTGTGCCGATCGACTCGGCGAGCGGACTCAGCGACATCTGCGCGACGCCGTGGTGCTGGAGGTGGTTCACCACCTGCTTCAGCAGCTCGGCGCGCTTCTCGGCGTTGACGGGGCGAGGCACGCTTTGACTGTACCGACCGGTACGCGTAAGGTCCAGCAGACGTAAATGTGCCGATCGGTACGTTAATCGAGGTGGCGCCATGGCGACGGTCAGGCGCGGCACAGCCGAGGGAGGCGCCGTGAAACTGGTTGGATCACGAACAGTGAGGGACCGCCGGTACCGGAGAGGCGGCCAAGTGGTGACCGGGGATCCGGTTGGCCGAGTGTGCCGCGGTCTCTGCGGCATGGCCCGCCGTGGCCGCCAGGGGGTGGTCCTGTGAAACACCGGATCGCGCGTCCCCGGGGCATATCCGTGGCCAGAGTCCTCGTCGAGACCCTCACGATCCCGGCAGTACTCTTCCTCGGCCTGCTGTTCAGCTTCCCCATGGCCTTCCACCAGCCTCAGCCCCACCACGCCCAGCTCGTGATCGCCGATCCCGCGGTGGAATACAGGGTCGAGACCGCACTCCAGCGGCAGCATCCCGGCGGGTTCGACGTCACCGCCGTCCCGGACGCCCGGGCAGCCCGCCGGGCGGTGGTGGACCGGGACGCCGCGGCAGGCTTCGCCGCCACGGGCAGACATGCCGCCGTGCTCTACGTGGCCAAGGCCAACGGCGCGTCCCTCGAGCAGGCGCTGACCAAGGGCTTCACCCAGCTTGCGGCGCACAACCACCAGAAGCTCACCGTCACGGACGTAGCCCCCACGGTCAGCAAGGACGGGTCCGGCACGACCCTGGTCTACTTCGGGATCGCCTGGAACGTCCCCGGCTACATACTCGCCACGACCCTGCTGCGGGCGGTGACCTTCAACCGGCGCAACAAGCTCATCACGGTCGCGGGCGTCGCCGGCCTCTTCAGCGCCGTGGGTTTCCTCGTCGGCGTGGGACTGGGCCTCTTCCCCAACGACCCCGCGGCCCTGGCGATCGCCTTCCTGCTCACCACGGCCGTGGCCACGTTCTCCCTCGGCATGGCGCCCTTCGTCAAGCACTTCTTCCCCCTGGCGGGTCTGGGCCTGTACGTCGTGCTGAGCGTTCCCTCCAGCGGCCTGGTCCCCGTCCAGCTGCTGCCGGGGTTCTTCCAGGCCCTGCACGCCGTCATGCCGCTGGGCAACGCGGTCGACGCCCTGAGAGGAGTGCTGTACTTCGACGGCGCCGGGGTGCTGAAGCCGGTCCTCGTCCTGTGCGGGTGGATCACCGCGGGTTGGGTGCTGTTGGGCCTCGACGCCTGGCACCACCACCGCATGGCCGTACGACGGGGAGCCCAGGACGAGCCGCAGGACATTCCCGAACCGCCGGTGGAGGACCCCTCCCTGGAGACGCCCACACCCACCGCGCTACCGGTCCACCCCCACCACTTCGGCGAGCCGTTGCCGATGCTGGAGGGCACCGTCCACGACGGCGAACAGCAGCCCGTCCGCCATGCCGCGGTGACCGTCATGGACACCGGCGGCCGGCAGTTGGTGCGCACCACGACGAACGCGCGCGGCGAGTACGCCGTGACCGGACTGCCCGAGGGATACATCAGCGTCGTCGTCTCGCACCCCGGCCGAGACCCCCTGGTCCACCAGAAGCTGCTGCAGTCCGGTGTGGCCGTCCGGGCCGACTTCACCCTGCACGACCGGCGCAACGGCACGTCAGTCCGCGCGGGCGCTCAACGCCTCGACCTCGGACACGCGAGACACGGATCCTGAGACCACACGGATGGCGCCGGCCGGGGCCGACGAGGTCGATGTGCCCTGCTCGATGCACACCGCGACGATCTCGGTTTCCCGGGAAGCCGCCGCGCCGCGTGTCGGTGGCCCCCGGCGCCATCGCACGGCTGGAGGATGCGGCCGAAACCATCGCTCTCTTTGCTGGACGTAAGCGGAAACAAGAACGCCGGGATCGGCAGCGGCCCGGGCAAGAGGGAAACACATGTCTGACAACAATCACGCCACGGTGGCGGTCACCGGGGTGACCGGTGCGCTCGGCAGCCGGATCGCGGCCCGACTCGCCGGCCACGGCGTCCCGCAACTCCTCGTCGGACGTGGTCCCGACCGCATGCCCGAACTGCCAGGCGCCCAGCGACGCGGTCCGGCCGCCTACGCCGACGCCGCAGACATGCGCAGGGCGCTCGAGGGCGCGTCGACCCTCATCCTGGTCTCCGGACACCGTACGGGTCGCCGGCTGGAAGAACACGCCACCGCGATCGAGGCCGCGATCGCAGTCGGCGTGGGCGGGTCCTGTATGTGTCCCTCGTCAGCGCGGCGCCCACCGCCACCTACCTCAACGCCCGTGACCAGTGGCTGACCGAACAGTTCCTGGCAGGGACCGGGATCCGCCACACAGTGCTCCGGGCGGGCTTCTACGCGGCGACGCCTGCCGCCCTCGCCAACGAGGAACTTGTCGTAAGCGGCCCTGCGCCGACAGGCCGGGCCGCCTTCGTCACCCACGAGGACATCGCCGACGTGATCACGGCCGGCGCCATCGAGGACGGTCCCCGCTCCGAGCACGACGGCGCGACCCTGGAGATCACCGGGCCCGAGGCCCTGACTCTCGACGAAGCTGTCACCCGGATCGCCGCAGCCACCGGTCGGCCCTACCGCTACGAACCCGAGACCCTCGAGGAAGCCTTCGCACGGCGATGGCGACTGGGCATGAGCGGGGAACAGATCGAGACCCGGATCTCGTGGTATCAGGCGATCCAGAGGGGCGAGGTTTCCGTGGTCACCGACGTGGTTCCTCGACTCACCGGCTCACCGGCGACCCCGATCTCGAACGCAGCCTGGTGGCCCGCGCCGAACACCGCCCGGGGTACCGCTGAGTTGAGGCGGAAGCGAAGCTAAGGCGGTGCCCTGTGTGGTGAGGCGGTCGTTCGGCTGTGCATGAAGCGGGGTGAGTTGGGTTGTGCCGGACGGTCTATTGGGCATCGCAAAGCCGCTGATGCCGCGGTCGAAGGTGCGGCCCTCAGGGTGGCGGGACGCACGACAATCGACGGTGCCGCGAAGTGCTCACGCAGGTGGTCGGCGGCGCGCACGAGATCGTCGGAGCTGAACCTGCTGCCGGCGAAGTCGCCTCGGGCTCCCCGATGCCGGCGAGATTCGCATTGAGGACCGCGATTCCGTGTCCGGCCGGCTCCCGGCGGATCCGGGCGGCCGCCAACCAGTCCCTGCCGCACGTAAAAAGCAGGGGCGAATACGGCGTACGCCCAAGGCGTCCCCTCAGGAAAGGCCCAGGCGAGCCTCGGGAGCGCTGTCCATCAGTGCGTGCAGGCATGCTGCAGTACGAGAACAAGGCTGACACCGAGGACGAGTGCGATCACTCCCAGGACCATCACTTTCGTCTGATCGCTCATCTGCGGCCGTTCATTCGTGCGGAGGGCTCGGTTCCTACCGGCGACTCGAAGTCCTTGACGGCCCGGACAGCGAGCCGGCCGTCGCCCGCACTGCAGGCCCGCAAGACCTGCCGGACACACCCGACATCCGCGCGGGCGAGGGGAACGTGGCTACTGGTTTTCTGCCGGGTCAGAATGGCACGGCAAGGAGCTGAGGCGCATCACATGATCTGGTGATCGGTCCGACCGTTCCCTCCCCTGTCGCGAGTAACTCCTCCTTACTGGTGACCGTGCGTTGGCGACGAGATACTCGACGGCGCACACAGAGATCGCCCTGAGTCGATCTTTCTGCGGTCAAGCCCGAAAGGGACGCCTCGAAGAAGGGCGGCGAGTCGCACGCCGACCAATCACTCGATCGTGCGATGCTCCCCGCCCTTTTCCGATCCATAGTGATTCCTGTTAGCGATCGATAAAACAAGGAGAAATGATTATGGAAAAGCTCGCACGTCGCATCGCGATCGCGACTGCGTCTCTTGCAGTCGCCGCAGGTGCTCTCTTCGCTTCCAGCGGTTCGGCGAGTGCGGCCGCTTTCCCGGCGGACACGCCCACCCCCGCCCAATCAGGTGTGGTTGCGGGGACGGGAGCCACCGGCTCGAACCACGGCGGGTACGGCGGAGTCAGGAGTGAGGGCCACCGCCACCACGGGAAGCCCTCGGACGGGCACTGCGGCCACTACGCCTACGACCGCTTCGACCGCTTCTACCCCTGGGTCTGGGACCAGCTCACGGAGCTCGGACACGTCAACTGAGATGGCGTCCCGCTTCGTGGTGTAGCCGATCAAGGGTGGGGCGTACGCCTGGGGCGTGCACTGACAGGGATTCCGCTCCCTGCCCAGCAGGCGGGCCACCTGCAACTCTCCTTGGTAAACGGCCAGTTCAACCAGGGAGGTGCACGGTGGCCCTGTCCCAGTCTGACCTACTCCATCCCTCGCCGTCGAACGCATCCAGCGCATATCTGCCACACCAACACCTGCCCCGTCGGCCTCGCCACCCAGGACCCGCGTCGCGCCAGCGCATCGAACGTCCACGAAACATCGGCTCGAGTCCACCGCTTCCAGTCCGCCACGGCGCAAGATCATCGCTTCGCCGGCCGCATGTGAACCCGCTGATTGTGCCGGCGCACGCTGTGCCGGCGTGTAGACCTGGCCACTGCCCAGTCCCATGCGGAGGAGAGGGAGTCTCATCGTGGCCAGAACCTCGCCCCCGTCATTGAGGCTGGAGGAGCGCCACCAGCTTGCGGTGAGGCCGCAAGCGCCTCATCCACGCCTACCGCGTACTGCGCGAACTCGACGCGATACACCAGGGAGAAAGCCCAGCTCACGACTTGATGATCCTCGGCACACGGACTTGACGACTAATTAGTGAGAGCATCACCCTGCGTCATTAGATCTGTCGCGATGCCCACAAAGAGCCCCGTGCCAGGAGTGCTGACTGCGCAAGGACCGCTCACTAGATTATGCGATGCACAGCGAACACTGATGGTGTTGGTATTTAGTTCCTGATAGAGGCCGGGGGTGTTTTGCACGATGAGCGGTATTGACAGTGCCCTGAGCTCTACGCCAGCTGAGTCCCAACCTTCCTCGTCTTGTCACACGCGCATCCCGGAGTGCGCCACCACCGATCTCGACTCTCCGAAGTATGAGCCAGGCCAAACATTCACAGGCGGACTGGAGCCCTGGCTTTCAGCGTGGCTGGCAGTCGGCCAGGAGAATCACTGACATGAAATGCCATTCACCCATCCCCTCGTTGAAGCTGATGAGCCGACAATGACTGACACCGTCATCTGGTTGATCGGATTCCGCTACCACGTTGCCCCCGATCGTATAATTCGGTGCTTCTACCTGGTCGACAACGCCAGGGACCAGCAAGAGGCTCGGCGGATCGCCGCCGAACGGGCAGAGACACCCGCCGAACGAGGACGACGCAAGCACCTCATTCTAGACCAGGCTTGGACCGAAATACGGTGCCTGCACTGTGACTCCATCGGCAGATGGAAATTTGAGCTCGCGGAGGATTCCCGCTGAACGTCGTCCGCCACGGCCCACCATGGAAGCGCCAAGCCGGGCATGGTGTAGTAGCGGTGAGTCAGTCAGAGCTGGGGAGCGTAGCGAGGGTCTGGCATGGGTGGGACGGTCTTGGACGGGCTGTCCCACCAACGTGTGTCCGCGCCGCATCTAGTGACAGCGGCGGGCGCGTACTTGGTGGCGACGCCACCATCCGGACCAGTTCACCGCGTGGTCGCGGCATGCAGGAGTGTGGCGGGCTTCAGCTGCCGGCAGACGACGGATTTCAGCCGGTGTGAGGTCCACGAGGTCGGGTGCGTCGGTCGGGTCACCCCATATTCTCACTTCTGGACGGCTCTCACCGTGAGGAACGCATGGGCGAGCATGGTGAGCGTGATGTGCCGGCACCATCCCATGTAGCCGCGGACCTCGTACTTCTACGACAGTGGCCGCCAGCGGGGCGCAGGCGAGGTAGTACGCGATTTCGTCGGGCTCGCTCATGCTGCGGCGGGCCAGCATCCGCCGCTGCCGGGTCGGCTCGTCGCCGTCGAACTCCCACACACTGCGGGCAAGCGGGCGGCTGCCCAGTCGTAGAACCGTTCGCCCATGGCTCCCGCACCCGCCGACAGATGCTGCCATGCCTCGGGCGGGGCCTGGGCGAGGACGTGGTCGATGCGCGGGCCGTGCACGGGCCGCGACTTGGGCACGGCGAAGAGCGGCGGGGTGCCGGCGTCGATGGCGCACCCCGCCCGCTCACCGCGGCGAGACCAGTCAAGCGGCGAAACGATCAGGGTCGGCGGCCTTCCAGTCCACCGCCCAGGACTCCGGCGGCTCGATCAGCAACTGCCCCGGGTCCAGCCATTCATAGAGCTCCGCGTAGGAGCGGACCGTGACCGGATCCACGCGCCGGCGCAGCATGTGCGGGCGCAGCTCGGCCGGTCCGTTCACGCCCAGCGAGGCGATGATCTTCAGGGAGCTGTTCACCGTGGCGGACTGGAAGCGCTGCACCCGGACCGACTTGTCGTCGACGTGCAACGCGCGGGCGCGGCGCGGGTCTTGTGTGGCGACTCCGGCGGGGCAGGTGTTGGTGTGGCAGCTCTGCGCCTGGATGCAGCCGATCGCGAACATCATGGCGCGAGCCGCATTGGTGAAGTCGGCGCCCTGCACCATGCGCTTGACGATGTCGGCTCCGGTGGCCACCTTGCCGCTGGCGCCGATCCTGATCCGGTCCCGCAGGCCGGCGCCGACCAGAGCGTTGTGGACCGTGATGAGGCCCTCGGTGAGGGGGCTGCCCAGATGGTCGGCGAACTCCGGCGGGGCGGCTCCGGTGCCGCCCTCCGCTCCGTCGACGATGATGAAATCGGGCGCGGTGCCCTCCTCGATCATGGCCTTGCACACCGCCAGGAACTCACGCCGGGAGCCCACACAGAGCTTGAAGCCGACCGGCTTGCCCCCGGACAGCTCGCGCATCTCGGCGATGAACCGGATCAGTTCCCGTGGGGTACTGAAAACCTCGTGGTACGGGGGCGAGATGACGGTCCGCCCCTCGGGGACTTCGCGTACCCGGGCTATCTCGGCGGTGACCTTCTCCCCGGGCAGCACTCCTCCGATGCCGGGTTTGGCTCCCTGGGACAGCTTCAGCGACACGCACTTCACGCTGTCGTGAGCAGCCTTTTCCGCGAACCGCGCCCGGTCGAAACGGCCGTCCTCGGTGCGGCAGCCGAAGTATCCGGTACCGATCTCCCACACCAGGTCGCCACCGTGCCGCAGATGGTATTCCGACAGGCCGCCCTCACCCGTGTCGTGTGCGAAGCCTCCGAGGGCGGCGCCCTGGTTCAGGGCGAGGATGGCGTTGGCGGACAGCGAGCCGAAACTCATCGCCGAGACATTGAACAGGGCCATGTCGTAGGGCTTGGCGCAGTCCGGACCACCGATGCGGACCCTCGGCTGCTCCGCCGGCACCGGGCGTGGCCTCATCGACGACTCGAAGTACTCATATCCTTCGGCATAGACGTTCCGTTCGGTCCCGAACGCTTGCTCCGCTTCCAAGCCCTTGGCGCGCTGATAGACGAGACTGCGCACATCCCGGTCGTAGGGACGGCCGTCGTAATTGCGCTCAATGAAATACTGCTGCAACTCCGGCCGGATCGACTCCAGCATGAAGCGCACATGTCCCAGCACAGGGTAGTTGCGCAGCACCGAGTGGCGCTTTTGGAGGAGATCGTAGGTACCCACGCCCGCCAACGCCGCGCACAGCACGGCGGCCGGCCACCACCAGGGAGACACGGTCGCCGCGAAGGATCCGAATGCGACTGCGAGGACTCCAATAAATACGATCGATGCAATTCTAATCACGTGCGAAACCTACTCCTGTCCCAGTAGCGTCACAATGTCTGTATGATGCGATATACGGCACATTCGGCGCACGGAAGTCCTATCGGCTCGGGGTATGCGAATTCCGTCACGCCGGCCCGGCCTGGACCGAACCGCGCGCGTATCGGCCGGCCCATGCGGCCAGCAGCGTCGCGACATAGCGGGCGTCGGCACGATCGGTGAGCAGATGGTCGGCGCCATCGATCGCGACAAAGGACTTGGGGTGCCGTGCTGCGTCGAGGATCCGCTGGGCGTTCTCCACACCTACCGTCTCGTCGATCGGCGAGTGCAACACCAGGAGCGCGTGACGCAGTCGGCGGATGCGCTCGGCCTGAGGCTGCGCGGAGATGTCGTCGAGGAACTCCCGACGGATGTGGAATACGCGGCCTCCGAGACTCACCTCGGCCTCCCCGTTCCGCTCGATCTCCTCCCGCCTGCCGCCGAACGTGTGTACGACGTGCTCCGGCTCCGCAGGTGCACCGATCGTGGCCACCGCCGCTGTCTCGGGTATCCGGTGCGCGGCGGCCAGCACGGCTGCGCCGCCCAGCGAATGCCCGATGAGGAGCGACGGTGCCGTGAAGTTCTCACGCAAGTGGTCGGCGGCGCGCACGAGATCGTCCACATCGGAGCTGAATGTACTGTCGGCGAAGTCACCCCCGGACTCACCGATGCCGGTGAAGTCCACACTGAGGACCGCGATTCCGCGTTCGGCCAGCTCCCGGCAGATCCGAGCGGCCGCCAACCAGTCCTTGCCGCATGTGAAGCAGGGGGCGAACACGGCGTACGCCCAAGGCGTCCCCTCCGGCAGATCCAGGCGCGCCACGAGCGGGACGCCCTGCGAGCCTACGAACTCGATTTTGCTACTGCGCCTGGACATCCCGGCCCTCCACGCTCCCGACCCCGATCTGGTTTCGTGTGCCACTTTTCTTCGGCAGACGACCGCCGAGTCAAGAAAACTCGAGCGGTATCAGCTCTCTGGGCAGAGTGGACCGGAAAGGAACTGAGAACATCGCACAATCTAGCGATTCATGTGACTATCAGGTCTCGACGCAAGCCCACAATACATACCTGCAGCATGGCGCCACCTGGGCAGCAGTCAATCACCAGATCATGCGATGCACTACGCACCTTCCTGATCGAAACTGGCCGCGTTGGCAGTTTCTACTCTCCGGAAACCAGGGAATGATTGTTTTGCGTACCAAGAACAAGCTCGTACGGCGTATAGCGACCACCGCCGCCGCTCTGGCATTCGCCGGAGGCACCCTCCTCGTCGCCGGGGGTTCCGCGAACGCGGCTGCTCTTCCGGCCGACGCGCGCGTCCCTGCGCGAGCGGGTGCGGTGGCCGAGACGGGAACCGTCGGTGGCCACCACGACGGACATCGCGGACACGTCTGGGACTGTTCCAGGTACGACCGCTTCTACCCGTGGATCTGGGAGCAGCTGAAGACGTTCGGGTTGGCACGCCCGTAGTGGGTGACACCGGCATCGCCCGCGGCCCGAGAGGTTCGGTGGCACACCGCGGGAATATCCGGAACGACGTATACGGCTGTGCCCATGTGGGATCCGGGAAACCTGCCGGTGTCGGAGGAAGTGCGCGAGGACGGACCGCAAGTGATCAAGGAACATACCGGCCACCGCGGCCTCGCGCCGGACCGCCGCAGGAGGCACACCGCTGAGCTGCTCGCCACATGCGCCGCCTGTCTCATACCCTGGACCGTGATGCTGGGTCTGACGCTGCCGTCGTCCCACCACGTGCACGAGTGGCGCCTGACCTGGGTCGGATTCGACGTGCTGCTCATCATGGCGTTGGCGTCCACGGCGTTCCTGGCCTGGCGGCGCAGCCGTTCGGTCATTCTGTACGCGCACGCCACAGCAGTCCTGCTGATCTGCGACACCTGGTTCGACATCTCGCTCGATGTCGGAACTGAGGACGTCTGGATGGCGGGGGGCCTTGCCCTGGCTACCGAACTGCCACTCGCCGCCTTCCTCATCCACCGGGCACACTCCCTGATCGCCCTGTTGCCATGGCCGCCCGCGCACACCGCCATCGGCGACACCGCCGGGAGCCGGACGGAACCGGTCCCGGAGGGGGAGACCCTCCCCCCGGGCCTGCGGACGCGTGGATGACCGGAGGGGGTTTCGGAGCTCAGATGCCTGGCAGTGGATCAGACGGTCGTGACCACTTGCGCGTACGTCAGGCGTGGGGAGCGCGGGAACCAGGCATTCTCGCCCGGCCTGCCGATGTTGACGACGGCGAGAACCGAATGCTCGCCGTCGCTGAAGAACTCCTTGTCGATGCCCTCGGCGTCGAAGCCGGTCATCGGTCCCGCGGCCAGGCCGGCCGCGCGGACGCCGATGATGAAGTAGCCGACCTGGAGGAGCGCGTTGAGCCTTGCGGAACGCTCACGCACCGCACGCTCGGCGCAGAGATCCCTTGCCTGCGGGAAGTGGGGGAACTGGCTCGGCAGTTCCTCGTGGAACTCATTGTCCGCGGCGAGGATGGCGACGAGAGGGGCGACCGCGGTCTTCTTACGGTTTCCCTCGGACAGGTGTCCGGTCAGGCGTTCACGCGCCTCGGCGGAACGAACCAGCACGATCCGCAGCGGCTGCTGGTTCATGCTGGTGGGACCGTACTTGACCAGTTCGTAGATCGCCTTCACCTGGTCGTCCGTCACCGGGTCGTCGGTGAAGGTGTTGGCGGTACGAGCCTCCCGGAACAGAAGGTCCTGGGCTGCGGGGTCGAGTGCGAGTGACATGGTGAACCTCTTACTGGGTGTGCGGCTTTGGCATCTAGGTGATTCGGCGAACTGGGAAACAGAGGAACTGGGCGCTGACAGCAAGCAGATAGACAGCCGTCGTGGTCGTCCCGACGAGCCCCCACAGGAGGGGACCGGAACAGCACCATGCGAGCAACAGGCTGACCAGCGCAGCGAGAGCCGCCATGGGCAGATGGAAGGCGGCCCATATCCACGTGCCGGCCGGGGCGGACCTCTCCGGCTTCATGGGGGAGCCGCCGTACGCGACGGCACCCAGCCCGACGAAGGCGAGCGTCGCACCGGCGAGGAGTGCCAGGACTTCGGCCGTCCCTGGGGCGCCCCGATCGGACGACGTCACGGCGGTGGCGGTCCACAGCGCCAGGGTGTATCCGTGCGGGGCCGCGCTCGCGGCCACGGCTGCACGGAGCTGGCCGCGGTATCCGCGTCCGGCGACCGCGCCGGTGCCGACCGACCCGGGCCGCGGTTGACCATCCGTCCGCGACACGGGGGAAAGTCCTCCCACGCCGGTACTCCTTCTCGAGCGCCTGGTACGCGGCCCGGTCTGCGCCAGGGGAACGACCCGGTCGGTCTCCGGGCTCAGCCGTCCGCATGTGATCGGATCGCTGACGGCACCGTGCCTGTGGCGCCGTCGCGACCAGGATCACCCGTGCGTCAGCCGCCTGCATCGCCCATTCACGGGATCCTCGCCGCCGGGCCCCGCCGCCGCAGGCGTCGCTCAGTCCGCCCCGTCGGCGATGCCGCCCCGTTCGATCGCCAGCCGGGTCAGTTCGACTCGTGTGTTGATGCCGAGCTTGGTGAAGATGTGCTTCATATGCGTGTTGACGGTGTGCACGGACACGTAGAGCCGGTCGGCGATGGCCCGGTTGGTGAGGCCCTCCACGACGAGCGGGATGAGCTTCCGCTCGGATTCGGTCAGGCTCTCCCATCCCGCTGCGCCGGTCGTGTGGTGCCGTGGGGCAGCTGTGCGCACGCCGAACTGCCTGAGGCGCCGCATGATCCGTTCGTGATCGCGCAGGGCTCCGCATGCCGACGCCAGCTCACCCGCCTCCTCGAAATACGGGATCGCCGATGTGCTGTCGCCCGACGCGGCCACGCGGTCCCCGAGGTCCTCGCAGACCGCGGCCAGGGCCAGCCGCCTGCCGGTGCTCCGGTAACCGGTGACGGCGGACGCCAGTGCGCCCTGGTCGTGGTGGAGCAGGCCGTCCACATGGGCACGGACTGTCCCGACGATCTGCTGGCCGCCGTCCTGTGCGGCCAGGGTGCGCAATGCGCCGGACACGGCCTGCGCGAGCGAGGGGTCCTCGCCGCGGAGCGCCATGCGCACGATCCCGGGCCAGTGAGACGGCGGCACCGCAAGCAGGCGTGCCGGCTCGGCGTCCGTGAAGCTGCCGCCCATCGCCGCTGCCGCTGCGGTGTCCCGGCCCTCCGCGTCGGCCAGGCAGGCGCGTGCGAGCGACACCCACAGGCCGAACCGCTGGGTGCTCGTGCCGTATCCGGCTTCGGCGGCGCGGAGATGGTCCCTGGCTTTGGCGAGGTCACCGCGTCTGATCTCCACCAATGCCAGGACGGAGCGGGCCTGCGGATTCGGCTGGGTGATCTCGAGTTCGTCGGCCACCATCAGACTGGACTCGGCCTCCACGGCCGCGTCGTCCAGCGCCCCCTGTTCGAACAGCGCGCAGGCACGGCTCGCATGCCAGTGGGGAAGCGACCAGCCCAGGCCCAGCGTCTCCGCTTCGCGCTGCCCCTCCCGCAGCACCCGCTCGGTGTCCGCGAGCCGGTCGGTGGCGGTCAGCACCGTGGCCAGCCACAGCGCGGGAATCCGCGGAGGCCGCAGGTAGAGTACGCCGGACTCCGTGCCGGCGGCGCGTGCCGTGGCCTCCTCGGCGAGCTCAAGGGCGCGGGCCAGGCGCCCGCGGTAGAAGAACGTCTGCGACTGGAACACCATGGCGCTGACGACGACGGCCGGGTCCTCGCTGCGGTAGGAGGCCTCGACCAGTCCGATGTCGGTCTGCTCGGCAGCGGTGATGTCCCCGAGGTACACGTGGCCCGTCGCCTTGGTCTTCAGCAGCCTGATTCGCAGGTCAGTCGGCAGCCCGGGAAGGACCAGAGCCTGCTGGAGGTGTGTCATCGCTGCGGCATCGTCGCCCGCGGCCTGGTGGATCTCGGCAGCCACCAGGCGCAGACGCGCCTCCTGCACCGGCTCCAGCCGGTCCGACAGGGTCGCGTCGACCAGGTCGAGCGCCTGGTGCACCCGGCGGGTCCGGCCGAGGTACTCCGCGGCGTCGGTCAGCAGGGCGATGCGCCGCCGGTCGTGCAGGGGCAGCAGTCCGGCGATCTGCTGAGCCAGGTCCGCAGCCGCGTCAGGGGCCGACGAGGACAGTTCCCGTACCGCGGTGGTCAATGTGGTCACGGCGTCGTCGTCGACCGGGCCGCCCGACAGGACGACGTGCCAGGCCACCTCGGCCGATCGTGCCCCGATGCCCCGCAGAATGTCGGCGGCCTCCCGGTGCAGAGCGGTCCGTACGGCCGGCGCCAGATTCTCGTGGACGGCCTGCCGCATGAGGTCGTGGCGGAACGCCAGTCGCGGCCCGTCGCCGGAGAGCAGACCGGCGTTCAGGGCCGCCTCGACGCCCGACAGCAGGCTGCCGACCTGCCTGCCGAGCATGCGGGCGGCCGTACCGAGGTCGAACTCCCGGCCGAGGACGGACCCGATCTGGAGGAGGCGCACGGCATCCTCCGGGAGCCGGTCCAGACGCGCGGCGACGCTCCGCCGGAAACCGACGGGGATGCCGTCGTGCGGCAGGCTCGCCACGCCCGCCTCCACTTTGACGGCGTCCGTGTCGACGAAGGCGCGCACCAGTTCGATCGCCAGAAACGGATTGCCCCCGACGCCCCGCAGGAGCCGGGCCAGACCGGGTGACGGTTTCGCCCCGAGGACGTCGGCCGCGATGTGCTGCAGCTCCTGCTGCGGCAGGGGACCGAGGGTCAGCCACCGGGCTCCGAGGCGTTCGAGGTCCTCCCGCACCCTGGCAACGGTCGGCCGCTCGGTCTCCGATCGTACCGCCAGCACCCACAGGATCCGCGAACCCGCCAGTCGCCGGGGCAGGGTGCGCAGCACCAGGAGCGTGGCCGGATCCGCCCACTGCGCATCGTCCACCAGCACGGCCACCGGGGCGCGCTGGGCACGCTCCTCGAGAGCGTCCGTGATGCTGTCCAGCAGCCACAGCCGCTGATCGTCGGTGGCCGCGGCCGCTCGTTCGGAACCGTCGGAGAACTGCAGGGCGGACTGCAGGGCGGCTCCGGCGGCGTACTGGTCGAGCTCGTCGGCCCGTACGGACACCACGTCGAACCCGGACCGCCGTGCCATCTCGTCCAGCTCCGCCAGCAGCCGGCTCTTGCCGACGCCGGGTGCGCCTTCCACGACGACGCAGGCACCCCGCCCGCCACGCACCGCGTCCAGGGCCTCACGGACAGCCGCCATCTCGCGGCCCCGTCCCCTGAGGCGCAGGCCGTTCACGGCCCGGTGCCCACGCCCACCGGGCCGGTCACCCACGGGGTCTGTGCTGCGCATGGGGCCAGCATGCCGCACGGCCACATCGCCCTCAACGCCGGTTCATGTGTGCCCGGCGCTTTCACCCGGGTGATTGCCGGTTCCGTGCCGTCCGCTCACCCCGCCACGACACATCCTTCGACGCGTCCAGATCTCTTGCCCCCCGAGAGGAGCACGACGTGCGTACAGGCAAGGAATACCTCGCGGCACTGAACGACGGCCGCACGGTGTGGGTGGGTGACGAACTCGTCGACGACGTGTCCACGCACCCCAAGACCAGGGCGTACGCCCGGAGCATCGCGGACTTCTACGACCTGCACCACCGTCCCGACCTCCAGGACGTCATGACGTTCCTGGACGAGGACGGTGTCCGGCGGTCCATGACGTGGTTCCAGCACCGCTCCAAGGAGGACCTGCTGCGCAAGCGGCGCTACCTGGAGACGGTGCAGCGGGAACTGGGCGGCGGTGCGATCCCGCGCACGCCGGACGTCAACAACTACGTCCTGCTGACCTACGTCGACGACCCCGAGCCCTGGAGCAGCCAGTCCGTCGGGACCGACGGGCGGGACCTCACCGGTGGGATCCTCGACTTCTGGAACGTGATGCGGGACGGCGACCTCAACGCGACGCCGGCCTTCGTCGACCCGCAGGCGGACCGCTCGCGCGATTCGGCACAGGCCATCTCCCCCGCACTGCGGGTGGTCGCCACCTCGGACGAGGGCATCACCGTGCGGGGTGTGAAGTCGATCAGCACCGGCGCGGCCTTCGGGGACTGGATCCACATCGGCGTCTTCTACCGCCCCGGCATCGTGTCGGAGCAGATCATCTACGGGGCGGTGAAGCCCAACACCCCCGGGGTCACCATCATCTGCCGCGAGAGCAACGTCCGCGACGGCGAGGAGGTGGAGCACCCGCTCGCCTCGCAGGGTGACGAGCTGGACAGCATCATCGTGTTCGAGGACGTGCTCATCCCCTGGAACCGGGTCTTCCACATCGGCAACCCCCAGCACGCCTCGCTGTACCCGCAGCGCGTCTTCGACTGGTTGCACTACCACTCGCTGGTGCGTGCCATGGTCAAGGCCGAGCTGATGCTCGGTCTGGCCCTGCTGATCACCGAGCACATCGGCACCTACCAACTGCCGCCCGTCCAGGCGCGGATCGCCCGGTTCGCCGGCTTCCTCCAGACGCTCAAGGCGCATGTGATCGCCTCGGAGGACGAAGGCTTCTTCACTCCCGGCGGCATCTACAAGCCGAACGTCCTGATGTTCGACTTCGGGCGGGCGTACTACATCGAGCACATCACCGACCTGACCCACGAGCTCATCGACCTGTCCGGTCGTGCCGCGCTCATCTATCCAACCGAGGGGCAGTGGGAGCGGCCCGAACTGCGGCCGTGGCTGACGGCGCTGCAGACCGGACCGGTCGGCAGGCCGCACGACCGGCTGAAGATCAGCCGGGTGATCCGCGACATGTTCCTGTCCGACTGGGGCGACCGCATCAGCACCTTCGAGAACTTCAACGGCACGCCCCTGCTGGCCATCCGAAGCCTCACCATGAAACGTGCCGAGATGTCCCCCACCGGCAGCATGGCGGACCTCGCGCGCAAGGTCTGCGGCATCGAGAGCGTGAGCAACGACGGGGAGCAGGAGACCGCGTACCTGGCCCAGGCGGACTACGCCCGACGCCAGGACGCCTCTCGTCAGAACGCCTCGTAGCAGGATGCCGGGGCCCGGGTCAGAGCATGCCGCACTCCCGGGCCCTGGCGACCGCTGCGCTCCGGTCGTGCGCACCGAGTTTGCGGAAGACCGCCCGTACCTGTGTCTTGACGGTGTTGTGGGACACATAGAACTCGGCGGCGATCTCACGCAGTGTCAGCGGACCGCACAGGGCGCGGAGCACCCGGCGCTCGCCGAGCGACAGCTCCTGGGGGCCGGACACGACGAGCGGCACGACGGTGTCCTCCCCGACTCCCCCGAGCAGATCCGTGAGCACTCCTGGTGACTCGCACCGGGCCGCTGCCCGCTCGGCCGCCCCACGGGCTTCCCGCGCGGCGTCCGCGTCGCGTCGCGCAGTGGCAAGTCGTGCCCGTGTGCCGTGATACAAGGCGTGCATCTGGGGTTCGCTTCCTGTCCTGGACGAGTCCGCCAGCGCCGCTTCCGCATCGGCCAGGGCCCGTTCGGCCTCGTCGGCCCGTCCCTCATCGAGGAGCAGGCCGGCCCTGCCGATGTAGGCGGGCGCCGCGACGAAGTGCCGCTCCAGCCCGGCCGTCCCGGCCGCGTCCAGGGCTTCGTCGCTCAGCATGCGCGCCGGCTCATGGCGTCCGGCCAGCAGGGCGCACAGCGCCCGCAGCCCCAGCGCGCGGACGAGCGTCAGGCCGTGCCCGGCGGCATGCGCGTCACGGGTCGCCTCGCCGAGCAGCGCCTCGGCCTCCTCGTACCGGGAGGTCCACAGCAGAGCGGTACCGCGGGCCGTACAGGCCAGGGCACGCCAGGAAGTCAACGGGGCGGTGCCGGCGAAGACGGTTTCGGCGAGACGGTCGCCGGTCAGGACCTCCCCCTGCAGCCAGCAGGCCACGGCCCGGGCGACAGCCGCCGCATCGGACACCGTGCTGCCTTCGCCGACCGTCTCCGCTCCCGGCCCCCTGAGCCGGACCATGTCCAGCCAGCGCCGGGCCGTTTCCGGAGCACCCGCCGACAGGGCCGCCATCGCCGCCACGACGCACAGTCTTGCGTCGGCGGCGACCGTGCGGAGCGGCAAGAGCTCCAGCCATTGCCTGACCTCCCGACCGCGGCCTGCCGAGATCGCCTGTTCCCAGTCGTGGAGTATCGACGCGACGGCGGCGGCCTCGTCACCGCCGCGCACCCAGTGCCGTACGGCCGCGGTCGTCTCGCCCTGCCGTGAGTACCACCGAGCCGCCGTCCTGTGCAGCGACACGGCGGTCTCGCGCCCTTCGGATCCGAGAAGGTCGCAGAGCAGCGCGGACAGTGCGCGGTGACGCCGGTATGCCGAGGGATCGGCCGCTACCGGTACGAGCAGTTGGACGGTTCGTGCGAGCTCGCGCAGCAGTACGCCCGCCCGGTCCCCGGCGAGGGCTCGGCACGGCCCGGCACTCAACTCGTCGAGCACACTGGTACGGAGCAGGAACTCGCGCTGCTCGGTGGTGAGCCGGTGGAGCACCTCGGTGGCCAGGTACTCGGTGACCGCTCGCCTGCCGCGGGCCAGGTCGGCCGCCGTGTCGGCGTCGTTGGACGAGCGAGCGAGGGTTCGGCCCATGATGCACAGCGCCGCCGCCCACCCCTCGGTGGTCTCGTACACCGCGCTCAACGTGTCCGGGGCCGGAGCGGACCCGAGCAGATCGGTGAGCACGGCCTGTGCCTCCTCGGGGGTGAAGGCCAGGTCGTGCCGGTCGAGTTCGGCGATCGCGCCCCGGGCGCGCAGGGTGGGTACGGGTCCACCCGGAACGTGACGGGTCGACAGAACGACGCGAAAGCCCTGCGGAAGCCTTGTCAGGAAATCCGAAAGGCTGCGGACCGCATCGACGTCCGTGATCGATTCCACTCCGTCGAGGATCAGCGCGAGCGGTCCCTGTCCGTCCAGTCCGCTCACGAGGCTCGGCAGGATCTCCTCGAGCCACGCGTCGAGTGTCCACTCGCCGCTGTGGGGGCGGACGGGCAGTTCCGGCCGTACGTGCTGCAACGCCCGCAGGATGCCGGCCCAGAGCCGGCCCGGGGCGTTGTCGTACGCGTCCAGGCTGAGCCAGGCGCACGCGCCACGAGTTGCGAGGCTTCGCGACCACTCGGTCAGGAGCACCGTCTTTCCGGCGCCGGCGGGCGCGGAGACCACCACCACGGGCTCGGTCGACGCGTCCAGCCGGCGCAGCAGCCGGGGGCGGGTCAGGAGGTGCGGGGGCTGGTCCCCAGGACGCAGCTTGAAGGACGGCACGGAACTGGTCATGGCACCTTCGGTGGAGTCGTCAGGACTGGTGGAGCCCCCGGCGTCCGTGGCTCGCCTGCAGGAGTCGGACGCCGGGGGCCGTAGTGGACCGGGGCAGGGATACGGCAGCCTCCGTCGGGCCGCTGTCACCCGCGCTTGCAGGGGGGCCTGAGCGTGCCGAAGTCTCCGCCGAAGTGGAGCAGCGGCCGGCCTTCCAGCCGGTGTTCGAAGTGGCGGACGTCGCCCACGAATATGGTGTGATCGCCGCCGGGCAGCGCCGCGGCGACGTCGCACACGACAGCCGCGATGGCGTCCTTCAGCACCGGCACGCCGTGGTCGTCGATGGTCTCCACACCCGCGAACTTGTCCGGCTTGGAAACGGCGAAGTTCCGCGCGAGGTGCTCGCTGTCCTCGCCGAGGACGTTGACGGCGAAGCGGCCGTGCTCCGCGATCGCGGTTCGCGTGTAGAGCTGGTTGCCGATGCACACGAGCAGTTGGAGCGGCTCGAGGGACAGCGCGGAGACGGCGCTCGCCGTCATGCCGATGGGCGTGCTGCCCGAGCATGTGGTGATCACGCTGACACCCGTGGCGAGCCGGCTCATCGTGGCTCGGAACCCGAAGACGACATCAAGGGTTTCACTCATTTGAGGACCTCCGTGAATTCGGGGCTGAACCCCGCGGTGTGATGAAGTGTTCGACATCGGCCGTCCTCGTGGATGACCGGCTCCCGTCGTGGTGACGCCGTGAGGATCAGTCCGTGACGCAGGGTTCGAGGACGAAGGTGTGGCGCAGCAGGGTGTACGGCACGTCGGTCATGCCCCGGCAGGGCCCGGCGTCGGCCGGGTAGGTGTCGTAGCGGTCGACCAGCGACTCCTTGACGCCGAACACCGGATCGGTGTCCAGGTGTGGGTCGTCCGAGGGGAAGAGCATGGTGGTCACGCGCTGGAATCCCGGTGCTTCGATCAGCAGGTGCACATGGGCGGGACGCATGAGCGACCTGCTGGTCGCGCTCATGAGTTCGCCGACCGGGCCGTCACCGGGTATCGGGTAGCTGGACGGGCGGATGGAACGGAAAGCGAAGTGCCCCGTCTCGTCGGTGCGGAACAGCGCGCGCATGGCCGGCTCGTCCAGGCCGGGCACCTCCGTGTCGTAGTGGCCTTCCGAGTCGCTGTGCCAGACGTCCACCGCCGCGTCGGCCACCGGCGCTCCCTCGTGGTCCACGACCCGTCCCTCGAAGAACAGCGGGGTACCGGACAGACCCCCGGAGATGTCGGCGGCGTCGGCCTGCTGCGGCCTGTCCTCCCTGAAGTACGGGCCCAGCACGCTGTTCTGCGTGGCCTGGCTGGGGCGTCGGTTGGTCAGGGCGTCGACCAGCATGGTGACTCCGAGCACGTCGGACAGCAGGATGAACTCCTGACGCGTCGGGGTGCACGTCTGCCCGGTGCGCGTCAGGAAGTCGACTCCCCGGGCCCATTCGTCCTGCGTCAGTTCGACGTCGCGGACGAAGGCGTGCAGGTGCCGCACCAGTGATTCCAGGATCTCTGCGACGCGGGAGTCCTTGGTGCCCCGCATGGTCGAGATCACGGCCTCGGTGATGGTGTCGCTGGTCAGATCACGCATGACGCGCTCCCGTGGTGGTGGGGTGGTGGGTCGCGGACTCGGTCCGGGGATGTCCGTCGCCGGGTGATGTGCACGGCGGCTGTCCGGCCCAGGCGCGGGCCAAGAGGGCGCGTACCGCCGTCCGTTCGACTGGTCGCGGGTTCCAGTAGCCGTCCCGCACGATGAGTTCGGCCGCCTGCTCGATGCCCGATTCCGGCATGCCGAGGTCCCGCAGCGCCCTGGGGGCGGCGAGCCGTCCCGCGAAGTCGAAGAGTCCCTTCGCGGCGTCGGCCGCCGACAGCGCCCTTGCGATGCGTGCCATGGCCTCGGGCGCCGCCGGTGCGTTGTAGGCGACCACGTGCGGCAGCACGACCGTGTGGGTTTCGGCGTGCGGAAGCCCGAACGTGCCGCCCAGGACGTGGCACACCTTGTGGTGCAGGGCCATGCCGACCGTGCCGAGGCACGTGCCCGCCAGCCACGCCCCGTACAGGGCATCGGCCCGCGCCTCGCCGTCGTCCGGACGTTGTGCGACGACCGGGAGGGAGCGGATGAGGGATTCGAGCGCTTCACCGGCCATCAGGAAGGCGAGCGGGTCCCGGTCCTGTGCGTAGAGGGCCTCCACCGCGTGCGCCATCGCGTTGATGCCGCTGACCACCGATGCCGCCGCGGGAAACGTGAACGTCAGGTCGACGTCGTACACCACGGTCTTCGGCAGCACTTCCGGCAGCCGGCGGGTCGTCTTCCGGCGCCCTTCGGTCTCTCCGAGGATCGGCGTCATCTCCGAGCCGGCGTAGGTGGTGGGCAACGCCAGCTGTGGCAGCCCGGTCCGCACAGCGATCGCCTTGCCGAGGCCGATCGTCGAGCCACCGCCGATGGCGAGCACCGAGTCCGCTCCCACGGTTCTGGCATACGCGACCGCCTTCTCCGTGACCTCGACGGGGGTGTGCGGAGCCGCTTCCGTGAAGGTTCCCACCGCCGCCGTAACCAGTACGTCGTGTACCTCCGCTGCCTGGCCCGCTTGACCGGGTGTGCACAGGATGAGCACCCGACGGCATCCGAGGGCATCAGCCTCTTCAGGGATACGGCTGCGCGTACCGCTGCCGAAGACCACCTTGGTGATCTGTCCCCGATGCACGAATGTCTTCATGAGAATTCCCCAGTCCCGCCGTCTGCTTGGAACCAAGACTTTCGATGCCTGAATGACGGGGGTCAACGTAATCCGCGAGGGATAACGGGCACCGGCGTTGAAATACCTTGTTCGTGCGACAGGCTCCGCGCCCGGGGCCTCCGGCTCTCGACGGACATCACTCGTCTGCGCGATGCGGTGGGTGTCCATGGGCTGGATCGTGGATCCCGACCTCTGTCAGGCGGAGATGCCGGTCGAGGTCACCGGAACGGCGTCCGAGGGGTCCGCATTCACGAGCGGCGAGGGTTCAGGTCGGGGGGTGCCGAACCCAGGAATACGGCCGCTGTCCGTGCGTCTCCCGGACCAGGTGCGGACCGGTCCGGCGCGCACCTGATCGACGGCTGAGATCCGGCCGTCGTCCCCACCCCAGGAGGCACCATGACCGGAACCGGACCCGACTGCGAGGCCGACCCCGACACCCCGCTGAGTCCGGCGGCGACGGGGACGACCGATGAGGACGCGAAGGCCCTGGCGGACCACGACATGCAGGCCCGCTTCGAACCGGCACTGGTACACCGTGACCGGCTTTTCGCGGCCGCCGTGCGGATGACCGGCAGTCCGACCGACGCCGAGGACCTGCTCCAGGAGACGTACGCCCGGGCCTACGCCTCGTTCCACCAGTTCCGCGAGGGCACGAATCTCAGGGCCTGGCTGTACCGCATCCTCACCACCACGTTCCTCAACTACCGACGCAGTCAACGCAGGCGGCCGCAACGCGACGACACGACGGCGATCGAGGACTGGCAGATCGCCCGCGCGGCCTCGCACACCTCGTCGGGACTGCGCTCCGCCGAGGCCGAGGCGCTCGACAACCTGCCCGACTCGGACGTCAAGGCGGCGCTGCAAGCCGTCCCGGAATGCTTCCGGACGGCGGTGTACCTCTTCGACGTCGAGGGCTTCACCACCCGTGAGATCGCCGACATCATGCAGACTCCCGTCGGCACCGTGCTGTCCCGACTGCACCGAGGTCACCGACGGCTGCGCTCGCTGCTGGAGGGCTATGCGCAGGAGCACCGTCTCGTCCCGGCGGGCCACGTTCGAGGCAGTGGGTCCGCACCACGGGCTGGTGAGCGAGGTCACCCGGGACGGCGGCGGAAGGCGGGATGCATGCAGGGGGCAACGGTGTTCCAAGAGCGCATGGAACACCCTTGACAGCCCTCCGGCCCGGTGTCCGGGACAGCCCCGGGCCGGAGGGCTCGACTCCCATACCAAATGAGTGAGGAAGAGATGCCGAGACCCAGCACCGGTGCCGTCGATGCCGAGCTATGTGCACTCCTCGTCATGCCGGACGGCTCGGCGGTGCCCGTGTCCACGCGACTGGGCTATCGTCCCGACGATCCCTACGCGGTCCGTGCGACCTTCCGCCTCGGCGGTGACCGGGCGGTCGAGTGGTTCTTCGCCCGTGAGCTCCTGAGAGAGGGGCTGCTCCAGCCAGTCGGTATCGGCGACGTCCGCCTGCGCCCTGCTTGGCACCAGGGACAGCACATGGTGCAGATCGTCCTCACGGCGCCCGCAGGACGGGCGGACCTCATGTTCCCCTGGCCGGTGGTGACGGAGTTCCTGCAACGCACCGATGCGGTGGTGTCACCCGGCACCGAGCACGTGCATGTCGACCTGGACGCCCAGCTGATGCATCTTCTCGCAGAGCACTGACCCACACCCACGATCGATCGATCATCGATCACAGTGATCTCGGGACAGGAGACCACGATGTTGACCGTGCTGTCGCCGATCTTCGCACTGCTCGCAGCGGCAACCAACGCACTGGGAACCGTGATGCAGCGCCGGGCCGCCACCGTCGTCCCGCAGTCCAGCGGTCTGCGCATCGGCCTGATGTGGGACCTGCTGCGCACACCGGTCTGGCTGCTCGGCATAGGTGGGGTCGCCCTCTCGGCGATCTTCCAGGGCGCCGCGCTGGCCACCGGCGCCCTGGCGGTCGTACAGCCGCTCTTCATGCTGGAGTTGCCGTTCGTGCTGCTGCTCGCGAGCATCGTCTTCGGGCGCCCGTTGCCCCGGGCCGGCTGGGTGCCCGTCGGCAGTATCGGGGGCGGCCTGGGCCTGGCGTTGTTCGCGGCCGCGCCGACCGGTGGCACTCTCGGGATCCCCGCGGCCCGGTGGACAGCGGTACTGACCTGCTGCCTGCTCGCCGTGGTGGTGCTGTGCAGCGTCGCGGTCAGGCTGCCCAACGGCGCGGCGCGCGCCGCGTGCATGGGCCTGGCCGCCGCCGTCTCCTACTCCCTCACTGCCGCGCTCATGAAGTCCTCGACCGCCGCCCTCGGCCGCCGGGGTATGGGTGCCTTCTTCACCACATGGCAGACCTATGCGTTCGCAGCCCTCGGCGTGTGCGCCCTGTTCCTGCTGGAGAACGCCATGCAGTCCGGACCGCTGGTCGCCTCCCAGCCTGCCCTGACCCTCGGGGACACCCTGGTGAGCCTGGCGCTCGGCGTCACCCTCTACGGGGAAAGACTGCGTGGTGGCTGGTGGCTGACCCTCCAGGTGCTCGGGCTCGCGCTGGTGGCGTACGGGGTCGCCCGCCTGTCACGTCAGCATCTCGTTCCCGCCGGAATGTGAAATACCCGATTCGTGCGAGAGCAGCCGACAGCACAACCCTTGAATCGCAGCCAATATCGCCGATCTGCGGGATGGCCAAGCGCGCCGTGGCATCGGACCGTGGAACCAGGTCTCAGCGGACGGCCCCGGCAGGCTGAATGCACATCGGGCGGACATGTCGGCGGCGTAAAACATTCCGCGATGGACACAGAATTCACGCGAGCATCTGGAGATCCGAAAAATATGGGGAAATTGGTCAATACGGCCCTGGAGGCTGTGGCGGATGTGCCGGATGGAGCGTCGTTGGCCGTGGGCGGGTTCGGATTGAGCGGTGTGCCGAACGTGCTGATCCAGGCCCTGTTCGAGCGGGGCGTCGGCGGGCTGTCGGTCGTCTCGAACAACTGCGGGGCAATGGATTCGGGCTTGGCGGTACTGCTCTCGGCGGGCCGGATCGGACGGGTGACGGGATCGTATGTCGGGGCGAACAAGGAGTTCGCGCGGCAGTACCTGTCCGGTGAGCTGGAGGTGGAGCTGATCCCGCAGGGCACGCTCGCCGAACGGCTGCGCGCCGGCGGCGCGGGCATCCCCGCCTTTTACACCCCGGCGGGGGTGGGCACGCAGGTCGCCGAGGGCGGTCTGCCCTGGCGCTACGACGGCTCCGGCGGGGTCGCTCTGGCCTCGCCGGCCAAGGAGGTGCGGGTCTTCGACGGCACGGAGTACGTGCTCGAACGCGGCATCCGCACCGACTTCGCGCTGGTGCGGGCGGCGCAGGGCGACCGGCACGGAAACCTGGTGTTCAGCAAGTCCGCCCGCAACTTCAACCCCCTCGCGGCCATGGCCGGCAGGCTCACGATCGCGGAGGTGGAGGAGCTGGTCGAGCCCGGCGAGATCGATCCGGACGCGGTGCACCTGCCCGGCATCTTCGTCCAGCGGGTGTTGGCCCTCACACCGCAGCAGGCGGCGGACAAGAAGATCGAGCGGCGGACGGTGACCAGCTGATGGCCTGGACTCGTGAGGAGATGGCCGCCCGCTCCGCGCGTGAGCTGCGCGACGGCCAGTACGTCAATCTCGGCATCGGCCTGCCCACGCTGATCCCCACCTACCTGCCGCCAGGGGTGGAGGTGATCCTCGAGTCGGAGAACGGCATCCTGGGCACCGGCCCCTACCCGGGTGCGGACGAGGTCGACCCGGACCTGATCAACGCCGGCAAGGAGACCGTCACGGTTCTGCCCGGCGCCTCCTTCTTCGACTCCGCACTGTCCTTCGCGATGATCCGCGGCGGGCACATCGACGTCGCGGTGCTGGGTGCCATGCAGGTCTCCGAGCAGGGGGACCTGGCGAACTGGGCGATCCCCGGAAAGATGATCACGGGGATCGGCGGTGCGATGGACCTGGTCCACGGCGCCCGCACAGTCATTGTCGTCATGACGCACACAGCCAAGGACGGCTCGCCGAAGATCCGCACCGAGTGCACGCTGCCGCTGACCGGGAAGCACTGCGTGAACCGGATCATCACCGATCTCGGTGTCCTCGACGTCACCGACGAGGGGCTTGTGCTGGTCGAGTGCGCACCTTCCGTCGACGTCGAGGAGATCATCGCCAAGACCGACGCCAAGCTGACCGTCACGGAGGGCCTGCTGTGAACCCCGTCTACATCGTCGACGCCGTGCGCACGCCGATCGGGCGCTACAACGGCGGCCTGGCCTCGGTGCGCCCCGACGACCTGGCTGCCCACGCCATCCGCGAACTCCTCTCCCGCATACCCCGGTTGGACCCCGCGCGCATCGAGGACGTGTACCTCGGCAACGCCAACGGCGCCGGCGAGGAGAACCGCAACGTGGCCCGCATGGCCGCCCTGCTCGCCGGCCTGCCCACCAGCGTGCCCGGGGCGACGGTCAACCGGCTGTGCGCCTCCGGACTCGAAGCCGTCATCCAGGCCGCCCGCGCCATCGCTGTCGGCGACGCCTCCGTCGCCATCGCCGGCGGCGTGGAGTCCATGACCCGCGCCCCCTACGTCCTGCCCAAGAACGACAGACCGTTCCCGGCCGCCCACGCCGAGCTGTACTCCACCACGCTGGGCTGGCGCATGGTGAACCCGGCGATGAACCCGCAATGGACCATCCCTCTCGGGGAGTCGGCCGAGCTGATCGCCGAGAAGCACGAGATCGGCCGTGAGCAGCAGGACGAGTTCGCCCTGCACAGCCACCAGAAGGCCGCAGCCGCCCAGGAACAGGGCCTGTTCGACGCCGAGTTGGTGCCCGTCCCGGTCCCGCAGCGCAACGGCGACCCCCAGCTGTTCGCGGCCGACGAGTGCGTACGCCCGAACGCCTCCCTCGCGGCGATGGCAAGGCTCAAGCCGTCCTTCCGTACCAAGCAGGGCACGGTCACCGCCGGCAACGCCTCCCCCCTCAACGACGGCGCCGCCGCCCTGCTGCTGGCCGACGAGGAGGGTGTGAAGGCCATCGGCCGCGAGCCGCTGGCACGCGTCTGCGCGACCGGAGTCTCCGCGATCGACCCCGACTACTTCGGCCTCGCCCCCGTCGAGGCCGTCGACCGGGCCCTGGCCAAGGCCGCCCGGACCTTCGCCGATCTCGACGTACTGGAGCTGAACGAGGCCTTCGCCGCCCAGGTCCTCGGCTGCCTCGCCGAATGGCCAGAGTTCGACCCGGCGATCCTCAACCCGCAGGGCGGCGCCATCGCGCTCGGCCACCCCCTCGGCGCCTCCGGCGCCCGCCTCGCCGGCACCGTCGCCCACCAGCTCGCCCGCCGCGGCTCCGGCACGGGCGTCGCCACCCTCTGCATCGGCGTGGGCCAGGGCCTCGCCCTCGTCCTCGAACGCTGACACGAACGGGCGAGCAGACCGTCGTGGGGAACAGCGTCCGGGACGGGAATCGGCAGCGGCCTCCGCGCGGGGTCGGCGGGTGCGGACGTACGGTACTGATATGTGCGCCATGCGGGAAGGCGGCGCGGCGCAGCCCCACGGGCCCCGCTCCCCTCCACCCACCGCCGGGTCACTGCGCCGGGCAGAGCTGGACCGGCTGCTGGAGCTCGCCGTGCGCGACACGGGCGTGCACGCGGGAGCGGTCTTCCTCCTGGCGTCCGACGGCCAGACCCTGCGGCTGGAGGTGACCGCAGGCATGCCGGCGGAGTATCTCGCGCCCTGGTTCGGGGTCCCGCTGTCGAGCCGCTTTCCGGTGACCGATGCGGTGCGCGAGCGGCGGCTCATCTGGCTCGGCGACCCGGAGGACCTCGCCCGTCGCTATCCGCGCACGGCGATCGCCCTGCCCTACCACCATGCGGTGGTCGCGGCACCGCTCCTCACCGGAACCACGGTCTGGGGCGCACTGCTGCTGTTCTGGCCCGGCGCCGGCGCCACCAGTACCGACGGCCCGAGCCCTGAACGGGTCCGTGCCGCCGGTCGGCGTCTGGCGCGGTTCCTGCGCGACGCCGCCGGCACCGGCCACGCCGTCGGCCCGGGACCCACACCCCGCACCCTGGTGCAGCCGCCGGCCGGCAAGCGGGGGCCGGCCGAGGCACTCGCCGCGGCCGACCTCGTCGAGCGGCTGCCCTGGGGCAGTTGCTCCCTCGACCTCCAGGGCAGGTTCACCTACGTCAGCGCCACCGCCGCCGCCCTACTGGGCGCGAGCAGCCCCGACGACCTGATCGGCACGCGTCCCTGGCAGTCCTTGCCCTGGCACACCGACCCAGCCTTCGAGGACCACTTCCGCGCCACCGTGGTCAGCCGGAAGCCCGGCTACTACACCGCCATGCGCCCGCCGGACCAGTGGCTCGCGTTCGAGCTCTATCCCGACGGCTCGGGGGTGAGCGTCCGCATATCGCCGACCGGTCCGGGCGGGGACTCGCAGCCGGGGCCCACCATGACGGAGACGTTCCGGGGCGAGCCGATCCGCTTGGGCGAGATCTACCGGGTGCTGCACCTGGCCGCCGCCCTCTCGGAAACCGTGGGCGTCTCAGACGTGGTCGATCTGGTCACCGAGGAGATGCTGCCGGCGTTCGGAGCCCGGACCGTCGCCCTGCTCGCGGCCGAGAACGGCAGAATGCGGGTCATCGGCCGCAGCGGCTACAACCCCTCGCTGCTCGAACACTTCGACGGCGTGCCGCTGACCCACCCGGCACCCGCGGTCCGGGTCCTCGCCACCGGCGTGCCCAGCTTCTTCGCCTCCTTCGACGAGCTGTCCCGGGCCTACCCGCCCGCCCCGCATCAGAAGGGTCTGCATGCCTGGGCGTTTCTGCCGCTGATCGCCTCCGGGCGTCCGGTGGGCTCGTGCGTGTTCGCCTTCGACCGGCCCCACCCCTTTCCCGACCAGCAGCGGGTCGTCTTCATCGCGCTCGCGGGACTGATCGCGCAGGCGCTGGAACGGGCCCGCCTGTACGACACCAGCAACGAACTCGCCAAGACCCTGCAGGCGGCCCTGCTCCCCGACTCGCTGCCCGACCTTCCTGGACTGGATGTGGCGGCCCGCTATCTGCCCAGCGTCCGCGGCATGGACATCGGCGGCGACTTCTACGACCTGGTCCGGGTCGACGACACCACCGCAGCCGCGGTCATCGGCGACGTCCAGGGCCACAACGTCACCGCCGCCGCGCTCATGGGCCGGGTGCGCCCCGCCATCCGCTCCCACGCCGCCTCGGGGGCCACGCCTCCACAGGTCCTCGCGCAGGCCAACCGCCAGCTGGTCGCCATGGACCCGGGCCGCTTCGTCAGTTGCCTGTACGCCCAGCTCGACCTCGCACGCCGCCGGGCCGTCCTCGCCACCGCCGGCCATCCCCCGCCCGTTCTGCGTCACCCGGACGGCCACGCCGAGGTCCTTTCGCTCCGACCCGGCGTGCTGCTCGGCATCGACCCCGACGCGGACTATCCCCCCACCGAGATCCCGCTGACACCCGGCACCGTCCTCGCCCTGTACACCGACGGCCTCGTCGAGACTCCCGGGGTCGACATGGACGACGCCATGTCCGGGCTCGCCGCCCAGCTCGCCCGGGCCTCGACCCAGCCCATGGACCGGCTCGCCACGACCCTGATCGACCATGCACGGCAGACCGCGCCCCGGACGGACGACATCGCCCTGCTGCTCATCGGGCTCGCCACCGCCGGGTAGCGCGCCCCCGGCCAGACCTCGCCGGCAGGCACTTGGGACGTACGGCATGCCTTGACAGCGAAGAGACGGAGGGCAACGATGGGAACTATGGAAACTAATCCAGTTTCTCGAGTTTCCACCAGTGACGAGCGGCGTGCGGACGTGATCGTGGAGGCGGCCGGCCGGCTGTTCTTCGGGTCGGGTTTCGCGCGGGTGAGCATGGACGATCTCGCTCGTGAGCTCGGGATGAGCAAGAAGACGATCTACCGTCATTTCCCGGACAAGCGCAGCCTGCTGGCCGCGGTGCTGGACCGCCAGTTCGCCGCGGTGGAGCGCACGCTGGTGGCGGCGACCGAGGACGCGGAAGGGCAGCCGTTCGGTGTGCGGGTGCAGCGGTTCCTGATCGCGGCGGGCAGTGAGCTCGGGCGGATCGGCGCGCCTCAGCTCGCGACGGGGCGGGGCGACGCGATGCTGCGCCAGTACGTGGAGCAGCGTGTGGACGCGGTGGTCTACCAGCGGCTCGACGAGCTGTTCCGGGAGGGACACCGGCAGGGCTTGCTGCCGGCGCCGCCCGAGCTGCTGAGTGAGATCACCCGCGGCGCGTTGGAGCGGCTGCTCATGTCGGAGTTGCCGCGCGATCTGGACTGGACCGCGGCCGATCTGCTGCGGGCGACCGTCGACACCGTGCTGTACGGGGCGATCCGCCCGACAGGCCAGGGCATCGACGACGAACAACCCCGGGCGGTCATCCCGACGGCCCGCGACGACGAGAAGGAGGTGGACCCATGACCGGGACAACCGACAGGGTGGCATTGGTGACGGGGGCCAGCAGCGGAATCGGCGCGGCCACAGCGCAACTTCTGGCAGCGCGAGGAATGCGCGTGGTGGTCAACTACCTCCGCAACACCAAGGCGGCCGAGGAGGTCGTGGCCGACATCGAGGCCGCAGGCGGCCAGGCCATGGCCATGCAGGCCGACGTACGCGAGGAGGCGGCCGTCGAGAGCATGGTCGGACAGGTCCAGGCGGCTTGGGGCGGCATCGACGTGCTCGTGCACAACGCGCTCATCCCATATGCGGTCAAGCCGTTCCAGGACATGACGTGGGAAGAACTGGGCGGCAAGATCGACGCCGAGATGCACGCGGCGTTCGCGGTCACCAAAGCCGTACTGCCCACGATGACCGATCGAGGGTGGGGACGCCTCATCTACATCGGCACCGGACTCAGCCGCCTGCCTCGGGCGGGCATGATCGCGCTGGGCGTTTCCAAGGCCGCACTCGAGCAGTTCGCCCGGTATCTCGCCCAGGAACTCGGCCCGCAGGGCATCACGGTCAACGTCGTCTCGCCCGGCCCGGTGGAGTCCCGCACCGCCGATGCCGTGCTCGACGACGCGACGAGGCAGCGGCAGGTGGCCGCCACCCCCTTGGGCCGCCTGGCCTACCCGGCCGATGTCGCCCAGGCGGTCGCCTTCTACGCCGCCGAGGACAACTCCTTCATGACCGGTACCACGGCCGCGGTCAACGGCGGCTTGGCCATGTACTGACGCCCCGCTGACCTCCGCACACGCGGCCGAGCCCTTCAACGATCAAGGAAAGACGTTCATGCACACGATCGACCTGGCCTACGTCGGACGAGGCCTGCACGAGGAGCTGGCCGCGTACATCGCCGACCAGCAGGACTACTACGCCGAGGAGGGTGTCCACGTCGCGCTGCGCGACGGCTGCACCTGGGACGTGGAACGGCTGCGCCGCTGCGCCACCATCGGGCTCGGCCGGGCACTGCTGTCACGACTGACTGACGGCACCCCGTGGGTCGCACTCAGTGTCAACACCCACCGCCCGCTGTTCTGGTTCCTCGCCCGCCCCGGCCTGACCTCCCTGGCAGACCTGGCCGGGCGACGGCTGGCGGTCCACGCCCCGCACACCCCGCCCGGCGCATTCGCCCGGATCGTGCTGCGAAAGGCCGGCCTTGACCCGGACCGTGACGTGAAGACCATCGTCCGCTCGCCCGGCGACTACGGCATGGATCTGCGCCGGCTCAACGACGGCAGCATCGACGCCGCCTACGTCGGCAGCACCATGGCACCGGAGGCGGTGGCCGCCGAGCACAGCTGGCAGGTGCTGGCCTGGGTCGGCGACCACTTCCAGATCCCCACCGTGGGCGTGGCCGTCGACCCCACCTACATCTCTCCGGACGACCCTGCGGTCCAGGCCGTCGTACGAGCCCACCGCCGCGCCCTTCAGGTGATCCACGACGACCCCGACACCACGGTGCGCCACATGCAGACGTTCCTCGGCGGACAGACCGCGGAAGAGGCCCGAGCCCACTACGACACGTTCATCGCGCCGTACTTCACCACGGACGGCCAGGCCGATCTCGCTGTCGGCGACAAGGCGATCACCGCGGTCGCCGCCGAACTCGGCGTCCCTGCCACCGTCACCGCGGCCGAGTTCTACCGCACCGCGGCCACAGCCTAGGCATCAGGAGTCGAGTCGTAGCGTGCGAAGCCCTGGGCCCGCGGGCCGATGGTGTCACTCCGGTGACCGCGACCGCGGCGTGGTTCTTCTCAGGTATGGGCTTCCTCCCTCCGGGCCGCCGTCCATCAGGGTCCTCCCGCCTCCGCGGTCTTCCACCGGCGACCAGCACAACCGTCACGGACTACGCCGAGCCCGCCTCGGAAGTGCCCACGCCGGTCGTGCGGAAACTGGCCCGGAACGCACCAGGTCCAGGTGTCACACCCAGCTGCCGTAGACCGCGCCGTCGCCTGTGGGCGTGTTGCGGAACGTCTTGTCCGGCGCAGGCGGCGCACGGCGGCAGCGGTGCTCGGTGTCCGGCGCTCTGACCGCCGTCGACATGCAGGATCTCGCCGGTGACCAAAAGGGCCTGCTCGAGATAGACGATCGCTTCGACGACGTCGTCGATCTCGCCCATGCGCCCGAGCGGGCGCATGCCGGCCAGGGCTTCGTGGGTTTCGACCGGGTGCATCGGGGTGCGGATGACACCGAGCGCCACGGTGTTGACGCGGATGCCCTGGGAGGCGTACGCGTGGATGCCGTGTCCGGCGACTTCGCCGATCACCAGCGCGGTACCGGCGCCGGACAGGGACAGGGACAGGGCATCGAAGCAGCCGCCGGCTCCCTCAATGCCCGGCGTGAGCAGATGGGCGGTTTGAATGCCCGTTCGTGGAGCCTGACACGGAGCCGGCAGATGCCGCTGAATGGAATGGGAAACGCTGATCAAGGACGTCGCAGTCGATCTCGCCCGCTGTAGGCCACGGGCTGGATGCGCCGCAGAAGCCGCGCCCAGGTGCCGTCCGCCGACCACAGCCGGTGGCGTGGAAAACGAGCAGATCAAGTGACGTCACACGATCGGCCGGACGGCTCCTGGGTGTCCAGTCCCGGACCGAGGTGCTGGCGCATCAGCGCCTGCGCGGTCGTCTCGGCGGCGGCGAACCTGGAGCGTCCTGCGTCGGTCAGGGTGGCCTCGACCGTCCTGCGGTCTCCGGCACGACGATGGCGATCAATCAGTCCGGCAGCCTGCAGCCCCCTGAGGAGGTAGGACATCCGGTCCCCGGATTCCTGGAGGAACGCCGCCAGCTTGGCTACGGGCACAGATCCGCTCGCGGCCTCGGCGAGCGCGCCGAGAATGAGGTAGTCATGGAGCGACAGTCCGTGCCGCACCCGCAATTCACCGTGCACGAGACCCAAGGTCCGCAGGACCCCTGGAAACTGCCACCGCGTGGTGTCCGACCAATCGTAGTCGATCATATTCCTTCCCAGGGGTCGGTTCTCCGGCCGCAAGCCCGTGGCCGCAGCATCACAACCAGATTCCGTACGACGCCGATCCCGGGCCGGACGGACACGAAGCCCTCGGATCAGGACGGCGTCACCCGCCCGCAGTCCGAATATGCGACGACGGCAGGCAGCGGGCCGTCACCCGTCCGATGTCCTGATGTGAGGCCGCCGTGGCGCGCCCGGCCATCCGTCTCCGCACTCCCGGCGTCCTAGCGTCGTCAGTGCGACGCGGTCGAACGGGTCGGGCTCCGCAACGGTTGCGAAGTCCTCGAACACCTGACACGCAGGCGGACGACCGCCGTAGCCGCGTCCGCCATCCCAAGGCTTCGCAGAGGAAAGAAGGCGTTCGCGCCATGGCGTCGCAATCAGACACCGCTCGAGCAGCGTCTCACGGGCTGGACTTCGGGCTCAACGAATGGGTCGTGGACGAGCAGCGACGGCGTTACCTCCACGACCCCGGCTCGGTCGATGAGACGTGGAGGAACTTCTTCGCCACTCTGGTGTCCCCGGCCGCCGCGGCCTCCCTGACCGCCTCAGCCCAACACCACGAGGGCACCGACGAGGCGGCGCTCAAGGCGGTCCGGGTCGCGGCGCTCATCCACGCGTATCGCGTGCGCGGGCATCTGATGGCCGGAACGGACCCGCTCATGGCCCGGCCGGCCGCAGCACATCCGGAGCTCGACATCGCCGCGTTCGGACTTGACGACTCGGACCGGGCGGAGGACTTCGCCGTGGACGGGTTCGCCGGGCGCGCCACGATGACACTCGACGAAGTGCTGGGCGCATTGCGGGAGTTCTACTGCCGCACCGCCGGGTTCGAGTACATGCACATCCAGGACGCCCCGGAACGCCGCTGGATCCAGCAGCGCGTCGAGGGCCCGCAGCGCCGCCCGGACCGTGCCGGACAGCTGCGGATCCTCTACCGGTTGGGGGCCGCGGAGGCCTTCGAGACGTTCCTGCAGACCAAGTACGTGGGCCAGAAGCGGTACTCGCTCGAAGGCGGCGAGTCGGCCATCGTGCTGCTCGACGCCCTGTTGCTCCGCGCCATCGAAGACGGTGTCCAAGAAGCCGTCATCGGGATGGCGCACCGCGGCCGGCTGAACGTCCTGGCCAGCATCATCGGCAAGTCCTACGGCCAGATATTCGACGAGTTCGAGGACGCGGTGGACATCCGGTCGGTCCAGGGCTCGGGGGACGTGAAGTACCACCTCGGCGCGGAGGGCGTCTACCGTGCCCTGGACGGCGGCACCATCGCCGTCTCGGTCGTGGCGAACCCCTCGCACCTGGAGATCGTGGGGCCGGTGACCCAGGGCGTGGTGCGGGCCAAGCAGGACCTGGCCGAGGACCAGGGCGAGCCCTTCCCCGTACTGCCGGTCGTCCTCCACGGCGACGCGGCCTTCGCCGGCCAGGGCGTGGTCGCCGAGACCCTGAACATGTCGCAACTGCCGGGCTACCGCACGGGCGGGACGGTCCACGTGGTCGTCAACAACCAGGTCGGCTTCACCACCCTGCCCGCCAACGGCCGTTCGAGCACGTACGCCACCCATGTGGCACGGATGGTGGAGGCCCCGATCTTCCACGTCAACGGCGACGACCCGGAAGCCGTCGACCGCGTCGCACGGATGGCCTTCGACTATCGCCAGACGTTCCACAAGGACGTCGTGGTCGATCTGGTCTGCTACCGGCGCCACGGGCACAGCGAGGTCGACGACCCGTCCATCACGCAGCCGATGATGTACGAACGCATCGACGCCAAGGCTTCGGTGCGCACGCTGTACGCCGCGGCCCTCATACGCCGCGGGGACATCGGCGAGCGGCAGGTGGACAGTGCCCGCCGCAACTACCAGGATCACCTCGAACGGGCCTTCGCCGAGACCCGGGCGCTGCCCGCTCCCGCACCGGCCGAAGACCTTCCTTGCGCCGACGCCGGACAGGCGGCCACCCAGCGCACGGCGACCGCGATCGACGAGGCGAGGGCCCGTCAGGTCATCGCATCGCAGACCGACCTGCCGCAGGGCTTCACCGTGCACCCGCGTGTCCTGCCGCAGCTCCACCGGCGCACGGCGACGCTCGACACCGGCACCGTCGACTGGGCCACCGCGGAGACACTGGCGATCGGTTCGCTGCTGCTGGACGGCGTCCCGGTACGGCTGGCCGGACAGGACTCCCGGCGCGGCACCTTCGGCCAGCGCCACGCCGTACTGACCGACCGGCGCACCGGCGCGGAGCACACGCCGCTGAACTCCCTCGGCCCGCAGGCCGCGAGCTTCGCACCGTACGACTCGATGCTGTCCGAACTGGCAGCGCTGGCCTTCGAGTACGGCTATGCGCAGGCCCGTCCGGAAGCCCTGGTGCTGTGGGAGGCCCAGTTCGGTGACTTCGCCAACGGCGCGCAGACGGTCGTCGACGAGTACATCGCCTCGTCCGAGCAGAAGTGGGGCCAGCGCTCCGCAGTGACCATGTTGCTGCCCCACGGCCTGGAGGGCCAGGGCCCCGACCACTCCTCCGCCCGGATCGAACGCTTCCTGCAATTGTGCGCGCAGGACAACATGACCGTGGCCATGCCCTCCCTGCCGGGCAACTACTTCCATCTGCTCAGGCAGCAGGCGCTGGACGGCCGCAGGCCACTGGTGGTCTTCACCCCGAAGTCGATGCTGCGGTCGAAGGCGGCCGTCTCCGCCCTGGCCGAGTTCACCCAGGGCGGCTTCCGTCCGGTCCTGCCGGACGACACGACGGACCCGGCCCGTGTCTCGCGCGTGCTGCTGTGCTCGGGCAAGGTCTGCTACGACCTCGACGCCCACCGGCACGCCGCGGGCTCGGCCGACACGGCGATCGTCCGCGTGGAGCGCCTCTACCCGTTCCCCGACGAGGAACTCGCGGCGGAACTCGCCCGCTTCCCCGCGGCCGCGGACGTGCGGTGGGTGCAGGAGGAGCCGGAGAACCAGGGTGCGTGGTCGTTCCTCGCGCCGCGTCTGCACCGGCTCACCCGGCGCGCCGTGGAGTGCGTGAGCCGGCCCGAGTCGCCCGCGCCCGCGGCCGGCTCGGCCCGCCGGCACGGCGTGGAGCAGAAGGCTCTCGTGACATCGGCCTTCCAGTGATCAGCGGCTCGCGCGGTGCGCATCGGCTGCCCACAGCGCGTATCCGTCGACACCACGGCAGGATCGAGGAGGAGCAGCGGCATAAGCCTGCTGGCGCGCATCAACCAGCCCGCGGACTTGAGGGGTCTGAGCCATCCAGAGCTGGTCCGGCTGGCCGGGGAGATCCGCGACTTCCTGGTCCGCCACGTCGCGGCCACGGGAGGCCATCTGGGGCCCAACCTCGGCGTCGTGGAACTGACCCTGGCGCTGCACCGGGTCTTCGACTGCCCGCGCGACCGACTGCTGTGGGACGTCGGGCACCAGGCGGACGTCCACAAGATCGTGACGGGTCGGGCCGGTGAGTTCTCCGGCCTGCGCAGCGTGGCGGGCTTTCCGGATACCCGAGCCGGGAGGAGTCCACGCACGACCACATCGAGCACTCCCACGCATCGGTAGCCCTGTCGTACGCCGATGGCATGGCCAAGGCCGCACAGCTCGCAGGAGAGTCGGACCGGCACATCGTCGCCGTCGTCGGCGACGGAGCACTCACCGAAGGGCTGGCCTGGGAGGCCCTCAACAACATCGCGGCGGCACCGGACCGGCCGGTGGTGATCGTCGTCAACGACAACGGACGCTCGTACGCACCGACCGTGGGCGGACTCGCCCGGCACCTGGCGGCCCTGCGCACCCACGCCGGCTACGAGCGTCTGGCCGGCTGGGGCAGACAGGCGCTCGTCGGTGCCGGAGCGCCAGGGCGGGCGCTGCACCGGACCCTGCACGCGGCCAAGTAAGGCATCAAGGAGGGCCTGAAAGCGGGCTTCGCAGGGGGCAACGCGGAGGCCGTGATGCCGCACTCGCTCTTCTGCGAGCTGGGACTGCACTACCTCGGGCCCGTGGACGGCCACGACATCACCGCCCTGGAAGCAGCCCTGGAACGGGCCAAGGTCCATGGCGCCCCGGTCGTCGTCCACTGCATCACGCGCAAGGGACTCGGATACGCGCCGGCCGAGCAGAACGAGGAGGACCACCTGCACGGCATCGGCATCCTCGACCCGCAGACCGGGCACCCTCTGCGGCCCGCTGGCCTGACCTGGACGGCAGTGTTCGGCCGGGAACTGGTCGAACTGGCCGACGCGCACCCGGACGTCGTCGCGATCACCGCGGCCATGCCCGGCTCCGTCGGTCTCAACGACTTCGCCGCACGCTACCCGGCACGGTTCTTCGACGTCGGGACGCCGAGCAGCATGCGGTCGCCTCGGCCGCCGGGATGGCCGTGGCGGCCCTGCATCCAGTGATCGCCCTGTACGGCACGTTCCTGAACCGCGCCCTCGACCAGGTGCTGATGGACCTCGCGCTGCACCGGCTCGGTGCGACCCTGGTCCTCGACCGGTCCGGAGTCACCGGTGACGACGGCCCCAGCCACAACGGGCTGTGGAATCTTGCGATGCTCCAAGCTGTCCCCGGCCTGCGTACCAGGGCTCCCCGCGATGCGCGCACGCTGCGGCGGCAGTTGCGGGAGGCCGTGTCGATCACCGACGCGCCGACGGTCCTGCGCTACCCGAGAGGCACGGTCGGCCCGGCGATCCCGGCGGTCGGCCGCGCCGGCGCGGTCGACGTCCTGCGCGAGGCCCCCGGCCGCGGCGTCCTGCTGGTCGCTGTCGGAACGACGGCCTCGGTCGCTCTCGAAGCGGCGGGGCTCTGCGCCGAGCAGGGGGTGGAGGTCACCGCAGTGGACCCACTGTGGGTCAAGCCGCTCCCCGGCGATCTGCCCGCGCTCGCCGCCGAGCACGCCCTGGTCGTCACGGTCGAGGACGGCCTGCGCGCCGGAGGAGTGGGCACAGCGGTGGCCCAGGGCCTGCAGGAGGCCGGCATCCGCACCCCGGTACGTGCCGTGGGCGTGGCGGACGGGTTTCCCCGGCAGGCCACCCGGGCCGAGATCCTCGCGGAAGCAGGCCTGACCGCCCAGGCGATCGCACACACCGTCACCCAGACCCTGGCCCGCGCGGCCGTCACCGCGGTACCCACCGGTCCCCGCACCGTCCCCGCACCCAAAAGCCAATGAATGTCGCATACCAGTAAAATGCTTCTACTGCGAAAGCGGCCGGAGGATGCGTCATGTCCGAGATCATCTGCCGCAGAATCGACGAGCAGACGCCGAGGGAGGGCGGCGAGGTCGGCGAGCGCGTGCTGGTCGACCGGGTCTGGCCGGAAGGTCTGCGCCGGCAAGGCGCACCGCTCGACGAGTGGCTGCGGGAGGTCGCACCCTCCATCGAGCTGCAGCGCTGGTACGGCCACCACCCCCAGCGGTTCGATGAGTTCCGCCGCCGCTATCTCACCGAACTGGGCGATCAACGGCACAAATACGCAGCTGCCCGGCTTCGGGACCTGGCCCAACACCGCAGCCTCACCCTGCTGACCTCCACCCAGGACATGGACCACAGCCATACCGCGGTCCTGGCCGAATGGCTCACCGAACCCGGCTCTCACGATGAGCGGCGCCCGGATGCCGCCCTTCCCGAGCACGGACGCACCGCTCCCGGTTCCCGGCCGCCCGGACATCGCGCGGCGGTCTCCGCCGCGGTGGCCAATCTCAACGCGGGCGCACTCGCGTTCGTGATGGGCACCGGCATCGTCTCCACGGCCCTGTACGTCAACGGCGCCGACACCGCCTCCGCCGTACTGCTGTGGGTGGCCCTGGCCGGTTATGCCGTACTGGTGCCCGCCTACGGCTGGCGGCTGCTGCGCCGGCGCGAGCGGTTCGTCGCGGATCTCCTCGGGCCGCGTGCCTTCGCGTTCCTCACCCTCGCGATCTCCTCGAACGTGCTGGCTGCTCGCTTTGTGCCGGCCGGACACACCGCGGTCGCCGGGGCGTTCCTGGCGTTCGGGACGCTGGGGTGGGTGGTGCTGGACTACGGCATCCCGCTCGCGCTCATCACCACGCTGAAGCGGGGCCCCTCGCTGGACCAGGTGAACGGCACCTGGTTCCTGTGGTCGGTGGGATCGGAGTCGGTGGCGGTCGCGGCGGCATCGCTGGCCCGGGTGACCTCGGGACACGCACTGGCCGTCCTGGCAGTGGTGTGCTGGGCCGTCGGCCTGATGCAGTACCTGCTGACCGCCGCGCTGGTCCTGGCCCGGCTGCTGGCCCGGCCGGTGCAGCCGGAAGGCCTCATGACGTCCGTATGGATCTTCATGGGGGCGGCGGCGATCGCCGTACTCGCCGGAGTCCGGCTGATCGCACTCCATCCAGGCACCGCGATGTTGTCGCGCCCGCTCGTCATCGGGACGTCCGTCGTCCTGTGGGCGTTCTCAAGCTGGCTGATTCCGCTCCTGCTGGCTCTGGGCGTTTGGCGGCACGCGCTGCGCCGTATCCCGCTGCGCTACGAGCTCGGCTGGTGGAACCTCGTCTTCCCGGTCGGCATGTATGCGGTCACCACGCATGAGCTGGGACGCGCGACCGCAACCTCGTGGATGACGAGCGTGGGCCGCTGGGAGGTCTGGATCGCCGTGGTGTTCTGGGCTGTCGTGTTCGCCGCCATGGTGGCAGCCAGACTCCGGGCCCGCCCCACGAGCACGCACGGATCCGCCGGTGCGCGGCAGACGGCCCGCCCGCAGAGCAAAGCCTCGACGGCAACCGGGGCGCTGCCATAGGCACGCGTTGCGGTGCGGCGCGAACCCGGCTGCCCGTCGGCAGACAGCCGGGTTCGCGCGACGCGTCCGTGTCATGCGGAGCGTTACACGGGCCCTGTCAGCGGCGGGCGCGCTCACGCTGCCGGACAGCATGGCGCAGGGAGTGCCAGGCGACCACCGCCCAGGCGGCGACGAGCAGGGCGTACAGGACGACGGCGATCCAGACGAACAGCTGCGAGCCGGTACGAGCAGCGAGCGCGCTCGTGCCGGTGACGCACGCACCGAGGGGGAAGATGAAGGACCACCAGGTGGCTGCGAAGGGCAGCCCTCTGCGGATTTCCCGTACGGTCAGCGCCGTGGCCAGTACCAGCCACAGCAGGGCGAAGCCCCAGATCCCGAGCCCACCCAGGAGCGCTACGACACCACTCCCGCGCGCGTACGGGGCAGGCAGCGCGCTCGGCGACGCCGTGGCCAGCGTCCCCAGCGCCGTCACCGCCTGATCCAGCGCCCCCACGCCGATCCACATCGTGGGCACCACCGCACCGCCGGGCGCGTCATGATGCACCAGGCGGCTGTAGACCATGGCCAGCACCAGCAGGACCGCGACCAACCCGAGCCCGAGCATCGAGTAGCAGCACAGCAGCAGGGCCAGCCGCACCTGCCCGGCCGGCGCCCGCGGGATGAGCAGCGCGCCCGTCGCGGCGGAGACCAGCGGCGGCACCACCGGTAGCAGCCAGCCGCCGAACGCCGCGTCCGGCGTGAAACGGTGCCGCGTGACCATGAGATACGGCACCGTGCAGGCGGTGGCAAGACCCAGTACCGTACCGGCCGACCACAGCACCCAGTCCGCATCCACCGCCGCACGCTCCCCGATCAGCCGCCGGCCGAGCAGCAGCGTCCCGGCCCCGACGGTGAGCACAGCCATCGGCGGCGCCCCGAAGAACTGGGCCAGTACCGGATCACCGGCATGCACCCGCAGCGCGCGCTGCCCGGTATAGCTGACGGCGAGCACGATCAGCAGCAGCGCGGTCCCCGCCCAGACCACCGTGGCGGCCTCGCCGAGCCCGGGGAAACCGCGCGGCAGGGTGGCGGCCGCGACGGCGACGATCCCGCTGCCCATGACGGCGGCGAACCAGCCGGGACCGAGCCGGCCACGCTTCCTGCCGTTCGCCTCGTCCGGCTGATCGCGTACAAGCACGGATGATCTCGGGGCCGAGCCGACCGCGGACGCTCTCGGGGCCGGGCCGACCTGGGACGGAACCGCTCGGCTGGTACTGGGGTGGGGTGTCACGGCGCGGAGTGCCTTCTCTTGGGGTGTCGGATTCGTCACCGTCCACGACCAGCCACGGTGACGGGCCGGCCGACTGACCGGGCCGCACCCAGCAGCTCAGGGACGCGGCCGAGACCATCGGCCCATTGGCGCCCTCGACGCTATGGCGAAGCGCGGCTCCCGCCACAGAACAGCACGCGCCATGACGCCCTCACACCAGGACATCGAGCACCGTGCAGGCCCGTTGCCGGGTGCCGGCCCGATGCCCCGATGTCCTTGTCCGAGCGTGTTGTGGCCACACCTGTGGCCATGACGAGACGGCAAGCGACCGCTGAACACGGGCGAGGCGCCGAAGCCCGATGCCTCGTTCCACACCACGGAAGGCAGCAGCATGCCGCAGGGACGCGGACGACAATCGGCACGGGAGCGGCAGAGCATCGCCGGGCGGATGATGGTGTCCACCGATGTGGGCCCCAGTCCGTCCGGGAGGCGCACGATGAAGGACAGGCCGTCAGGCAGGAAGCCGCTCCTGGTGACCGTGCTGGTCTTCCCCGGCGTACGGCTGCTCGACGTGACCGGACCGATCGAGGTGTTCACGACAGCCAACGAATTCGGCGGCCGCTACCGCGTACGCACGGTCTCCCCCGACGGCGCCGACGTGGTCACCGCAGCCGGCACCGGACTGCGCGTCGACCTCGCTGCCGCGCAGGTACAGGCGGCCAGCGATGTGGTCGTCATCCCCGGCGGCCCGGAGTGGCCCTCCCTCATCAAGGACGACGCGCTGCTGGACGCCATGAGAGGGCTCGACGCACGCGGCTGCCGCACGGCGTCCATCTGCACCGGCGCCTTCCTCCTCGCCGCGGCCGGACTGCTCGACGGACGCAAGGCGACCACGCACTGGCGCTTCGCCGACCAGCTCGCCCTGCGCTACCCGAAGGTGACCGTGGAAGCGGACGCCCTGTTCGTACGCGACGGCCACATCATGACCTCCGCAGGCGTCACCTCGGGCATCGACCTCTCGCTCGCCCTGGTCGAGGAGCACCTCGGCGCCGACGTCGCCCGCGCCGTGGCCAAGGACATGGTCGTGTTCATGCAGCGGCCGGGAGGCCAGTCCCAGTTCAGTGTCCGCACCCACACCCCGCGCGCGAGACAGGAGATGCTGCGCCGGGTCCTGGACGCGGTCGCCGAGGACCCGTCCGCCCCGCACACCCTTGCCGCCATGGCGCGCCGGGCAGGTGTGAGCACCCGCCACATGACACGCCTGTTCCACGACGAGATGCACACGACCCCGGCCCGCTACGTCGAGCAGGTCCGCATGGAGGCCGCCCAGGCGATGCTGGAAGACAGCGACGACCCCATGGCCACGGTGGCCCGGCGCACCGGCTTCGGGTCACCGGAGTCCCTGCGTCGAGCCTTCACGCGCAACCTCGGCATCACGCCGGGAGCCTACCGGGCACGCTTCCGCACCACGCACACCGGAGTCGACGGCAAGGGCGCCTGAGCCCTGGAGGTATACGGCGAGCACAGACAATCGCCGAAGTCCGACAGGCCGGCCGTGCCGGACGAGGCCAGCCAGGCCTCCTCGGCAGTCCGTCCCAAGCACCGGCTCTGCGAGCGCGGCCCGCCACGCGGGCGCGCCGAAACGACCGGCGAAGTACTGCGTCTCGTGCACGACCTGCTGGTCGGCGAATTCCATGACCTCGCCGAGTACGAAGGCGCACCGTCGTAGACGGTGACGCATTCGCTCACCCATACATGCGCGTGGCCGGTGACGCGCAGGAGGGTGAAGCGCTGGTCGGCCGGATACCCGCCGCGTTGTCTCGCGGCCCCGGAAACGTTCGCCCGCCTGCCGATGGTCCAGCATCGCGTCCGCAGCCTGGATCGAGTGCTCGCCCTCGATGTCACCTCGTCCGGAAGCGTGTTCCTTCCTCCAACGGCCTGGTGGGCGTTCGGCTCGAAGGTCCGTATCCGAGTGCCTCACGGCAGTTTCTCGGGCCATGGGGCGACGCAGGGAGAGCGCTGGGACGGTGGGGGCGTCGGATCCGGCGCCCCGGAATCTCGACAGGAGGCAGCGGCTTGGCAGAGAACCGGACGGTCCCGGGCGTGGCCGGGACCGATCACGAGCAGTTGCGGGCGTTCGATGAGCCGGGGGCTGCGTCGGCAGGGCGGTCCGCCTTGCGCGAGCACTTCTTCGACCGGCCTGCCCTCGAGGTGGCTTCCGAACTCCTGGGGGCTCTCGTGGTCTCGCGCTCGCAGCGCGGCGTGACGGCGGTGCGTATCACCGAGGTGGAGGCGTACGAGGGGCCCGATGACCCGGCCTCGCACGCGTTCCGGGGCCCGAACCGGACCAATCGAGCGGAGTTCGGGGCCCCGGGGACCTTCTATGTGTACCGGACGCACGCGGTGCATCGGTGCCTGAACGCCGTCTGCGGGCCCGGGCGGCGTCCCGCTTCGGTGCTGCTCCGCGCCGGCACCGTCGTGGAGGGACCAGACGTCGCGCAAGAACGCCGGGGGCCTGGGGTACGGGCGCGCGATCTGGCGCGCGGCCCGGCCAACCTCGCGCGAGTGTTGGGCATCGCCGATCTGCATCATGACGGACAGTCAGCATGCGACGCAGCGGCGGAGTTGTTCCTCGCGGAACCCGCCGGGGGCGTCTCGTCCGCGCGGGTCGGTCGGGGGCCGCGGACGGGGGTGGGCCGTGCTGCTGCACCCGGTGCGCCTGCTGGTCGTCCACGTGCACCGGGTGCGCTGCGTCGGCATCGTCCCGGTCGGCGTAGCTGTCCGCGCGGGCGCGGGAGTCGTCGGCTGCCTGGGTGAACGCATCCTGGAGGTGACGCAGCCGCTCGGCCGTGAGATCGACGGCTTCCGTCCGTTTGGGGCATCCTCACCACCGTCCAGAGTGGATGTGCGAGCCGGCACACCCTCCCGTTGACCACCCGCCGGTGATCACGCCACGGACGACCACGCCCATCCACCTGCGGCAACAGGGGCTCTATTCGCTCCCACGCCGCGTCCGTCAACTCACCTCGACCTGCCACAAGATCAACGAATCAGGGTGCTCGTGCTCGGACTCCCGCGCGGGGTCCGTCACGAACCGGCTCAGCCGGTAGGTGGTCGGCAGCGCCAGGCGCCCGCACAGCGTGTCGATCCGGATCATCGGCCCGTCGACTCCTGCCTCCCGAAGACGGCGCAACTGCGTACCCAGCTCCGCCTTGTCCCGAGTCTCAAAGAGCACTTCCCACCGCCCCACGTCCGGCGCGGTGCGAGCAGCCTGCCACTGCCTCTCGGCATCTTGTCGCCGCCTTCTTTTCCCCTGTCCTGGCACCAGCCCAGAGTCACTGGCCAGCGTCAGGACCGCAAGGCGATTGGACCGAGCATGCACGTTACTGCTCAGTGAGCATTCGTCAGACAGCCCCTGAGCAAGATCGTGTTACGAGCTCGTAGGCTCGGGATCACCGCAGGCTTGAAGGGCTGCGATGGCGCAGGGGGTGGCGGATGCCTCATCGGAGGAACCGGATCTGTGGGTAGCGGGGTGAGGGGTGCTCGAGCAGGTGGTTGTCGAGGTGGCGTAGATGAAGGTCGAAGAAGGCTCGTACGTAGTCGCGTTGGGTGTGGATGGCGTGGTGCGGGTCGAGGGTGCCGATTGCCTGCGTCACCTGGCTGGGCGTCAACCTGAGGGCGGGCGCGGCTTGGGGTAGCAGTGTTTCCAGGTCGGTGAACGAGGTGTGGGTGGAGCCGATGAGAGCCAGTTCGCGTTTCCAGCCGTACTGGCTGGTCCAGAACTGATCCCAGCTGGGGTCTTCCGGGCCTGGGCCGGGGTCGCTGCCGAAGAGAAGGAATGGCCGGTCGGTGCCGTCGGTGACGGGTGGCAGGAGGCTGCCGTCCAGGTTGGCCCCGGCGCGCAGGCGCCGGTCGGCGCGGATGGCTGCGGCGGCTGTGGCGCCGCCGAGGGAGTGGCCGAGCATGCCGACGAGGGACAGGTCGAACGCGCCGGCGAGGGTGGGGGGCAGGGGTCGCCGTCCGGCGTCGGTGTTGTGTCCGGCGTTGAGCGCGGTGAGCTGGTCCAGCACGAACCGGGTGTCCGCGGTGCGGACAGCGAGGGCCTTGGCGATCAGGGCATCGTCGATGTCGCCGGTGATGGCGAAGGTTTCCACCCGGCCGCCGGGAAACTCGACTTGGTCGGCGTCGTGGGTGTGGTCGATGGCCACGACCAGGTAGCCGTGGCTGGCCAGTTCCTCGATCAGAACAGTGCCGAGGCTGCGGTCGCTGCGCAGGCCCGGTGAGTACAGGACGACCGGCCTCCCGCACCGGACACGGTCCACCGGTGCGGCCAGGTGGGCGTGCGTGGTCGGCGGCAGCAGCGTGCCGGGCGGGATGCCCTGTTCCCGCTCGAAGAAGGGGACGGCGCCGGGTGACATCCACGGCGCCGGCGGGTGGCCATGGGCGGCGCGTGCCGGGTACCAGAGCTGGATCATGAGTTCCCGAGCCGGGCGGGAATCCTGCCAGGGGTCGACGCGCGCCCGGTCGACCAGGTGCAGGGAGATCGTACCCAGGGGATGCGGACCGGTTGGTGCGGGCAGGGTAAGCCGCACCGGAGTCGGCGTGGGGTTGGCGGCGACCGGCGAGTTCGCGGCGGGTCGCGGCTGGGCGGATGCCGTCGTGGCTATCGGGACGGCGCCGATGGCTGACGCCACGGCGGTACCGAGCAGTGCTCGGCGGGTCAGGAGCCGTCTCTCGTTCAACATGGCCAGAATGTAAGGGGACCTTTCCATCAAGACAGGGTTGCTTGACTTCATGGAAAGGGGACCTTACATTCCTCGCATGGCAAAGCAGGTACAGCAGGACCATGTGACGCGCGCGGCCCGCCGCGCTGTACTCATCGACGGCATACCGGTGTCCGCTTTGGGCGTGATAGCCCTGGCGCTGGGCAGCAACCCCCATCAGAGCACCGCCCAGAAGGCCTGGTGGATCGCGACCACCGCCGTCTTCACCCTCGCGATCGCCTGGGTGCTGCTGCGGGCATTCCGGCGCGCGGACGAATACCTGCGCAGGATTCAGTTGGAGAGCATGGCCATCGCCTTCGCCGCAGTCCTCGTGGGGCTGCAAGTGGCCACCCTGCTCGATGCCGCAGGCATCATCCAGCTCCACCAGCTCGCGCAGTTGATCCTCCTCGGCGGCGTGGCAATCTGGATGACAATCGCGGACCTGCGTACCCGCCTGAACCGGTGACGGCGCGTTGTGAAGAACCGACTACGCGAACTGCGGGCAGCTCGCCGGTGGAGCCAGGCCGACCTGGCCGACCGGTGCCACGTCTCTCGGCAGGCCATCAACGCCATCGAAACCGAGCGGTACGATCCCAGCCTGCCTCTGGCGTTCACCATCGCCGACGTCTTCGGCCTGACCATCGAGGAAATCTTCCGTCCCGATCGGACCGAAACGACGGACAACCCGGCCCCGCGTGGACGTCGATGACGACGGCCTGCTCTGGGCCGGGGAGACCGTTCAAGCTTCGGAGAACTGCACCATCCGATTGATCGTGCTGAAGGACGGAGGCTCCGCTGCGGCCCGACAGACCGTGCTGGAGACCTTCCACCGGCTCGGCACCACGGGCGAGGGCATCGAGCAGTTCCGGATGGTCGCGCTGGACATCCCGCCGGAAGCAGACATCCAGCGGATCCGCAAGCTGTTGGAACACGGCGACGAGAAGGGTTGGTGGCACTGGGAAGAAGGATGTGTCACTGCCGCCTGGAGAGCCAGTGCAGGCACTGAGGACGATTGAGCGCCGCCTTGACTGCTCGCGTCAGCAACCGGACGCGAGAGGGTGGGGAATTGGCTGACCGTCGACACGCTTTCCCGGGCTCGGTCGCAAGCATGGCAAACCCTGGCTCCTCCACTGACGTAGCTCCTTCGGCAACGGGGTACGTGGCTCGACGTATGTCGACGGACAGAGCCCTCGATCCGTCAATTTTCGGTGCCACTGAGCTGCCACGCATCGGGGCCTTCATGAAGCTACGGCCAGATCCCTGAAAACGGCCAGGGTGGCTCTTCGTTCCCCAGCCGGTTGACGTCCGCAATGTGGCGGTCTGTCCTGCGGTGTTCAGCTGCTGCCGCGTGACGTACGCCGTGCGGCGGCGGCCTGTTCGCGGACGTATGGGTCGGAGTCCGCCTGGAGCCGGTCGAGCACAGCAGCGATGGCGGGATCGCAGGCTCTGCGGCGTGGTAGCGCCCTAGGGCTATGGCGACCCAGGCGCGGATGCGGGTGTTGCTGTCGTCCGCAAGGCGAAAGATCTTTGGCAAGGCCCCAGGTTGACGGAGGAATCCGAGGGAACTGAGTGCGGAGACACGTACTTGAGTGGACGGATCAGCCAGCAGGCCAACCAGCACGTCCACGGCCACCGGGTTCTTACCGTGACTGCCGAGCGTGCCTACGACCGTGGACCGGGTCCGCTCGTCGGGGTCCTGGGCTGCCTGCATCAGCAGCGGAAGATCGGCGGGCTCGGGTACGTACCCGAGCAGCCAAATGGCTGCCCTTCGCGGGTCGTTGTCGGGCGCCTCAGCCCATGACACAAGGATGGAGCGTGCAGCAACGGGGTCCTCTCGTGCGAATACGGAGAGCGTTGTCGTGAGGTCGTCCTGGTCGTCTCACCCAGGTCGCGGGAGTGGGCACGCAACAGGGTGGCCAGAGCAACGCGGCCGGCCGTCGCGGCGAGTATGCGGGCCAGCACGCAGCGGCCGTACCAGTTTCCCGCTTGCAACGCAGCCTCCAGATGCGCCTCCAAGCGAGGAATCAGCGCTGTCTGCTGCGCGGCTACGAGCTGCTCTTCCATGTCGTGGAGGGCATCGAGATCGCAATCCGGATCTGCAAGGCCGACCGCGAGGTCGTCAAGGAGCGCGCTGAGATCATTGGCCGACCGCTGGTCCTCCACGCTGTCCCCCTCATGAGCTTCCCCAGCGATGCCGAGTCCCCCGGGGCAACCTCCTGGCGTCGCCGCCACCACCTGAGCCAGCGATGTGGGGAATGTCGGAGAGCATATCTGTCCCTTTCCTGGGCTCTGTCCGCAGTTCCGTGAAGGCCATCAGTTTGGCCATGGAAGGACTGTGAGCTCCGGCCACTCGTTCTTCCAACGGTCCGCCTTGGTCTCATAGACCTCCCGCGGGGCAAGGACCGGGTTGGGTCGAACGACAAGGTTGAACACGTCGGAGAGCCCGTGAGGCGCATAGACGCGCCATTCTGCATCGGGTTCCAGCCGGACGCCCAGACAGCACGTCGTCGCAGCGAAGCAGTCGATCGCGGACTCTGTGGACTCGTGCGGCGGACAGGGCACCCCGAACTTCCGCTCATACCAAAGATGCACGCGGGCCTCGTTGCGGATCTCCACCCCGGCCGGTAGCCCGGCGAACACCTCCTGCCCTGCCTTGATCACGGCGTCCTCCGCCTTCCAGGACAGGTCGGTGCCGTCGAAGTAGAAGATGTCGTAGTCCTTGATGCCGCTGGTCGGGGGCCTGCCGTTGACCACGTTCCACACCGTCTGGAACAGGCAGCCCGCCGTCACATACCAGCCGGGCAGCTCCAACGTCGCCGCCCTGGTCATTACGTCCGCCAGGACCTCGTTCTGGGAGAGAACGGACCGCAAGCCATCGAGTTGCTCAACGAGCGGGAGTCGACCAAGCATCCGCACTCCTTATCACGATCAGTCGCTCTCACAAGGCGCGTTGGCCGCGAGCAGGCGCCCCAGTCCGAAGGGCGAGCAAGGTCAGGGGTTCTGAGCGGTCCGGAACGCGAGATACCGGCTGAAGGCTCCGGCCGGCGCCCCGGGGTGACGGTGCGCGGCTCGGTCGCCAGCCCCAGCGCCTCGCAGACCTCAGCGGCCACGATCTCGTTGTAGAGCGCGGAGGCGGCGACGGTGTTCTCGTGCAGGGCCGTGGTGTGGATCGAGCCCCACTTCCCGTCCAGGCGCTGCCCCTTCACGGACACAAGCAGATGGTCATGGAGCAAGGGTCGCCCGGAGCGTGCCTCGCAGTGGCGGAAGCGGGCGGCGACCAGACCGCCGGGCGGCCGCACCCGGTAGATGCCGTCCTTGCCGTACCGGATCACCGCCGCTTCGTCCTCGATCCACTCCAGTACCCGCTCGATCGCGCGCTCGTGCGCGGCCTCGATCACCCGCCGGGTCTCCTCATCTCCCAGCGCCCACAACAGGTAGATCGTCGGCTGCGGCCGGAAGACGAAGTCGACACCGGTCACCGTCACCCGGCGTACCAGGGCGCCGGCCTTGAACGCCTTCTTCGGGGAGTCGCCCTTGGGCCGTTGCAGGACCGTACTACCTGCTCTTGATCTGTACGCGCTTGATGTTCACCGGCAGCCTCGGAAAGCCGTCTCCCGGCCCGTTCTGGTCGTCCTCGCCGCCCGCCGCGATCTTCTGGAGCACGTCAAGGCCGGCGGTGACTTTGCCGAACGGCGTGTAGGCGGGCGAGAGTTTGGTGTCCTTCCAGACGAAGAAGAACTGGCTTCCGTTGGTGTTGGGCCCAGCGTTGGCCATCGCCACCGTCCCGGCGGGATAGGTCGCCCCGGTCAAGTTCTCGTCGGGGAAGGAGTAGCCCGGTCCGCCGCTCCCGGTGCCGGTCGGGTCGCCGCACTGGAGCACGTAGATGCGCGCGGTGGTGAGCCGGTGGCAGTGTGAGCGGTCGAAGTAGTCGCGCCGGGCGAGGAACTTGAAGGAGTACGTGGTGCAGGGAGCCTTGTCGGTCAGTGCCCGGAAGGTGATCGCGCCCTGGCCGGTGCGCAGCGTCGCGCTGTACGGCTTGGCGGCCTTCACCGGGTCGAAGACCGGTATCCCCTTGAAGTTGTCTGCGGGAACGGCCGGCGTGTAGGTGCAGGCGGCCGACGGCGCGGCAGAGGGCGGATTGCCGGCTGCGGCCTGCGTCGCAGTGCCGAGGAGGAGCAGGGCGGAGGCGGCGAGAAGCGCGCTTGGCTTACGGAGCACGAGACGGTTCCCTTCGGGTCAGCACCGTATGGGTATGTCATGGACGCCTCATCCTGCCCGCTCCGTCGCCCGGGTGAAACCCCTGCGGACGCCACTGCAAGCCGAGCGCGTGGAACAGCTCGCGGCGCAGGTCGCGGGTGGAGGGCCGGGCCCGGAACGGTCGGCGGGTTCAGCCCTGCAGCGTGCCTCCGGCCGGGTGGACGGTCTTGGGGTGCCTGGTGCCGTGCCGGTGGTCGGTGAGCGCGGCCAGCAGCTCGGAGGGTTCGGGCTGCTGGTGCTCGCTGAGTATTCGAGGTGTTCCACACCGAGGTCAACGCGGATGCCTTCGCGCTCCGGCGGGGTGCGGGTCTCCTTGCCGATCGGGTGACGCCTGCTGACGGCGGTATGCCAGCCGTAGCGCTCGTCCATACGAGGGCGGGCGCGCCGGATCCGCTCAGCGTCACGGCCGCGGCGAGCACGTCGCCCTCCAGGCGCTGCACCCGGACGTCCAGCGCCTCGGCCAGGCCTGCGCCGACCAGGACGTCGGCGACGCGCTGCAGGTACGGCTGGACCTGACGGGCGCGCAGTTCTGTGGCGGCGCTGGCAAGGGGGGGTGGTTGCACCGCGGTCGGGTAGCCGAGACGGGTGGCGGCCTCCTCGGGGGTCGGGTCCGGTTCGGCCTGCACCAGGTCGGCGATCCGCTCCCCGCGCCGCCGGGGCAGGGCCCGCGCGGCCGCGGCGTAGGACAGGCCCAGGCACTCCTGGACCGTTGCGAGGGTCACCGCCGGGTCCTCGTCGAGCAGGTCGCCGACCCGGGCGGAGATCTCGTGAAGCTGCCGCCGCGACCGCCGGCGCTGGATCCGTACAAGGCGGTGATCGACGGGGCCCTGCGGGCGGACCTGGATGCGCCGCGCAAGCAGCGGCACACGGTCACGCGGATCTTCCACCGTCTCGTCGAGGAGCACTGCGCCGATGTCTCCTACCAGATGGTCCGGCGCCACGTCGCGGACCGGAAGCCGAAGATCCTGGTGGAGTCGGGCAAGGCTCCGATCGAAGCGTTCGTTCCGCAGACCCACCAACCCGGCATGGAGGCCGAGTTCGACTTCGGTGGCGTCAGCGTGCGGCTCGCCGGCGAGCTGGTGACCTGCTACCTGTTCTCCTTCCGGCTGTCGTACTCGGGCAAGGCGGTCCACCGCGTTTTCGCTTCCTGCGGTCAGGAAGCCTTCTTCGAAGGGCACGCGCACACCCTGCGGATGGTGGGCGGTGTCCCCCGCAAAGGTCCGCTACGACTGTGAGGATGATCAGGTGCCGCTCCGAGCGGTGGCCCGACTCGCGCTACGACTGGCCTCGTGCCCTGAGTGTTGATCTGTCGGTCATTGCCCGGGGCGGCGCCAGCTGCCGCCGGGTAGGGGATGTGTCCCGATAGGGGCCTTCGCGACAGGCACCGTCACAGTCTTGACCTCCCCGGCCCGGCGACGGCCACTGGTTCCGAGGCGATCAGGAGACAGAGGACCTTGCCCAGCATCAGCCAGCCCGCTGCCCCGTGTCACCTCCCGGCCTACGCCGCGGAGGAGGTCCTGCTCGGCGTCGACACCCGCAAGGATGTCCATGCGGCGGCTGTAGTTACCGTCCTCGGCGTCACCTTGGGCGGCCGCACCTTCCCGGCAACCACCGAGGGGTATCGCCAACTCGTCGCCTGGGCCGGCTCGTTCGGCACCGTGCGACGAGCCGGGGCGGAGTGCATCGGATCCTACGGCGCCGCGCTGGCCTGCCATTTGCGCGCCGAGGGCATCGAGGTGACCGAGGTCAATCAGCCCGATAAGGCCGTACGCCGGCCTCGCGGCGAGACCGACGCCATCGACGCCGAGGCGGCGGCCCGCGCAGTGCTGTCCGACCGCGCGACCGCGACCGCGAGCGACGGGCCAGTGGAGACGTTACGGCTGCTCAAGCCGGCGAAGGGTTCTGCGATCAAGTCCCGGACCCAAGCCTTCAATCAGCTCACGAGCGTCCTGGTCTCGGCCGATGCGATTCTGCGCGAGTCGCTGGCCGGGCTGAGCAACCCACGCCTGTTCAAGCGGTGCGCCGAGCTGGGCGGCTCGGAGGCCGCGGGGCCGGCAGGCACCGCCCGGCACGTCCTGAAACTGCTGGCCCGCCGCATCCAGCACCTGACCGAGGAGATCGACGACCTGAACAAGCGCATAGCCCAGGACGTCGAAGCGAGCGTCCCCGGCCTGCTCGATGTGCCAGGCGTCGGCCCGGACAGCGCCGCCGCCTTCCTGGTCTCAGCTGGCGACAACCCCGAGCGCCTCACTAACGAGGCGTCCTTCGCGGCCTGGTGCGGCACCAGCCCCGTCGAGGCATCCTCCGGCAAGACACAGCGACGCCGCTTCAACCGCGGAGGTGACCCCCAGGCCAAGGCCGCCCTCTACCGGATCGTCCTCAGCCGCCTGCGCTGGGACGACCGCTCCCAGGACTACCTGCGACGACGGCTGACCGAAGGCAAGGCCCGCCGGGAGATCATCAGGTGCCTCAAGCGGTACGTCGCGCGCGAAATCTATCGGCTGATCATCCCCACAAGGACAGCTGCTGAACGCGCGGTCTCCGCTGGAGCCGTGAGTTGACATCCATAGGGGCATCAACCGAAGGCCGCCATCGCCCGGGTGCTCGGACTCAGCCGCTCAAGGGCCTGCTGCATCTGGGAACGAGGAAGTCCGGGGTACTGGTGCGTGCCCAGGGCGCCGGCTACCGGGCCGCCCCGGCCTCCTGATTGGCGGAGCGGTTCCTCGGCAGCTCCACTCCACAACCGGAGGCCTTCACCCGTCACCCGATTCAGACGGTGTCAGAGCACAAACTCGACCAACTTGCCTGGGCAGTACAGCTAACCCAGCTCCACCGCCAGCATCCCGGTCTGCCGGGAATCGGGTGTGGTGTGCGTCCAGCCTCGGTCCGAGGCGGCACTGCTCCAGCGCCGGCCGTCGAATGTCACGGATGTGGCGTGCAGCGCGGTGGCGTGGCAGAGCAGCCACAAGGCGAGGGACCAGCCTGTGGAAGCCTGCTCGGTCGCAATCGGGAAGCTGACGCTGTCGCCGCCGGTCGCGGGCAGGACGACCGGCGCGTCGCCGAACTCCCGCCGGACGGCTGCCGCGACACCGCTGCCGTCACCGGCCTCGCTCACGGCGCCCGCCGCGCTGCTTGCTGTGTCGGAGGGAGCCGGATCGGCCCCACTCACCGTGCAGTTCAGCGCCGGCCCCTCCCGCCCCGTCAGCACGTCGGCCAGCGTCGCCGCCATGGCCTCATGTGATGCGTAGGCCTCCGGGTAGCCGCTGTGCTGGACTCGCTGCGCGGCGACGGTGACCGGAAGGCCGAGATAGTCGGGCACCTTGACCAGCGCGTCGAAGAACTTGCCCGACGCGTAGACGGGGTCGCGGATCTGGGCGGGACTGCCCCAGCCCTGGGACGGGCGCTGCTGGAACAGGCCGAGGGAGTCGCGGTCCCCGTACGTCAAGTTGTGGAGTTTGGACTCCTGGATCGCGGTCGCCAGGGCGATGGTGACGGCACGTTCCGGCAGGCCGTGCGCGTGGGCCACGGCCGCGATGGTCGCGGCATGCGACGCCTGGTCCAGATCGAGCGTGACCGTCGTACCGTCCGGACCATGCGCCGTGCACTCGTCGGGAGTCGCCGAGCGGATGAACCGGACGGCGAGATAGCTCACGAGCGCCAGAACCACGCTCACCCCGATCAGTACCGCCCACGCCTTACGGCGCCCCCTCCTGCGTGCCGCCACGCCGACCCTCCTCTTACCTGGCCTCGGCTACAGTTCAGTTGCGTTGTTGCGCAACCATATAACCCTGTTGGCCGAGTCCCGGAGCGGGAGTCGAGGGGGTGGACCCGATCGAGGGGGAAAACATGACTGGTCGGCGTGGACCGGCGAAACTGGCCGTGCGGCCGGGCCGGCCGGGACGCCTGAGCGACCGGAACCTGGAGCTGGTCCTCCTGGTCGGCGCCATCCTCGTATGCTGCTACGGCTATGCGGAGACGGCCCTCGCCGTCAGCGGCAAGCTGCCGCCGAGTATGGCGCTGACATGCCTGACGGCGGCCGTGATGCCCGTGGTGTGCCATGTCACCGTACGCCGGTTCGCGCCGCACGCCGATCCGCTGATCCTGCCCCTGGCCACCCTGCTCAGCGGTCTGGGTCTCGTCCTGATCCACCGCCTGGACATCGCCTACGCGTCGCATTACCACCACTCGACGGCCGCGGCATCGGGCCAGCTGATGTGGTGCGGCATCGCGGTGGCCGTGTTGGCCGCGGCGGTGGCACTGCTCACGGACCACCGCAGGCTTCAGCGCTATCCGTACGTCACCATCACCGCAGGGCTGGTCCTGCTGATGGCGCCGGCCTTCTATCCCGGCGACGTCTACGGCGCCAAGCGATGGATCTTCATCGGCCCGCTGTCCTTCCAGCCCGGCGAGTTCGTGAAGATCGTCATCGTGGTCTTCTTCGCGGGATACCTGACACTCCGCAGGGACGCCCTCGCGCTCGCCGGACGGCGTTTCCTCGGCATGTATCTCCCGCGCGGGCGGCAGCTCGGCCCCGTCGCGGCCGTATGGATCCTCAGCCTGCTCGTCCTGATCTTCGAGCGGGACCTCGGCACCTCGCTGATCTTCTTCGGCCTCTTCGTCATCATGCTGTACGTCGCCACCGAGCGCACCAGCTGGGTCGTGTTCGGCGTCGCCATGTTCGCCGTCGGCGCCTTCGTCGTCGGTTCCTTCGAACCGCACGTCCACGGCCGCGTCGTCGCCTGGCTGCACCCAATGGACATCTTCCTGCCACCCGACAAGCGCCCACCGGGCCTGGTCTCGGACCAAGCCGCCCAGGCCCTGTTCAGCTTCGGCTCCGGCGGCATCCTCGGCACCGGCCTCGGCGAAGGCCATCCCGAGCTCATCGGTTTCGCCGGGCGCAGCGACTTCATCCTGACCACGGTCGGCGAGGAACTCGGCCTGACCGGGGTCACGGTCGTCATTCTGCTCTACGCCCTGCTCGCCGAGCGCGGCCTGCGTACCGCCCTCACCGTCACCGACCCGTTCGGCAAGCTGCTCGCCGGCGGCCTGGCCTCGGCGCTCGTCCTCCAGGTCTTCGTCGTCGTGGGTGGTGTCACCGGGCTCATTCCGCTCACCGGCAAGGCGTTGCCCTTCCTCGCCCAGGGCGGCTCGTCCATGGTGGCCAACTGGCTGCTGGTCGCCATCCTGATCAAGGTCAGCGACACCGCCCGCCGCCCGCCACCAATACCGGCAGCGGACGTCAGCGCCGCCGAGACCCAGTTCGTACGGCCGTGAGTCCGGCATCCTCTTCGGCGACAGAGCGGAGGGACCGATGTTGTTCGACGTGAGCCCCCCGGACCTGCTCGTCCTGGGAATCATGATCATCCTGCTCTTCGGCCCCGACAAGCTGCCCGAGGTCATACAGAAAGTGACCGGGTTCCTCCGCAAGGTCCGCGAGTTCTCCGAGGCCGCCAAGGAAGACGTCCGCTCGGAACTGGGACCGGAGTTCAAGGACCTCGAGCTGGAGGACCTGCACCCGAAGACGTTGGTGCGCAAACACCTCCTCGGCGGCGAGGGCGACGGCCTCGGGATCGAGGAGATCCGCTCCGCCCTGGATCCGAGGGCGGAGCTGGCGGAACTGGCCGACGCGGTGAACGGCGAGCCGGGCGAATCGACCGAGCGGGCCGCGCGAACCCAGCCGACCGGGCGGGCCGGGGGTGGGTCGAGAGGAGCGGCCTCGCCGGAGCCGCCCCCCGCGCATGCCTACGATCCCGACGCCACCTGAGCCACGACGAGTGGTCAGGCGGACTGGGCTGCACCGAGCGATCAGGGACACCGCGGAGGCCCGGCCTGTCCCCTGCGGGATACGGCGGACGACCGGCCCGTCACCCGAGGGACACGGCTGTGCGCCGCCCCATCACCCGAAGGCGAACGGGCCGCCCCTCGACGGTGGACGGAAACGCACCGGCCCCTGACCCGAGGAGGAAAGCGTGCCCCCTCGCCCCGCGTGGCAGCCGCTGCCACACCGGCTGAGGCGGACGCCCCTCACCCTGGCGTGAACCAGCCGACGCCCGGCTCAGCTTGAGCGGACAACACCCCTTACGCCAACGTGAAGTACGCGAGGCTGCCCAGGCCCGCCCCCGAGCAGTAGATGGCGAACGGGATGAGAGTGCGGTTCTCGAAGTAGCGGACGAGGTAGCGGGTGGCGAGGTAGGCCGGCACGAAGCCGGCGACGCTGCCCGCCAGCAACTGACCGCGCAGGCCGTCGCCCTGGGAACCGAGCAGCGGGGGCAGCTTGAGCAGTGCGGCGCCGCCGATCACCGGCGTGGCGAGCAGGAAGGCGGAGCGGGCGGAGTCCTCGTGGCCCAGGTCCTTGAAGATCCCTACGCTGATCGTGGAGCCGGACCGGCTGATGCCAGGCAAGAGGGCGAGGATCTGGGCCGCGCCGATCGTCACGGCCTGCCGGATCGTCCGGGTTATCCGCAGGTCCGACTGCTCCTCCGCCCACAGATGCTCCTCCCCGGGGGGCGGTCATGGCCCGGCCCGCCTGCGGCCGGTGCCGCCGCGCCGCAGCCGCTCGGTGACGAAGAGCACGATGCCGTTGAGCGCCAGGAAGATCGCGGTCGGGACGGGCTTCCCAAGCGTCGTGCGGAACACCTTGTCGAGCGCGACGCCGGCGACCGCGACCCGGAATGCACGCGCTGACGATCAGCCAGGCGAGCCGCTGGTCCACGGTCTCGATCCGGCGCTGGGTGACCGACGTCGCGAGGCCCCGGATCACCCGAACCCAGTCCCGCCAGAAGTAGACGACGAGCGCGAGCACGGTGGCCAGGTGGAGGCCGACCAGCTCGTTGAGGTAGCGGGACCCGTCGGCGGAGACGTCCAGGTGATGTTTACAGTGCCCGCCCAGCAGCGCCGGGATCAGGATGCTGTCGCCATGCCGGAGACGGGGAACAGCTCGGTGACGCCTTGCAGCAGGCCGACGCCCACGGCTTCGGGGTAGGCAGGCACTCCATACCCAAATCTCATGGTTGTGCAGGAACCCGGGAGCGGTCAGGGGAGTCATTCCAGGCAGGGGGGGCGACCACCAGAGAGGCATGAGGATGGCTGATCAGAGCAGCCGCCCCGCGCGGGGCGGGGCCGCCTGGCACTGGTGGTTCCTCGGCCCCTGGGCGGCGATCTGGTTCCTGGCGGACCTGCACGGCGGCGGCTACTCGTGGCACTACTTCGCGAACGGCAGCACCTTGCTGTTCTCCGGCTCCGGAGCCTCGCCGGCGGGGGGCCTGCACCTCTATGCGAACTACCCGAACCTACAGATAGGACCACTGGCCTTCCTCTGCGCCTGGGTTCTGGGGAACCTCGGCGGGGTCGTCGCCGCCCAGCTGACGATGATGAGCGTCGGCCTTCTGGTGCTGCGGCTGATCGAGCAGACGGCACTGGCCCGGCAGCCGGATCTGCGGTCGCGCCCGCAGGCCCTGCGGACGACCGTCGCGGCCGCCGGCGCGGTGTTCCTGATCGTCTGGGCATCCCTTGCGGTGCACTACAGCCACCTCGACGACGTGCTGGCGCTGCTCTTCGCGGCACTGGCGATCCGGGCGGTCCTCGCTGACGTCCCGGCACTGGCGGGACTGAGCCTGGGCCTGGCCGTGGACGCCAAGCCGTGGGCACTGGTCTTCCTGCCGCTGGCTCTCGCCGTGGCCCGCACCCGACGACGGCATGTCGCGTTCTACGCCGTCGCCGCCGTGCTGCTGGCCTGGCTGCCCTTCGTCGTCGCCGACCCCGCGACGCTGGGCGCGACCCAGTATCACATCGTCAACGAACCGTCCTCGGCGCTCCGCGCGCTCGGGGTGTCGGCGGCGGGGACGCCGTCGTGGGACCGGCCGGCGCAACTCGTACTCGGCTGCGTGCTCGGGGCGGCCGCGATCCTCCGAGGGCGCTGGGTGGCGGTGCCGCTGCTCGGCATCGGCGCGCGACTCCTGCTGGATCCCGGCGTCTACGACTACTACTCGGCGGGACTCCTGCTCGGCACCTTGGTCTGGGAGGCCCTGGGGCTGCGTCGGCCCGTGCCCGTTTGGTCGCTGGTCTCCTTCAGCGCGCTCTACCTCGCCCCAAGGCTGACCAACGACGCGCACGTCCTGGGCGACCTCCGACTCTGGCTGATTCTCGCGGTGACCCTCAGCGTCCTGCTGGCTCCACGGGACTGGTGCGTCGCGCCGAAACCGAGCAAGGTCGCCGTCGGCGCCCCCCGACCTCCTCTCCAAGGCCCTTGGGTCGCCCACTCGGTCGACGCGGAAGCGAGCAGGCCGTCCGTGCATCACTGAGCATGACTGACATGAGCCAGGGCACAGGCTCTGCAACTACCGCGTTGCAGGCGGCCGTGAACGTGCTGCCCGAAGGGGGTTCGATTCCCTGCCCCGCCGACCTGATCCCGGACGCTACCGGTCTGGACGCCGTCACCAGCGTGTGCAGGGCAGCCGAGAAGCCGCGAGTCGTGTTCATCGCCGTCGAACGCCAAGGCCCGCGGTGGACGGTCGAAGCCGACGTGCTCAGCGCCCCGCAGTCCGACGTCGATGCCCGGTGTACGACGCCGTACGAGAGGCCGTCCTCCACCTGATCCGCGCCGGCTCCTCCGCCGGCCCCGTCCACCTCGTGCTGCACGACGTAGTCAGCGAGGCCAAGGCCCGCGAACCGGCCGCCGAACTGCACGCCGCCCTCAATGGCCACCTCGAACGCCCGGCCCCGCCATCCCGCTCACGCCTGACGGTGCACCCGCGCCTCAGCGACTCAGCCCCAACCAAGGTTCCACTGTGCCTCATCCCCGGGACCTCCGGTTCGAGGAAGGAGGCCCGAGAATCGGACAGCAGCGGGTCCCGGCCAGGAAGGCGACCGCCGCCGTCACCACGTCCGTAGCGGTCAGACGGGGCCCTCCTGGCCGACGGCGTGTGGGGGCCCCGAGCACCCCGGCATGCGCCCCTTCTTCGCCGCCTGAGCCTGCCGACGGCACTGTTGCGCCTGTGCATGACGGGGTTGCCGCCCGCCCTGTTCAACGTTTTCTCAACCTCTTCTCAACGTCTTCGGCAGACGTCTCGTGCAGGCTGGTCGAGGCCAGTGCCTGCTTCACTTCCATCGCTCCGGCGTCACGGGCCCCGGTCTTACGTGGAGGGGCAAACACGGCGGGTTTGTCACATGTTCAGATTCCGGCCGTTGCCGTGACAGAACTGGCGGCTACTCATGTCCGCATCGTTGCCCGCGCCATCAGTAGCAACTGGAGTTGGTTGTGACCCGCCGATCCATACGACTGGCCGCCGCCCTCGGTGTCGCCGTGAGCCTCGCCGGAGGCTCGCTCGCCGCGGCGTCGGAGCTCACCGGCTCCTCTGCCGCCCCGCGGAAGCCCGCAGCCGCCAAGCACGTCCTCCTGCTGTCCGTTGACGGTCTGCACCAGTCGGATCTGGCCTGGTACATCGCCCGACACCCCGGCTCCGCGCTGGCCAGGCTGGTGAACGGCGGCGTGCACTACACCAATGCGCACACCACCAACCCCTCGGACTCCTTTCCCGGCATGACCGCCCAGGTCACCGGCGGCGGCCCGGGTACCACCGGCATCTACTACGACGACGTGTACAACCACGCTCTGCTCCCGGCCGGCACCACCAACTGCAAGGGCGTCAAACCCGGCGCAGAGGTGGACATGACCGAGGACATGGACAAGAACAAGGCCTCCCTCGATGCCGGCCAGGGGCTGAAGAACCTGCCCGGCAGCGTCCTGCAGATGACGGGCCGGCCGCAGAGCCTGCTCGACCCGAGCAAGCTGCCCGTCGACCCCACGTCCTGCAAGCCGGTCTACCCGCACTCGTATCTGCAGGTGAACACCGTCTTCAACGTGGCCCGCAAGGCCGGCCTGCGCACCGCCTGGTCGGACAAACACATCGCCTACGACATCCTCAACGGCCCTTCGGGCACGGGCATCCAGGACCAGTTCTCCCCGGAGATCAACAGCGACGCAGGCGGCTACGCGGCCGGGAACGACTGGACCACCGACAACAAGGCGACCGAGCAGTACGACGGGTACAAGGTCAAGGCCGTCCTCAACGAGATCGACGGCTACGACCACTCCGGCACCCACAAGGTCGGCATCCCGGCGGTCTTCGGCATGAACTTCCAGTCGGTCTCCACCGCGCAGAAGCTGCCCTCCTCCGAGGGCCTCAAGGGCGGCTACGCCTCCAAGGGCGTCCCCGGCCCGCTGCTGCAGAAGAACCTCGACTACGTCAACACCGAGGTCGGCGCGATGGTCAAGGAGATCCAGACCAAGGGCCTGGCCGCGAGCACGGACATCGTTCTGTCCGCCAAGCACGGCCAGTCTCCCATCGACCCCAAGGCCCTGACCCGCGTCGACGACGGTCCGCTGCTCGACGGGCTCAACGCCGCCTGGAAGAAGAAGCACCCGGGCGCCGGCGATCTCGTCGCGCACTCCGTGGACGACGACGGCATGCTGCTGTGGCTGAACGACCGCTCCGCCAAGGCCACCTCGTTCGCCAAGCAGTACCTGCTCTCGCAGAGCGGCAAGGGCACCGACATCAACGGCAAGCCCACCAAGTCCTTCACGAAGGGCGGGCTGAGCAGGGTCTACGCGGGCAAGGAAGCGGCCACGTACTTCGGCGTCAAGCCCGGTGACGCCCGGGTCCCGGACCTGTTCGGCATCGCCGAGTACGGCGTGGTCTACACGGGCGGCACCAAGAAGATCGCCGAGCACGGCGGCGCCCACGCCGACGACCTGAACGTCCCGCTCGTCATCTCCGGCGCAGGAACCCCCGAAGGCGTGACCAAGACTGCTCAGGTCGAGACCACCCAGATCGCCCCGACGATCCTGTCCCTCCTGGGCCTGAACCCCCACGACCTGCAGGCCGTCCAGATGGACCACACCCAGGTCCTGCCGGTCCGCTGACCCCGGCAACCTGTGACCCCGGCACGGGTGGGCCGCACGCAGAACAGCGTGCGGCCCACCCGTGCATGCGTGCCGTCAAGTGCTGCATGAACTGACTACCTGACGGCAGGACACGTCCGCAGAGGCGGTGTATCGCCAGGGGTGCACCGTGGCTGACGGAGTCACTCGGATGGCACCACCACCAATGCGGTCTTCGTTGATCCGCTCAAGGCCCTGCAGGAGAGAGACAATGGCCCGCCGGGCGATGTCGTGCAGTTGCTCGATCCTCGGACGTGCCCCGTCGTCCGGCAGGAACCACGCACGCCGGCCGGCCCACCGTCCCCGCCTGCTCTCCAGCCAGCCGACTGTGTCGTTGCTGGCGGCTCCTCGTGAAGGGCGGCACCTCCATGGTCGCCGACCGGCTCATGGTGGCCCTCCTGCTCCGCATCAACGCCCACGCCCAGTGACGGCGGGAGCCCGGGCAGGCGGGTGCGGCACCGGATCGCGGCAGCCATCGCTTCCGGGACCGCACGCGGTTCGCGACCGACGCGAAAGCCACGGATCGTCCGGCCGCATCATCGCCACAACGCCGGGCTCTCCATCGATCGTACGGACTTCGCTCGACGCATGGACTTTGGTCCTGGGGCGGCACGGAACGCGCTGTCACCGCGGCCCCGCGACCACCGCTTCGCAAGCTTCTGCAAAAATCGGATCATCGTTTTGTCCGGCGGACCCGTCCCGTACGAACATGTTCGCGTCACATCGGCTCAGCAGAAGGACAGCGACACATGAAGCATGCTGCACGGCCCAGATGGCTGGCGTTCGCCCTGCCAGCCGCAGCTCTGGCCGCCGCGGTACCGTTCGTCATCCCGCCTCTCGCGGGCGCCTCTTCTGCGCCGGCCACGCAGCCAGCCTCGCGCGCCGCCAGGCGGATCGACGAACGCCAGCAGGTCCTCGACGCCGTCGCCGGCCGGATCACCGAAGGGCTCTCCGAGTCCGACCGCGCGCACATACCCGGCTTCGCCGAGGTCGAGGTCGACCCCGACCACAACCACCTGCGCCTGCACTGGAAAGGCACCCCACCCCAGCGGGTCAGGCAGATCCTCGCCCATCTCCCCCACGGGGTGACCGCCGAGGTCGACTCCGCCCGCTATTCCAAGGCCGAACTCCACGCGGCCCGCATGAAGCTGCTGAACAGCCTGGCCTCAATGAAGCTGCGAGTCGAGGGGACGACGGCCCCTGTCCGCATCACCAGCATCGCACCGGCAGTGGACGGCAGCGGCCTGGAGGTCGGCTACGACAACGCCACCCGTACGGCGAGCAGGCTCCTGGCGAGTGGACACAGCAAGACGTTGCAGCAGGTCGCCACGGCAGCCGGCCGACTGGCGGGAGTGCACGTCGCCGCGATCCACCGATTGCAGAGCGTGGATCTGTCCTCCCGGCAGCATGACAGCTCCCCCTGGACCGGAGCTTCGGCGTTGAAAAACCCCCTCGGCGGCATCTGCTCCGGCTCTTACGGCGTGAAGAACGCCCAGGGCCAGTACATGCTGACGTCGGCCTACCATTGCGGCCCGGGCCCCGAAGGCCGGTGGACCACCTGGTGGGGCGGCGACCCCATCGGCACCACCGACGCCACCCAGCGCTCCCCGCAGGACGACGTGGTCGGCATCAAGCTGCCCTCACAGCGCGTGAGCGGCCGGCTCTACGACGGCCCCGCAAGCCGCACCGACGGCTACGCCAAACCCGTCATAGGCTGGGGGCACAACAACGTCGGCGACTACGTGTGCACCGACGGCGCCAACGGCGGCGTGCACTGCGGTGTGCGCATAGCCCAGACCGACATCGGCGTCACCGGGCCCAACGGCATCTACCGTCCCGATGTCGATCTCGCCTACGCCACCTCGGCCACGCCTGGCGGTGTCGCAGCCGTCAACGGCGACAGTGGCGGCCCGGTCTTCGCCAGCGTCCGCAACCACACAGCCGATGAAGCACGCGGAATCATCACCGCCCTCGACCGGACCATCACCTGCCCGCCTGCGTACAACCCCGACACCGTCCTCGACGGTCATCGCAGGAAACCCTGGTGCCTGGCCGGCGTCTACTACGTACCCATTGGACAGACGCTCCACGACATGCACTGGACCCTGGTCACCGGGTGACCACTTCGTGCCTCGTTGTCGGTGGCCAGGCCCCGTTCTACGGCCCGCGGGGGCGGGCCTTACGGGCCAGCGGCGGCCACGGAGCTGGCGCAAAGACCACCGCCGCCGCGCGCGAGCGCCTGGAGACCGTGGGCGCCGCCGACGTCGCCGCCACGCTCCAGGCGCTCGCCACACCGTTCCGCCTGCGGATCCTGGCCCGCCTCCAGGAGGGCCCCTGCGCGGCGACGGAACTCGCCGACGCCGTCGGCATGGAACAGTCCGCCTGCTCCCACCAACTGCGCCTGCTGCGCAACCTCGGCCTGGTCACGACCGAACGCCGGGGCCGCTCGGTCATCTACGCCCTCTACGACAACCATGTCGCCGACCTGCTGGAACAGGCCCTCCACCACGTCGAGCACCTGCGCCTCGGCCCGCGCGACACCCCGGCCACCACCGAGGCGGCAGCAGGGGTCCGCTGAATCTGACCCCGGAACGGTCAACACGGCAGGCTCCGGCGTGAGATGCCCGGCGTGGTGCAGCCTGGCGGCCACCAGCACAGCGCAGACTCACCACCGCAGTGAGATCCCGATCTACGGCTCTACTGACGGCTCGGACCGAGTGGTGCGGTGTGCGGTCGTAGCGGCCCACAGCAGGGCGAGCAAGCTCGCGGCGTGCACGGGGGGGGCAGGGCATGGAAGACGCCGTGCTTCGGACCGACGAGGACGAGCAGCGTTCCGGCAGCGGATCCCGCCAGCGCCAGCTGGACGCTGCGTGCGGAGACGGCGCGGGCCGTGGGTACCGCGCGCAGGATGCGCCAGGCGTCCTCCAGGCCGTCCGGACAGACCAGGTCCGCCGACCAGGATGCCTCGGCGCCCGGTGCGTCGGGGATGGCGACCGCGATGTCGGCGGCGGCCAGCGCTTCCGCGTCCGCCCCGGAGACCACCAGGACGCCCTCGCCCTGGTCTCGCAGCGCACACACGCGGTCGGCGAGGCGTTCGCCCGGGTCGAGGACCTGGTCGGTCGGGGCCAGCAGGTCGTGGATGTGCTCGGCGTCGGTGAGCAGCACGTGCGCCCCGGTGGAGCGTGCCGCGGCCAGCAGCGGCACCGCGAGCGAATCCGGGCGCCCACCCTGCGGCGCCTGCCGACTGTCCAGCACCGCTGAGTCGATCACCACGGCGGAGACCGTGTCGAGGAGACGCAGCACCGACGGGTCGAGCGGTACGACGTCGCGGCGGGCCAGCTGGCGTCCGGTCGTGGCGGCGAAAGCCTCCCGGCCGTAGCGGGCGGCCCTGGGTACGGTGGCGAGCAGCGCGTCCGCCGCACGTCCAGGACTGCCCCTCAGCGCGAGGACCGTGGCGGCGGTGAGCGGGGCGAACGGGGCCAACCGTTCCTCCCACTGCTCCACCGGGCCGGACGGCCGGGCCCTGGCGCGCAGATGTCGCGTCGGCCGGGTGTGCGGTACGCAGTCCGGGCCCGAGCACAGGTCCTTCTCGCGCCGCCCCCACACCTGGTGCCGGGCGCGGATCTCGCCGAGCAGCAGCAGCCGGTTGACCGCGTCGACTGCGGGCATGTGCCGATGCCGGCGCACAGTCCGTTGACGGTGGCGCCGGCCAGCGACAGCAGCACGTCGGTCTGCACCGGCCCGATGCGCCGCATCAGGCGGCGGCGCAGCTCCTGCTCCAGTTCCAGCGTGGCAACCGCTGCGGGCACCGCGCGCGGCAGCGGCGGCAGACGAAGGACCCGCTGGACGACCCCGGCGGCCACCGCCGCGCAGTCGACCAGCAACTCGGTCACCACGGCAGCTACGGGCGCGTCATCGCCCGGAGTGACCGGCTGTGCCCAGGCGAAGTCCTCATCCTGCACGCCCTGTGCCTCTTCCACCGCCTTCACCGTGTCCATGAGCCGGTCGAGGGCGACCCTGCGTTCGTCGAACGCCAGCAGGACCTGGCCGGTGACAGCGTTGACCTCGGCCCACCCCACGCCGTCCAGCCCGCGCAGTGATGTGGTCACGGCGCCGGCCAGTCGCTCCCGCCTGTGGCCACCGCGTTCGAGCCCCCGCACCTCGATGTGCGCACGTCCGTGCCCGGTCCACAGGCGCCGCGTGTGCCGCCGCGGATGAAGATCGACCAAAGTACACCCCGCGCGCACTGCCCGCCCGGATATCCCCGCGGCCGTCGAGGTCCCTTGCCGCGCGACCGACACCGCGACGCGCGCGGTCCCTCCGGCAGCTCGCAGACCAGCCCTGGTCATCCCGGCTGTCAGTCCGCCGACCGTCTTGACCGCCGCCGGCCCCACGGTCCCGGCGGTGTGGACGGCCGACCTACCCAGCGCCTCGACGCCGCCGGCTCCGGCCCGGGTCATGGTCTCAACGACTTCGCGTGCCAGGTCGGTCGACGCTGTCAGTCCCAGCATCCGGCCCAGCAGAGACAGGAATGAGGCCGCACCTCCAGTCACTCCAGTCACTCCAGTCACTCCAGTCGAGTACCCACGGGCCCTCACCCATACCGGGATGCCATACGCCGACCGCTACCGCGAACGCGTCTGCCCGCTCATAGCCAGCCGTTGCGCTTGAAGCTGCGGTGGAGCAGGAAACAGGCGGTCGCGATGACGCCGAGGACAAGGGGGTAGCCGAAGGTCCAGCGCAGTGCCGGCATGTGGTCGAAGTTCATGCCGTACACGACGCACACCATCGTGGGTACGGCGATGATCGCGGCCCAGGCAGGATGGAGTCGAGCAGGGAGGCGAAGCCGGTGATCTGCTCGGTAACGCGGGCGAGGTGGTCGGCGACGTCCCGGAAGTACGCCCGTATCTCCGGGTCGGCGGAGCGCAGCGGCTTGGTGGACAGGATCTCCAGCGGGCGGGCCAGGGGGACCACCGCCCGCTTCATCTCCAGGAGTTCGCGCTTGAGCTGGTAGATACGGCCGGCGTCCGCGGTCTGGGAGCCGTGCGGAGAGAAGACCTCGGTCTCGACCTCGTCGATGTCGTCCTGGATGGCGTCGGTGACGGTGAGGTAGTCGTCGACCACATGGTCGGCTATGGCGTGCAGGACGGCCGACGGGCCCTTCGCCAGCTGTTCGGGGTTGGCCTCCAGGTCCTCGCGCAACGGTCCCAGGGAGCCGTGGCTTCCGTGGCGGACGGTGACGACGAAGTCGGGGCCGGCGAAGACCATGATCTCGCCGGTGTCGACGACCTCGCTGGTGGCGGTCAGCTGCTCGTGCTCGACGTAGGTGACGGTCTTGAACACCGCGAACAGGACATCGCCGTAACTCTCCAACTTGGGCCGCTGATGGGCCTGTACAGCGTCCTCCACGGCGAGCGGGTGCAGGCAGAAGAGCTCGGCGACCTCGGCGAACTCCGTCTCGGTCGGCTCGTGCAGGCCAAGCCACACGAAGTCGTGGCCGTGCTTGCTTACCTGCTGGACGGCCTCCTCGACGGTGTCGGTGCCGGGCTGCCGGGCGCCGTCGCGGTAGACGACGCAGTTGACCATCGCCGAGCCGAGCGGGGAGCGGGCCGGGTGGCTGAGGTCCACGCGGCCGCGGCTCCGCCGCGTCAGGCGGGCGACTTTGCGCAGGTTGCCGACCATCGACATGCGGGACTCTCCTTCGCCGGGTCCGGACGGTGTGCCAGGAGGCGGTGAACGGTCAGGAGGGAACGGCGGTGGTCAGTGCCGCTGGCGGGCGGCGTCAGTCAGCAGATGGATCACCTCGGGGGGCAGGTCGAGGTGGTGTGCGATCCACGCCGAGTCATGACCGTGGGTGGCGAGGAGCCACGCCGTGTACAGGCTGTTCAGGCTCGGGGCGTCCGGGCCGAGCAGGAAGGGCCGGACGGTCTCCATCGGGAAGCACTCCAGGGACCGGGCGGTGAACAACCCGTCCCCCAGGTCCTGCGGCACGACCCTGTGAGGGCGTTGCTCGGCCTGCCGGTGGTGGTGCCACATGGCCGCGACCAGGATGAACGCCGCGGTCGCGGCACCCATCAGCGCACCGCCGACCACCGGCTTGTCGCGCGTGGGGGCGGTGTTGACCGCGACCGTCTCCAGTACGACGAGCGTGAGCACGCCGAGGAACGCCGCGCCCTCCCCGGTGCGGGGGTGGGGTACCGTCCGCATGACGCACACCTCCCTGTCTTCCTCTTCATCGTGTCGTGCGAAGCGGACTGCTGTCCTGGGGCTGTCAGGCCCTTTGCTCGGGGTGTCAGGCAAGCACCCGCTGCCCTGACCGGGGCGCCCGTTCGTCGTCGTCCTCGTCGTCCAGGTGCCAGTGCAGGTCGTGCACCCCGGGCTCCAGTGAGAGACGGGAGATGACCTGCTCCAGCGCGGCAGCCACGTCGCCGCTGACGGTGACGGCGGCGCGGACGCTGGTGGTGTCCTCGCCCTCGCGGCGGGCCCGCAGACCGGTCGCGGTCAGCCCGGAGGCGGTCAGGGCCTGGGCGAGCAGGGCCCGGGTATGGGTCTCGGACCCGCGCTCGCAGCGCAGGTGCACGCTGGCCCGTACCTGGGCGTCCGGGTCGCTGCCGGCGGCCGGGGCCCGGTCCAGCAGGCGTCCGGCCGGGCGCAGCAGCACGTGGATGCCGAGCACGGTCAGGGTGCCGAGTGCGGCCAGGGCGAGCCGTCCGGAGGCGGCCAGGACGCCGACCGCCGCCGAGCACCACAGGGTGGCAGCCGTGTTCAGTCCGCGCACGCCGGCGCCGTCGCGCAGGATCACCCCGCCGCCCAGGAAGCCGATCCCGGACACGACGTAGGAGGCCACCCGCGTCGGGCTGCCGGTGTCGCCCACCGCCACGCTGTACAGCACGAACAGCGTGGCGCCGGTGGCGACCAGGGCGTTGGTACGCAGGCCCGCCATACGTGCCCGCCACTGCCGCTCGACGCCGATGAGCGCGCCGCAGGCCGCACCGGTGGCGAGCCGGATCAGGAAGTCCATTGTGGTCAGGGCGTGCATGGCACACCTCCTTCAAGGTGAGGCGGTTGGTGACTCACTGGCTGACCACGACCTGCACGATCTTGATGACCACGAGGATCACGGAGACCAGCAGGTAGGTGCGCAGCGCGCCCATGCCGATCTTCTTGCCGCTGGACATCACGGCCGGGGTGAGGCTCCCCAGCGGCGGCATCCGCCAGGCGTCCCGGCCGGTGCGGTCGATCGGGTCCTCCTTGGTGGCCGTACGCCGCCGAGTGAAGGCGTACGCCGCGGCGAGCACCCCGGCGCCCCCGCAGGCGGCCATGATGTCGACGATCGCGTCCGCGCTGATGTCCGGGAACAGGACCGACGCGGTCAGGATCACCGACAGCATGACCAGCACCCCCACCACCGCCGCGGTGAAGGCGTTGGTCCTCGGGCCGTTCACCCACGGCCCCAGAACCTGCTTGTCGTTGCACAGCAGCAGAAGGAACACGCTCGCGGACGGCAGCAGCACGCCGGCCAGGGTCTGCACGCCCTCGGTCAGCAGGCCCAGCGGCGAGCCCGGGATCAGCACGATGGTGGCCGCGGCGGCAACGAGCCCGGCGTAGACGGCATAGAAACCCTTCGCGCCGCCCACCCCCCGGTGCAGGGAGTGCTTCATGCCCAGTACGTCACCGATCGCGTACGCGGTCGACAGCGACACCGCGAACGCGCCGATGATCGAGGCGTCCAGCAGCGCGATCGCGAACAGCACCCCGGCCAGCTTGCCCGCCTTGGCTTCAAGGCCGTGCGCGACCCCGGCGGTGTCGGTGAACTGGCCGAAGCCGTGCGTCCCCGAGAACGCGGCGGCTGTGAAGCCCATCATCGCGGCAGCACCGATGACCACGATCACGATGCCGATCCACAGGTCGACCTTTTCGTAGCGCATGAACCGCGGGGTGATCCGCTTGTCGATCACGTACGACTGCTGGAAGAACAGCTGCCAGGGGGCGACCGTGGTGCCGACGATGCCGATGATCAGCAGCATCACCGTGGACAGCTGCCCGGAGCCGCCCGGCAGGTTCGGGGTGACGAAGTCGGCGGCCATCCGTGAGGCGTGCGGGTGGACCATGAAGTAGATAGGCACCAGCAGCAGCGAGGCCGCGCACAGCGTCATCGCCACCCGCTCGAAGCGGCGGAAGGATCCGGTGAACGCCGACGCGATGATGATCACGGCGGCCAGCAGCACCGCCGCCGCCTTGGGCAGGCCCAGGTAGCCGGCGGACAGCGTGATCCCGATGAACTCGGTCACCAGGGTGAGCGCGTTGAGCAGGAACAGGTCGATGACGCTGAACGCGCCCCAGAACTTCCCGAACCGCTCCAGGATCAGCCGGGCGTGGCCGACACCGGTGACCGCGCCGAGGCGGAGCACCATCTCCTGGTTGATGTACAGCACGGGCACCAGCAGGAGCAGGGTCCACAGCAGGTGGGTGCCGTAGTTCTGGCCGGCTTGGCCGTAGGTGGCGAAGGCGCCGGCGTCGTTGTCGCCGACCATCACGATCAGGCCGGGGCCGACGATCGCCAGCAGCGTCTTCAGCTTCGCCGACAGACCCCGGCGCTCGCCGTGGTCGTCCAGGCGGATGGTGCCCAGCGCGCCGTGGATGTCGCCGATGTGCGCGTCGTCGAGTACCGCCGCGCGGGGTGCGGCGACCGTGGTCACGATGGTGTCGGTCATGGTGGTGCCTCCCCGGTCCCCCGGTCCGGGGGAGGTCGGGGGCACGCAGCAGCCATCACCCCCTGCACGCCGAATGCGCGCAGGACAGCATCACCACCGGGCACAGCCGTGCCCGTGGACATGGCGCGACGGAGGTGCCGCGCAGGGGAGGTGGTGGTTACCGCGTGCCGGAAGAATGCGAGGACAAGCGGGTGCGGGGCCTACTTCGGCCCGGACTACTGCATTCCATGTCTCTCGCCTCCTTCCGGCCGGAGACGCCCGTGAACGGCGTCGTCATCGACTCGGCAAGGAGCGGCCGGCCCAAGCGGGCGGCACACCCCAACTCGTCAGAGCTTTGGCACTCCACGGCGTAATCCCAACCGTTGAACCGGGCGGGAAGCCACTTGGCCTCACCCCTTAGGCCGGGGAGAGGTGTCCTGAACCTGGGCGTCTCTCGACGTCGTGGGGTCAGTGGCCTGTGTCCGTGAAGACGCCTCACCGAACGAGGTGCCTCTTCAAACCTCCACAAGGCTACGCCCGCGCCCAGGGTGCCGCTCACCCGATTTACGGAGCCTTGACGGCACACTGACCGCATTCTCACGAAGCGCCGATGCCCCAGCGAGGATGCCTGCTTCAGCGAGTATGCGTGCTTCCTTCGCCGGTCAGGGCCGCCCGAGCGCGATCTACAGTGACACTTGGACGACACGTGCCTCGTCGGGGAAAGGGAGACTACGGCGGCATGAGCGACCTCGACATCCGGTACGCGCGCCGCGCTGTGCGCCATGCCGCCCGGCAGCTGGCCGAGGACGCCCCGAAACTGACCGCGGGCTCCGCGGACGCGTTTCGTGCCGGGCTCGCCACCCGCACCGCCGACCTGCGCAGAGCCGCGCTCTCCGCCTGGATCACGGGCATACCCGAGGACATCATCGCCGCGGACGGGCGCCTGCCCGTGGCCGTCGTACATGGTTGGGTGGCGGCCAGGTTCTCGCCAGGACACTCCGGTGACGGGTGACCGTGGCGGACAACGCCGGTGACGGCCTGTCTTCGACAGCCCTCGGTCAAGGACCGGTCATGGATTAGGGAGGCGGGCGGGTGCGGGCGTAGTCTTTATGCGGTTTGAACAGACACCTCGTTCGGTGAGGCGTCTTCACGGACACAGGCCACTGACCCGACGACGTCGAGAGACGCCCAGGTTCAGGACAGGTCTCCCCGGCCTAAGGGGTGACCCCAAGTGGCTTCCCCGCACGGGGATCACGCCGTGGAGTGCCAAAGCTCTGACGAGTTGGGGTGTGCCGGCACCGAGCGTGCCCGGCTGCCCCTTGCCGCAGGACCGCGACACCTCATGCGCGGCCGTGACCGGGAGGAGGCGACATGGACAGTAGTCCGGGCCATAGTCGGCCCCTCTTCGTGTTGTCCGCGCCGTCCTTCCGCGGCCCGCGGTAGCTCGTTCTTCCCTGACCCATCCGGCTCGTACCCGGTGGTCCGACTGCGCACCGGCTTGTTCCAGGCGTGCCTGCGTATGTCCTGGCGTACCTGTCACCGGCCGGTACGGGGAGGAAGAGCACCGCCGAGGGCCGCCCGCTGCCCCGTCGTGACGGGGCAAGGAGGTGTTCACCTTGGCTGCCCACACTCTGCTCATGTCCACCAAGGCTCGGTTCCGCAACCGCCGGGTCCACCTCGAACGCCGTGCCACCGCCACCAAAGCCGTCCGCACCTCCCTCGTCTCGCTGGCCGGCCTGATCGGCGGACCGGTCACCAACCAGGCGGGCGAGGAGGTCGGCCGCGTCGTCGACGTGGTCGCCCGGCTGTACGGCACGGAGCCGTACCCCCCGGTCACCGGGCTGATCCTGCGCATCGGCCGCCGGCAGACCTTCGTGGCCGCGGACGCGATCGGCAAGGTGCAGGCAGGTCACGTACAGCTGCGCACCGCCCGCGTCGACCTGCGCGACTTCTCCCGCCGCCCCGGCGAGGTGCTGCTGGCCAAGGACATCCTTGACCACCAGCTCGTCGACGTGGACGGCGTCCAGGTCACCCGGGCCGCCGACCTGTATCTCGCGCCCCTGGTCGGCCAGATCGTGCTGGTCGGCGTGGACGTCTCCCTGCCGACTCTGCTGCGCCGGCTCGGCCCGCGCCGCCGGCAGGCCCGGCCGACCCCGGAGCGGGTCCTGGACTGGCAGGCCGTCGCACCCTTCGCCGAACAGGCCACCGAGGGCCCGCCGGAGGTCCGGCTGCGCGCCTCCCGGGCCGCCCTGCAGCGGCTGCGCCCGGCCGACCTCGCCGACATCCTCGAAGACCTCGGCCGCAACGAACGCCAGCAGCTGCTGGGCTGGCTGGAACCGGAGCAGGCCGCCGACGCGCTGGAGGAGATGGAACCGCACGAGCTGGAGAACCTGCTGCGCGAGGCCCAGCCGGAGCACGCCGCCCGCCTCGTCGACGAGATGGAGCCCGACGAGGCCACCGATGCCCTGCGCGACCTCACCCGCGAGGAGCGCGAGGCCCTGCTGTCCCGCATGCCGAGCGGCGAGGCCGCGGAGCTGCGACGGCTGCTGACCCACCGCGAGGGCACCTCCGGCGGCGCCATGACCACACTGCTGATCACCTCCCGCCCGGACGAGACCGTCGCCAAAGTGCGGGCACAGCTGGCCGAACAGGCCGAGCACCGCACCGAGATCGACGCGATCGCCGTCGTGGACGACAACGGCCGGCTGCTGTGCGACCTCCCCCTGTTCGACCTGGCCGTCGCCGAGGACACCACCCCGATGGCCGACCTGGTGACCTGGCGATCCCAGTTCGGCCCGCCAGCCACCGTCCGCCCCGACACCCCCCTCGGCGAGGCCGCCGACCAGCTGGTCGACTCCCGCGCCACCTCACTTCTGGTGGTCGACGACACCGACCGGCCCCTCGGCCGGATCCTCGCCGACGACCTGCTCGACTACCTGCTGCCCGAGCGCGGGCGTCTGCACTTCCGGAGGTTCCTGCAGTGACCAGCGACCTGGACACCACAACGGCCACCTCCCCCGCCGCCCTCGCCACGCGGCGGCGGGGCCTGGGCCGTCTCGCGATGATCGCTGCCATCGCCGGTCCCGGTCTGGTCGCCGCGAACGCCGGCAACGACGCCGCAGGCATCGCCACCTACGCCTCCGCCGGGTCTCAATACACCTACGGCACGCTGTTCTTCATGGTGCTGGTCACCATCGCCCTGGTCATGGTCCAGGAGATGGCCGTCCGCCTCGGCGCGCACACCGGCAAGGGTCTCGGGGCGCTGATCCGCGAGCAGTTCAGCCTCCGCCTGACCGCACTTGCGGTGTTCTGTCTCCTGCTGGCCAACACGGGCCTGGTCGTCAGCGAGTTCGCGGGCATCGGTGCCGCCTTCGAACTGCTCGGCGTACCAAAGTGGGCGGTCATCCCGCCGACCGCGATCCTGCTCTGGTCGCTGGTCCTGTTCGGCTCCTACCGGTGGGCAGAACGCATCTTCCTCATCATGTCGCTGGCGTTCTTCGCCTACCCCATCGCGATGATCCTGGGCCACCCCCAATGGGGCGAGGTCGGCAAGCACCTCGTCGTCCCGCACATCGAGCCCAACAAGAGCTTCATCCTCCTCGCGGTCGCCCTGATCGGCACGACCGTCAGCCCGTACATGCAGTTCTACGCCGCCGCAGGCGTCGTCGACCGGGGCGCCAAACCCGAGGACTACCGGCTCATCAAGCTGGACGCCGTGATCGGTGCGGTGTTCGCCTGCATCATCAGCCTGACGATCATCATCGCCACCGCCGCCGCGATAGGCGGCACCGGCCCGCTGGACTCAGCGGCCCAGGCTGCACAAGCCCTCGAACCGGTCGCCGGCCAGAACGCCGAACTCCTCTTCGCCGTGGGCCTGATCGGTGCCTCCGCGCTCGCCGGTGCCGTCGTCCCGCTCTCCGCCAGCTACGCCGTCGGCGAGGCCGCCGGAGTGGAACGCTCCGTCTCCCGCAGCTTCCGCGACGCACCGCTCTTCCTGGGCCTGTTCACCGCCCAGATCGTGCTCGGCGCGGTCGTCGCCATGACCCCGGTGAACGTCATCCAGCTGCTCATCGGCACCCAGGTCCTCCAGGGCCTGATCAGCCCCATCGTGCTGGTCTACCTTCTGGTCCTGACCAACCGCCGCTCGGTGCTCGGCGCGGCGGCCAACGGCCCCCGCTACCGGATCGGCGCCACCGTCGTGGTCATCGGCGTCGCGGGCATGTCCACCATCCTGCTCGTCCAGACCATCCTCGGCTGGTTCGGCCTCGGCTGACCCCCGACGCGGGCTTCGTGCGTACGCGATGCGTGAACGGACTGTCCGGCACAGGGTGTCATGCGCGAGATCGAGTACGCAGCCGCTTCGCTGCTGACCAGGGGAAATAGCATCGCCCAGCAGCGTCGAGCACTCCCCAGCAAGGATTCGATCCCACTCCTAAAGCGGGTGTCGCAGGTTCGAATCCTGCCGGGGGCACAGAGAGAAGGGCCAGCTCAGGAGGGATTTCCTCCCAGGCTGGGCCTTCGGCGTTCCAGGGGTCGTGCCACACGCGTGCGACTATGGGCCGGCACGTTCGTCTCGGACGAGGCTGAGGCCGCTCCCCCGCCGCCCCAAAACACGGCGCCGGGCCGGTCGGCGATGGCCCGGTCCCGTTCGCTGGTCATGTGCTGATAGATCAGCGCGGCCCGTCAGCTGCTGTGGCCCAACCGGGACCAGGCGGTTCGAATGAGGCGGCGGGCGTGGTCGCTGATGTCGAACTGGGCGAGTTCGGTGGCGAACTTGAGGGAGCGGTCGAGTGCTCCCGTCGCGATCTCGGCGCGTTTGGTGGCGCGCCGAAGCAACTCCAATCCAAAACCACTCCGCCGACCTGGCACGCCCGACCCGGCGGCATTACTGGGCATGGTCATCCGGGCTGCATGCTGGTCTGCTAGGGGCAGGCGGTTGAGCTGGTCGTTGCAGGGCGGGCGGGTACCGGGGTCTGCCAGAAGAGGGTGTGGACGACGACGGGCAGTACCGAGGAGGCCGCGACAGCGAGTGCGAGGGAGGACAGGAAGTTCACGTTGTAGCCCTGCGAAAGGACAGCGAGGACGATGCTGAGGACGCCGACGCCGACACCCCGGACCAGCGAGCCGACCGGACCTCGCTGACTTCCCTGAGCCGGCCGCGGCGTGCTGTGTGCACGTGGACGTCGTGGGCCAACGCAGCGGCCGTCGAGAGCGTGGCACCGGCGACCACCCCGAGGACGGCGACGAACACCGCGCACGCCACAGCCGTGAACAGCGCGCTCCCCGCAGCGCTCGAGGTGCCCCCTTCCAGTCCGCCGGCCAGCAGCAGCGACATCTGTCCCTTCGGGTCGACCGCGGTGATGGTGCGGTCGCCGACCACCGCGGCCGCGCCCAGCCCGGCGATCGCCACGAGCAGGCAGAAGACGCTGATCACCGTGATGACGTACCGGGTGGCACGGCGAGCGGCCGCGCCGTCGGCACCGGAGTTGATCTGCATGATCATGTGCGGCATCACGGCAAGGCCCAGCACGACGGTGAGCTGCGGATGCAGGCGACCGGGACGGTGGCGCGGATGAGCGGTCCACAGCACGGCGGCGCAGGTCCAGCAGGGCGGGGTTCTCCGCGTCCGGGCTTCGGGATGCGGTCACCGGCACGGGCTGGATACGCTCGCTGAGTGGCCGGGTGACGATGGCCCAAGGCCGTGGCGCAGCAGCCGCCCCACCCGGCCCAGCGGAAACGAAGACGTCCGCATTCCAAACCTCTGCAGTGTTCACGCCTCCGTGGGAGGAAGGTTGCGATGAGGTTCACCAGCATGCGTACGGCAAAGGCCACCGCGGCAGCTCTGGTCGCCATCCCTCTCGCGCTGGGAGGTCTGGCGTCGCAGAGTCACGCACAGGATGCGTCTCCCAGCCCGTCGGGAACGTTCGGTCCCGGCTGTTCGGCGCTCTCCCAGAAGGCCACCACGGCCAAGGACAAGGTCGTAGAGGCTGCGGCCGCATATCCACAGCTCAGTCACCTGGTCTCAGCCGCGGTCAGAGCAAAGCTGAGCGGCACCCTCGACGGGAGTCCCCAGGTCACCATCTTCGCTCCCAACGACAAGGCCTTCCAGAAGGTGACCGTGTCGCAGCTTGCCTCGCTCCTCAGCAATCAGGGGCAGCTGAAGAAGGTGCTGACCTACCACGTCGTCGACAAGCAGATCACCCCGAACGAACTCTCCAACGGCTCCTTCACGACGATGGAAGGCAGCAAACTGACCACGTCGGGCTCAGGCACCCACTTCAAGGTCAACGGCAAGGCGAACATCGTCTGCGGCAACATCGCGGCCGCGAACGCCACCATCTACGTCATTGACACAGTTCTCCAGCCCCCGTCCTGACTCACGGCTCTCGTTCACGGCGCGGGGCGACCCGTTGCGGACTCGGGAACGGGAGTTCCCTCCCGCAGCTTCCCGCCCGTGGCGGTGATCTCTTCGTGCCAGCTCACGTATCGGTCGTCGAGGGCGACGGCCTGCTTCCGGCAACGTGATCGGGAGCCACCTTGTATGACGGTGTGACATGCCGTCTTTGGCGTGCTGGTTGAGCTGTTTGCCCGGATCACCCTGTGCGAGTTAATCAGGGTCGTGTCAGGGGGGACGCTGCTGTGTGGTGCCCCGGGGGTGGTTCGGGTGTCTACGGATGTCGGTGAGTTATCGGGGTTAGGGCTGCTGACCCGGGTGTATCCGCCGGGGTTGGTGGATCGTGTGGTGGCCGCCTGTGGTCGTGCGGAGCGCCGTAGGCGTCTGCTGCCGGCCCGGCTGGTGGTGTATTTCGTGCTGGGGCTGGCGCTGTTCTCTCCGGCTCCGTATCTGGAAGTGATGCGGCACCTGGTGGAGGGTCTGCGAGGTCAGGGGCTGCTGGGCGGCTGGCATGTGCCGGCGAAGTCCTCGTTGTTTCGAGCCCGGCAGCGGCTGGGCCGTGAACCATTTCTTTCGTGTGCTGTTCGCCGCGACGGCCAAGCCGATGGCCACCGAGGCGGCTCCCGGCGCTTTCTGGCGCGGGTTGCGGCTGCTGGCGGTGGACGGGACCCGCTGGGACGTCGCGGACACTGAAGCCAACGCGGCCGCCTTCGGACGTCCGGGCAGCGGCCGCGGGTCAGGCAGGAGCGCGTTTCCGCAGGTTGGATGGCTGCATTGGTGGAGGTGGGCAGCCATGCGGTACTGGACGCAGAACTCGCCGGCTGCCGCACCAAGGAAGTAACCCTGGTCGGCCGCCTGCCGCGTTCACTCGGCCCGGGCCAACTCGAGTGCCGGCCACCCATTGCTGGCTCCTGAGCTTGACCACGGCCAGGGGCGTGAAGTAGCTCGCGCAGTCGGCGGCTAGGGATTGATCCCCAAGCCTGCCTCGACGACCATCTCGGCGAACGCGGTGGTCTGCCGCTCGCGTGCGGCTGGCACAGCGTCGTAGGCAGGGGACGTTACCGCAGAGCCGGTGCGGATGTGCAGGGCTTCGTTGACGATCGGATGCCAGCGCTCACCGAACGTGGTCAGAGCGTACTGTCCAGCGCCGCCCTTGGACGTGAGCCGATCGCTGGCCAGCAGATGATGCAGGCGCGAGACACCCAGCACGAACCACTCGGTTACCCACTCGGCCCGCTCACTCGGCCAGGCGGCAACCGTGCCCTCCGGCGCGGAGCTTGTCGAGCAACGGGAGCCAGTACTCGCTCAGGTTCCCGTGGGAATAGGCACGCAGCGCCGCGCGGTCAGTCCACACACCGGCTGCTGCCAGTCGCGGTCGCCGTCGGTGACGATCAGACGGGTGACCTTGTGCGGCGCGGTCTTCCCGGTGAGTGCGTTGGTCGCGACGACCTTGTCGCCTGCCCTGATGTTCTCGATGTTCTCCGTGGAGGCGCCGGCCATGTGCACTTTGGTGCCGGCGACGAAGCACTGGGGGCACGTGCCCTCAACAGGTCTTCTTTCCTCAGCCTCGCGTAGGGCTTGTCCGAGGCCGTTGTTGAATCGGCTGATGCCATCGGTGATTTCGTAAATCCCTGCGCCCGCTATCACGATGCCTCCGGCGATGGCCGGTGCGCCCACCAGGCAGCCGAAGCCGCTCAGGCAGAGTTCTGCGCCTCCGAAGACGACTTCGCCGCCCTGGCCCGTTCCCCAGATGTCGGCACCGGTCTGGATCAGACCTGCCCAGATGTCAGGATTACTGAGGATCGCCTGCCCGTAGTCGCCGATCGTGTAGACGGTGTCCTTCAGCCAGCTGGGTACCCAGCTGCCGTCGTCAGCCTTTTGATCGCTCTTGTGTTTCTCCAACCACTGCCGAAACTGCGCCTGCTCTTGCTGCAGTTTGGTGACTGCGGGGCGCTGCGCTTCCATTGCCGCCTGGTCGGCGGCGGTGGCGTCCTTGCCGGCGGCCAGGGCTGAGGTGCGGGCTTGCTGGGCGGATGTCCAGGCCGAGTCGGCGGAGCCGCGTGCGGCGGTGGGCCGAGTGCTGGGCCTGGGCGGCGGAGGTTACGGCCGCGGCAGCTGCGTTCTCGGCGTCCTGCTGGGCGTTGCGGGCAGTGGTGGCCGAGGCCGCTGCGTCCTTGGCGGACTGTTCGGCCTGCGTGGCATAGCCGTCGGCCTGCGTGGCGTACTTCTTGGCGTCCTTGGCCGCCTGGTCGGCCTGCTTGGCGTAGCCGGCAGCTTCGTCTGCGGCCTTGGCAGCGGCGGCTGCAGCCTTGCCCGCCTCGGCCGCGTTCTTCTGCGCGGTGGCGGCCACGCCCGCAGCCTGTGCGATGAGCTGCAGGATCTGGGCCTCGTGCGTGGCGCCGAGCTGGTCCTGGCACTGGGCCTTGTACTGGCCGACGGTGATGAAGAGGTGGAGGAGGTCGGAGGGCCCTTCCAGGGCGCCTGGCCGCCGGCGACGACGCCTGCCGACTGCTGAAACTCCTCCATCAGCAGGGAACCGGCTACCGGCCCGGCCCGCAGGCCGAGGCCCTGCGGGCCAGATCGTCGTGCAGAACTACTACCGCGACGCGGCAGGCCGCCTGCGCTGGCGCACCGCCGACGACGGTGGGCTGCCGCCCTCCTCCTCGGCGGTCGTCTCCCCTTACGACACCACGGCGCGCTACGTCCGCCACGGGCACATCATCAGCTGGAAGGGGTTCGCCGCGCATGTCACCGAGACGTGTGCCTCTGGCGGCGTCAACGTGATCACGGATGTGGCCACCACCTCGGCCGCCACGAACGACGGCCAGGCCCTGCCCGGTATCCACGCCCGCCTGGCGCGCCGGGGGCTGCTGCCTGCCGAGCACCTGGTCGACGGCGGCTACACCTCCCTGGTCCACCTGGAACGAGCCCAGCGCGAACAGCAGATCACCCTCAACGGCCCACTGCCGGGCAATCCCACCCGCCAGCACCGCAAGAACGACGGCTTCGACCGCGACGATTTCCACATCGACTTCGACCGCCGGCAGGTCACCTGCCCCCAGGGTCAGGTCAGCGCCGGCTGGCACGGCCCCTACCCGACGTCCTCGCCCACCGCCGCCCCGCTGATCGTGGCCCGGTTCACCAAGAACCAGTGCCGCCCCTGCCCGGTCCGCACCCGGTGCACCACCACCGCCGACAGCGCCCGGACCGTGGGCTTCCCCCACGAGAACTCCGCGACCTGCAGCTCCGCGTCCGCGCCGAGCAGCAGACCCCTGACTGGAAGGCCCGCTACGCGGTGCGTTCCGGAGTCGAGGGCACCATCAACGAGTTCGCTCACGGACACGGCATGCGCCACTGCCGCTACCGAGGACAGCCGAAAGCCCATCTGCAACACGTACTCAGGGCCATCGCCGTGAACATCGAACGCCTCAGCAGTCAGCCCGCGACTGAGGGACCCTCTTCGCCGAGACCTCCGAACGCCTTCAAGACCTTCCTGGACCAGCACGGCATCCCCCGGTCGAAGTCATGGCGAACGCTGGGCAGTTAGACCTCCACCGCTTCAAGATCCCCGACAGAGTCAAGCTCAGCCGCGAGGCGCGCGCCCGCAGCGACGGCCACCTGCCAGCCGGACGCGCCGAGCCCGTAGGCGACGAGGCCTCCCTGGGCGGCCACCAGCGCGTCGACGAGCTGTGCCGCCTCGGGGTGGGTGAGCACATCGGTCATGTAGGCCCCTCAGTTCCGCGCCGGACATTCCGGCGGCAGCGCAGCCGTTCGAGAACGCCAGCCTCTCCGGCCCGGACGCCTGGTCGAGCTGCCGGTCAGTTTCGAGGCAATCAGACGGGCCTTGCCTCGAGCGCCGAGTGCCGGGCACCGTCCCATCGACTGCGAGAGTCTCATGCCCCGCGCTCCCTTACGACGGGATCTTCGCGTCAACGGATGTACGCCTCTTGCGGGTGATCGTCCGTCTGGCGCGGCTTCCCAGCCCGGCGGGCGCCGGAGCGGAGCGCAGTGCTTCCATGGGGCGCCGGCCAGCCGTGGCAGAAGACTCGCCCGCGCAGCAGAACACAGCGACAGGCCAACCAGGCGGGGGCAAACCACAGTGAGCCGGGCGTATGTGCGGTGGGGTGCGGCTGGGGGATGTCAGGCTCGTGCCGGCAGCGGTCTCATCGAGGGCGAGCTCGACGAGGAGACGAGCCCGGCCAGCCCTCCGGCGCGAGCACCACCGCGCGTGGAGGGGGCGGAGACGCACGGTGAGACTGACCTGTAGGCGTCGACCGGCTCACCCACTGCTGGTGTCCATCCCTGGGAAACGGCCCACCAGCCCGAGCTGACTGGTAGGGATGATGCTATGGATGATCAACAGCTCGGCCCCGACGGCGAGGCCGCCCTCCAGCACGGCCGCGAACTGCTGGCCGCGGGCGACCGCGACGGCGCAGAGGAGCGATTCGCCGAGGCAGCCGAACTCGGCGCCCTGGACGCGCCTTGGCGAATCGCGCAGGCCTACCTTGAGGCGCACGATACCTGCACCGCCGCGTGGATGCGCCGAGCCGCGACCTCCTTGAGCCAGCCCGGCGGCATCACCGTCGACCCCGACACACTGCCGATCACCACCATCAGATGCGAGGACTACGAGGTCCTTGCCGACCAGGTATGGTGCGTCGCGGTCACCGACTGCGACCCGCAGGCGGCCGTCGCGGCGCTGCGAGCCGCCGCCCCCTCGATCGGCCAAGCCACCGAAGACGGCCGCGTACCCGCCGCCGACCAGATCGCCACCGCGCCTTACTACGCGAACTGCACCTGGGTCGACGAGACGAAGCTGACACTGACCCTGGACGCCAAGGACGGGGTCATGCCGATGCTTGCGCGCGTCGTCCTGACCGTCCTCGTCGCAGAGCTCGAGCGCACCGGTGCCACCCAGGCACGACTTCACACCCCGCGTTCGGCCTGGCCCCTGTACTGAGGCGCGCCTCGCAGCGGTGGCCGATGCGGCCGATCAGTGCAGCAGAGATCGAGGGCCGCGCTCTCAGGTGGTGAGGGCGGCGGTGTCGACCCAGCGGGCCAGCACGCTGAATGCCGCGAGCTGTTCCAGCGCCGCGTGCTTGGGCAGTTCCCGCAGGCCGCCCTCGTTGCTGTTGGGGTTTCTGATGCCGGTATAGCAACCCTCGGCGAAGGCAGCGGCGCCGCGCTGAACACTGCGGAAGGTGTCGCTGCCGCCGTCGGGCATCAGCCGCAGCCGCGGCTGTCCCGGCTTGGGATCGTCTTTGGAGAACACGCTCTGGAACAGGGCGGTCTCGGTGGCGTCCCGGCGCGCGACCTTACTAGTGCCGCGTCAAGCTACGTTCGCCCTGTCGTGATGTGTCGCCCCGTTGCTGTGCCGGGAAGCACCGGACGGCCAGAATGATCACGTGGCTGAAGCACTCCACCGGAGCGATCCTGTGGACAGAGGCCGCCGTCGGCGAGCGCTCCCTGCATCTGATCTCCACCACCTGTGACCGTGCGCGGTAGTTGGCGGATGTGCACGGTTACTGGCGGAAGCGCCGAGACCATGACGTGAGCTGCGTATCCGCAGGTGGAGCGCCTCGGGCGGGTTCCGGAGCCGCCAACTACGACCTACTACGGCGACCCGCCGACGGGTCCAGGCGGGGCGTTGCGCATGCCCGTCAGGGCGGGGAGGGACGGGCACGGGCCAAAGGCTCCAGGTCCCCGTACAGGGCCGCGTGGGGTGCGATAGAGCCGGTCCAGTGAGGGGCCGCGCGGCGTGCCTGCACGGAGGGTTTGGGGGTAGGCGCGTTGCGTACGGCCAATACGCTCAGGCAGAGGGCGGTGACCATGGATGAGGCTGCCCGAACCGAGACCACGCATCGGTGGTCCTCAGGCCGCTGGTGACCGCGTCGGCGGCGTACGAGGGCGGCCCCGCCGACATCGCCGCCGCCAGCCACCTCGCCCGCGGCTTCCTGGCGCGTGTGCAGGCAGAGCACGGTCTTTCGGTCTCCGGCCGGGCGATGGGCATGGTGCAGCTGATCACCAACGCCTGCGAGCACGCGCCCGGGCCGTGCCTGCTCGATCTGGAAGTGCACGGCGGCACCATCAAGATCACGGTCTGGGACAGTGAACCGGTGCCTCCGGTGGCCCAGGCCGCCGATCCCGGCCGGGTGGGCCAGCACGGCCTGGAGATCGTCGTGGCCGTGTGTCAGGAGATCGAGGTGCACCGGGAGCCGGTCGGTAAGCGCACGGTCGGGTCGGTGATGCTCGCCGACGACCCCGGCGGTGACATCTCGGGCCGCCACCGCTGAGGCCGTCAGCGGCCTCGACGACTGGTGAGGAACCGTGGTTGGCACTGAGATCGATCATGGCCGTCGCCGGTCCGTTGTGCTCCTAGGATGGGCCGGGTGATGGCAAGGACCAATGACATCGAGAAGGCGGCCGAGGTGCTGCGCGCCGGAGGGCTGGTGGCCCTCCCGACCGAGACCGTCTACGGTCTGGGCGCCAACGCCGAGAATCCCACTGCGGTCTCGCGCATCTTCCAGGTCAAGGGACGTCCGCCCTCCCACCCGCTGATCGTCCACATCGGCGGCGCGGAGCATCTGGACGACTGGGTGAAGGACGTGCCCCAGGCGGCGCGCCTGCTGGCCGAGCACTTCTGGCCGGGGCCGCTCACGCTGGTCCTGCAGCGCGGTCGCCGGGTGCCCCTGGAGGCGACCGGCGGCTTGGAGACGGTGGCGGTGCGCGTGCCCGACCACCCCGTCGCACTGGCGCTGCTGGCGGCCTTCGGCGGCGGTGTCACGGCCCCCTCCGCCAACCGCTTCGGCCAGGTCAGCCCGACCACGGCGGACCATGTCCGTGCCGAGCTCGGCGATGGGGTCGACTTCGTGCTGGACGGTGGCCCCTGCGAGGTCGGTGTCGAGTCGACGATCGTCGACGTCACCGGCGAGATCCCGAGCATTCTCCGGCCGGGCGGGGTGACGCGCGAGGACCTCGAAGCGGTGCTGGGGCGCCCGGTCACTGTCCCTGCCACCAGCCGCGTCCGGGTGCCGGGGCAGCATCCGTCGCACTACGCTCCGCGTGCGCGGGTCGTCCTCGTCGAGCCGGAGCATGTCGTCGCCGAGGCGGAGCGGGCGCAGGAGCTGGGGCACCGGGTGGGCGTCTTTCTGCCTGCCTCCTTCGCCGGCACCCCGGTGAAGGCGCACGCCGTGGTGACGGTCCCGTCTTCGATGGGCGCCTACGCCCGCGGGCTGTACGGGTTCCTGCGTGAGCTGGACCAGCAGGGGTGCGACCTCATCGTGGCCTCGTTGCCGGTGGAGGAGGGGCTGGGACTGGCGATCGCCAACCGGCTGCGCCGCGCCGCGGGGCCCCGGCCCACCGTGTGACCGGCACCGACGCCGTGCCTTTACTGCTCCCGGGGACGGGGGCCGGGCGGATGCGTGACGGGGTCGGCCGGGCGCCCACCGCTCTGGCAGTCCAGGCACAGCTCGTGCCGCCCCTCGTCGGTGACGACCGTTCCCCATCCCCGGCACACCTCGCAGCCCGCGGCCCGCGCCAGGTCGGCGCGGGGGACGGTGCCGGGCGCGTATTCGGCTCCGTGAGCCATCGGGCGCCCCCTCCCGTGGATGATCAAGCGGTGAACCCGATGGGTTCCTCCTCCACTTATATAGGCGTGTCCTGCGGCCGCGGCAATTCACGCTGAGCAGCCACGGCCGGGGCGGTCAGGACGCGGCGGGGACTGTGGCGTCGAGGCCGCGGGCGGCGACGAGCTGCGCGCTGCCGTCGGCCAGGCGGTAGCGCAGGCCCACCACGGCGGCCTGCCCGGCGGCGACCTTGTCGGCGAGGACCCGGGAGCGGTCCAGGAGCAGGTCGGCGGTGTGCCTTATGTGCTCGGCGAGGATCTGATCGGGCTCGACCTGTCCGGCGGCCCGCGCGGCCAGCACGCTGGGGGTCACCCGCTCCACGACGTCCCGGACGTACCCGGCCGGTGTCATGCCGTTCTCCAGGGCAGCGCACGCGGCGCCGACCGCGCCGCACGAGTCGTGGCCGAGGACCACGACCAGCGGGCAGCCCAGCACGTCCACGCCGAACTCGATGCTGCCCAGCACCTCCGGGCCCATGACGTGGCCTGCGGTGCGTACCACGAACAGGTCGCCCAGGCCGCGGTCGAAGATGATCTCGGCGGCCAGCCGGGAGTCGGAGCACCCGAACAGCACGGCGAAGGGCTGCTGGGACGGGGCGGTCTCGGCGCGGCGGGCGGCGTCCTGGTTGGGGTGCTCAGGGGTACCGGCGACGAAGCGCCGGTTGCCGGCCAGCAGCAGCTCGAAGGCGTCGCGGGGCGTCGGGGTGTGGATCTCTGTCATGGCCGCAGCCTACGAGCCGGACCGTTCGTTGGCAGTGCGTGGATGCTCACAACGGCGGCGATGCGCAGCCCCTTGCGGCCTCGCTGGAGGTGTACTGGCTCCCGCCCTGGCCGGACCGTCACAACGATGCCGGCGCGCATGAACGCGCGACGGACCGGCTGGCGTCGGGGAACGGACGGGCGGTGATAGTCGCCATCGCGGTGGCCACCGTGCTCCTCGCGGTGGTCTCCGTCGTGGTGCGTGACCTGCCCAGGTGAGCCTCTATGAGCTGTTCGGGGAACCGATGGTGCGCAGCTGGCGTGCCGCAGCCGGCCGCCACCGAATGGGCCGCGGGATGACCACCCGGACGGGCGGTGCGGCGGGACCGATTCTCCGGCGGCGCCCGCACCTCCCGCGGAGTGTGCGGATCCTGCGGGACCGCCCGCCCGGCTGCACCGTTCTCCCAGCGGTGCAGCCGCCCCGTGCCCGTGCGCCTCGTGCGCAGAGGTGCCGGCCGTGGGGGTTGCGTGCGCGTCAGGGTGCGGGAGGGACGGCGCGGGCCAGGGGTTCCAGGTTGCCGTAGAGGGCGGCGTGGAGTGCGGCCGCGAGTTCACGGGCGCGTTCTTCGCTACGACGCCGTGCATCATGAAGTAGACCGGCCCTGTGTAGGCGTCCAGGTCGACCTCATGGCTGTGGATCAGGCGGCTGATCGCGTCCCGGATTGCCTCGTTGACGGTATCGGCGACCGCGTCGCCGGAGCCGGCGGTGAGGGTGTCCGCCTTCACGGTCCACCGCTGGCGCTTTTCGGATTCGATGGCGACGAATACGGCGTTGTGCGCCATGGCGTCGCGGTAGACGTCGTGGAAGGCGTCGGTGCCGGTGGCATCCGGGATGAGGTGCGCGGGGCAGGGAACCGGCAGAGGCTGCACCAGAGCATTCTGCCAACACGTGAGACCTCTGCGCACCCGCCACGCGACGGCGGGTCAGGTTGAGTGACCAGCAGATGGCCGGGGCGCTGCGGCGCGTGGTGGTGACGGCGAGCGGGCGCCGCCTTCACGCCTCGCGGCGTCCGCTGACACGCCCTTGGATGCCGGGCGGGCGCGGGTGCAGGCTCTGCCCACTGCGCTCACGAGCGCTTCATCCGGCCCATGAGCGGTGTCAGTTGGCCTTTCTGCGCGGTGCTGTTGGCCCGCAGGGTAGCGGTCGGTTCTCCCACCTGCGGGAATTTGCGGGAAGTGGTATGGGGTGCTGCTTGCTCGGGCTGTGCTGGGTGCATGAAGGCTCCCGTTCGTACGGCTGCTGCGGAGTCGGCACCGGTGTGGTCGCACAGCTGCACTCTGGATGACCTCGCCACCTGCTACGCCGTCGATGCGGAGGCGGCTGCTCGTCTGGATACGGGCTCGGGCTGGGGGCGGCGATGGACAGCGTTGTGGAAGGCGTCTGAGGCTGAGGTGATCTGTCCGGTCCAGGATCTGGCGGGCTTTCCCGCGCTCTCCGAGTTGGGCGATCGCCCGCAGACGAGTGGGCACGGTCCTGGCTCCGGACGAAAGCCCGCGGCGCCTAGATGTTGCTGGCCATGACGTTGGTAATGCTCCTGCGGAGGCGTGAGGCTGGAGGACGGTTGTCGGCTGTGGTGTGGGGCTGGTGGTAGTTGTAATGGACGTTCCAGACCGCGATCGCCCGGGCCCGTTCCTCCTCCGAGACCCAGTGACGGGCGTAGAGCAGCTCTTCGGCGAGGATGCGCTGGTACCGCTCGACCTTGCCGTTGTGCCGGGGCGTGTAGGGCCTGGTCCGCTGGTGGTGGGAGGCTCGGGAGGTCAGGGAGCGCGTGAAGACCGCGGCGCGGTAGTTGGCGCCGTTGTCGGTGACCACACGGACGATCCGGTGGATGCCGTGGGCGGCGAAGAACGTGCAGGCGCGGCTGAGGAACGCCGCGGTGGTGGCAGCCTTCTCGTCGGGGAGGGGCTCCGTATGGGCCAGGCGGGAGAACCCGTCGACGGCGGAGTGCAGGTAGACGTACCCGCCTCTGGCACCGGCGGTCTTCGCACGCTGGGCGGCCCTGGCTTGTTCGGAATCGCGGCCGTGGGCCCGCCATCCGCCGCCGTCGGGGATGCGTCCGACCTTCTTGACGTCCAGGTGCACCATGTGGCCCGGGTAGCGGGCCACGATCCGTTTGGGTGGGCGCCGGTTGGCAGACCCGTCGGGGTCGAGGAACCGGCGGTGGTTGATGCCCAGGCGTTCCAGCCACCGGCCCACGGTGCGTTCGCTGATCCGCACACCCTGGCCCGTGAGTTCGAGCGTGATCCTGCGAGCGGACCACTTGTGATTCCGCCGCAGTCGCTCGATCCGTTCGACGATCTCGGGCGGGGTCTGGGTCGGTGAGGGGTGCGGAACACTGGAGCGGTCCCTCAGCCCTGTCTCGCCGTAGGTGCTTACCGGTTCTGCCACTTGGACAGGCAGGCCCGGGAGACGCTGGCCTCGGCGGCGACGTGAGCAATCGGACGGGTGCGGCAGCGTTCGATGAGCCTGCGGCGTCCCTCGACGGTCAATGGGGCGTTTGCATGCGTCACCGGAGCACCTCGCTGCCCCGGCCGGCCACGACTACTGTGCGCAAGGGGACCGCGATGAGCAGCCCGACCGCGACGAGAAGCCCACTCACCCACAACGGCCCGAGGTCCCCGACCGCAGTGGTCAGGGTGGTTGCGGCGATGAGCGGTCCGACGGCGGCGCCGATGTTGAGTGCCGCGGTCGCGTAGGAGCCAGCCATGGTGGGGGCCCCGGCCGCCTCGTAGAGGATCCGCGTGATCAGGGTGCTGCCCACCGCGAACGACAGCGCACCCTGGACGAACACGAGAACGAGCAGTGCGACCGGCCGGTCAGCCAGCACCGCCAAGGCAGGCCAGCCGATGAGCAGTAGCGGGCCGCCAGCGGCGAGGACCAGGCCGGGGTGCTGGTCGGACAGCCGTCCGGCGACGGTGACGCCGATGAACGAGCCGACGCCAAAAAGCACCAGGGCGACGGAGATCCACAGCTCGCCCAGCCCGGCGGTGCCGGTCACGACCGGGGCAAGGAACGTGATGCCGGCGAAGGTCGCCGCGTTCACCAGCGCGCCGAGCAGCACGACCACGAGCAACCGCAGACCCCCAAGCTGTGCGAGCTCCGCTCGCAGGGGCGGCCCCTCAGCTGCGCCCTTCTGTCCACGGCGCGCCGGGATGCCGGTGAGGACGCCGATGGCTGCGGGCAGGCAGAGCGCGGCGACGGCCCAGAACGTGGCCCGCCAGCCGAGCTGGGTGCCCAGCACCGATCCCGCGGGGACGCCGGCGACCATGGCCACCGTGGTGCCCGACAGCAGCACGGCGAGCGCGCGCCCCTTCTGGTCCGTAGGGACCAGTGTGGCGGCGATCGTCAGAGCGACGGCGAGGAACCCGGCGTTCGCGAGTGCCGCGATGACCCGGGTCGCGAACAGGACCGCGAAGCTATCGGTGGCGGCGCCCAAGACGTGGGCTGACAGGAACACGAGGACGAACCCGAGCAGGCTCGATCGTCCGGGCAGCTTGCGGGCAAGTGCGGCCATGAGCGGGGCACCGACGATCATGCCGATCGCGTACGCCGAGGTGAGCGTGCCCGCTGTCCCGACGGTGACGCCGAGGCCTGAGGCGATGTCCGGCAGGAGGCCGGCGAGCATGAACTCTGAGGTGCCCATGGCGAAGACCGCCAGGGCAAGCAGGTACAGCGGAAAAGGCATCGAGTGGCTCCGAGGTGAGGAGAGGCACGAGAAGGTCATCTCGTCACCGCGGCCAGCCCCAAGGGCGCACTTGTCCGACCGCAGAACGCGGCGCGATAACAGGCTGTGAGCTCAGTGGTTCAGGGGGCTGACGGCGTGACCGAAAGCCCCCAACCTGTCTGACTCAGGACTCGACATGGTCCGCACGCTACCCGACCGAAGCCTGCCGAGGCACCCCGGTTTCACTGGCGTCGACCGGTGCCACCAACGTCATGTCCCGCAACACCTAGAGGGTGTCCGGTGGGTCGACTGCTCAACTGGCCTTTGTACTGCGCGAATCGAGGTTGTCAACGGTTCGGTGAGACCGGGTGCCTGAGCCGTTTGTACCGGGCCGAGCCGGAGATCTTCTCCCGTGCGGCCGGCGCTCCTCGGGCAGTTCTGCCCACTGGCTCCGCCGGTTCGAGATCACCATCCATGGGAGGGAATGCGTATCCGTACGACCGTCGCCGCCTGCACTCCGGCTGCGGCAGCCATCCTCGGAAGCTCCGGGGCTGCCTTCGCCGACGCTGGGGCCAAAGGGGCAGTGGTGGGCTCGCCCGGCGTCGTCTCCGGCAATGTGATCCAGGTGCCGATCCAGGTGCCGATCAACGTGTGCGGCAACACCATCGCCATCGTCGGCCTGCTGAACCCGGCGAGCGGCAACGTCTGCGTCATCGACTGACGCGGGACCGCCCGGAGCCGCTTCGGGGCGGGCGCTCCCGGCGCGGATCGGGTCGCCCGCCGAACGGGTCATTGGATGGACCGGACGGATGCGTGGCCAAACCGAAGCTCCGTCCGGCTCCGCAGGGCTGGAGCGTGTCCGGTGGGCAAGTACCCGCTCCACCGGACACACCTTAGGGGCTCAGCCAGCATCAAGGCCGGAAGCCCTTCAAACGGAGATCCCTGAGACGTCACCTGAACTCGATGGGATCCGGAAGGTCGGGAATCACACCGTCTGCTGCGGTCTCCGGCTCACCGGTGCGCTCATCCTGCTCGCTCGTGGCGGTCGGCTCTTCTTCAGGAGTGCTGGTCATGCATGGCCCCCTTCTCGGGTGTCCGGGCAACGCGGGTGCGCCGCTCGGCGCGGCGGTCGCGATCACCCTCCCCTAGGCCGTGTCCGATGGGTCGCGTGACCCGCCCCCTGGTGGATCGTTTCGGTCGTTGTGGGGCGGGGTGATCTTTCGGATGACGAATGGGCTCGGCTGGAACCACATCTGCCGAGGAGGGCGGGACGGGGTGGACGATGGCAGTGCCACCGCCGGGTGATCAACGGGATTCCGTTCCGGCAGCGGACTGGCCTGCCGTGGCGGGATGTGCCGTCCCGTTTCGGGATATGGAAGACGGTTCATGACCGTCATCGCAGGTGGTCAGCAGACGGCACGTGGGAGAGGATCCTGCGGACCGTCCAGGCCGACGCCGATGCCGAGGGCCGGATCGACTGGAGCATGGTCAGCGTGGACTCCACCTCCTGCCGGGCTCACCAGCATGCGGCAGGTGCTCACTCCCGCCCACCGAGCGTTCCCGGCAGACGAAGCACGCCGGTCCGGCACCGGACAGACGAGGCCTTGGATCGTTCCAGAGGCGGCCTGACCTGCAAGATTCATGTGGCGGGCGAGGGTGGACGTCGCCCCCTCGCCTTCGTCATCACTCCCGGCCAGTGGGGCGATGCCCCACAATTGATCCCCGTACTGGAACAGATCCGGGTTCCGCGGCCGACCGGCGGACACCCACGCACTCGGCCCGATCACCTTGGCGGCGACAAAGCCTATTCGTCGCGCCGCAACCGTCGCTATCTGCGGCGCCAGATCAAGCACACGATCCCGGAGCCCAGGGACCAGCGTGCCAACCGTCGGCGGCGCGGCAGTAAGGGCGGCCGTCCGACCGGGTTCGACAGAGAGATCTACCGGCGCCGCAACGAAGTGGAACGGACGATCAACCGGCTAAAGATCTTCCGTGCGGTCGCGACTCGTTACGACAAGAGAGCCTATGTCTTTCACGGGACGGTCACCGTCGCCTCGATCCGGCTCTGGCTGCGTACGTAGGTTCGCTCGGGCCTACTCCAGCATGCGTTCGGCGTCATCCGGGACCCAGGGGAAGGGGACGTTGGGCCATCGCGCGGCGGCCCACGCGTCGAGATCGACGGCGAGCACGGCGTCGATGAAGACCTGCGGCGGTCGGTAACCATGATCGGTGACGTAGTGCGTGATCAGGAACGGAGCGGCATAGGCGACCCCAGGCTCGCCCGGGATCCGAACCTCCCCGTTCCCTTCCGGAGCCTTCTCCTCAAGGCACAGGTCGCATTCGTGCACCCCGAGACAGACATTCATCCACTGGACCTGCTGAACAGCCTTCAGCTTCTCCACAAACGCGGTGGGGACCGGTCCCGTCGAGTACGGCTTGCCGGCTTCCAACCACCCAACGCTCAGGCGGGTGTACGCCGGGCGGTACCAGAGCGCGTAGAAGCCCGACTCCCTGTCCGTGAACGCATCCTCGTCCTGGTAGTCGTACTCGCTGAGATCTTCGTAGAACACCCGCACATCATCGCCGCACCGCTTCCTTGACGCCCAAGCGAGCCACGACCCATCGGACAGGGCCTAACGCAGCGAGTCATAAGCATCATATTCAGGACTTGGCCTGCATCCTTCGGTGCGGGAGGGAAGCGCCCGGTTTCTCCGCTGTAGCAGCGATCCCGGGGCCTCGACGGGCCAACTACCGTGCAACGTTCTGGCCAAGCAGAAATCAACGGTTGCCTGGCCTGCGGCGTTCGGCGGCTGACTGGCCACCAATCGCGCAACGTCACAACAGCCGTGAGGAAGGATGGCCGGCAGGAATGACGTAGGGGGGCCTCGTGCGGCTGACGATCGACACTGAGACGGACACCTACGAACAGGCGATTGCCGCCATCCAGGCCGCCTACGGGCTGCGTCCCGTGCCCCCGGCCGACTGGCCGGAGGCCCCGGCCGTGGAGCCCCGGCCCGACCCGCAGGACCTGAGCAGTGACGACATCGGGGACGGCTGGAGCGATCGGACGCTCTTCCAGATGATCGCGTCGCTGATGCCCGGAGCCCCGGCGGTACTGCGCCGGGTCACCGAGGTGGGTGGGTACGCCTCGTACGAGGACGTCCAGCACTATTTCGCCAGCCATCCGACGGTCCCGATCCCGCCCTCACGGATCGGCGGCGGCACGCTGACCAGTGTAAAGACGGTGCAGCGCCGTGTCGGTCCGGACGGCGCTGGCCCCCTGCTCCAGCGGGACGAACGAGTACGGCGCTACCGCATCGACGACACGCTCGCGACCGGGCTCACGCGGGCCTTCGCCATGGCCGATGCCCGCCCCGACCTCCTGCGCGGCGAACCCTCCGAAGCGGCCACCTGATCCGCTGCGGGCAGCGGGCCTGCTCCGCCGCTCAGCTCTGTTGCGTTCCACTATGCCTCGCGCGATGGCTTCGGCCGCTCTCGCGTTGTCCGCCGCGTTTCTGCTCGGCGCGTGCGGTAGTACCGGTACTGGTTCCGGGGCTGGTTCGGTTCATGCGGGCGGTTCGGCTGCAGCGGCTCCGGACGGGGCTCAGCCGGCGGCCACCGCGTCTGCAGGCGATGGTCAGACAGTGACGGCTGCGTCTGCGAAGACCACCGGATGCCGGAACCTGATCGCGACCGCGGCGGTCAAGACGGCGGTCACCCGGGCGTACACCAGCCACAACGCCCATTTCCACCACATCAAGCCGCGCCCGGGCCAGTTCCTTTACGGGCAGTGCGGGGACACGCGGTACGCCGCGACCGCCTTCGAACTCACCCCGGGCGCGACGCCCCAGGAGCAGGTCGGCATCCAGGATGACGGCAGTGCGCGCAAGTACTTCATCCTCCGGGGCGGCCGGCCCTGGGGTTACCGCCACAGCGCCGCCCCGTTCAGCGGCGGCTGCGTCGGAATCCCCCGGGAGCTCTCCCAGCTGTGGGACAACTGCCCCTCGGAGTGACGACTGACGAGTGCCGTGGGTCCAGGCTCCGATGGGTGCGGATCCTTTGAAGGGACAGGTGCGTGCTGAGCTCGGCCGTGGCCATGAAGCGTCGGCGTAGGCGAGGTAGGTGCCGCAGATGGTGCACCGGAAGAGCATGGCGCTTGCGCCTTGCCCGAGGTCGATCAGGAAGTCCTCGAGCTGGGACGCGTCGTGCCATCCGCTCATGCGCAGGTCGAGTCGGAGCTGGTCGAGTGCCTCGGGGTGGGCCTCAGTTCGGTGTATCCGACCTCGCCGATGAAGGCGGCTGCGTCGTTGCAGTGGGTAAGCCAGTGCGGATCCTGCCAGGCGTGCAAGCCGGGGGTGCGGTGGCTGACCTGCTCCAGGGTCTCCTCGCTGACGCCGTCGAGCCCGCAGGCATCGGTGAATTCGCCTTCGAATCGCGAGTTCGGACACCGAGCAGTGGCTGCGGGAACATCTGAGGAGCACCGCGCCTGCAGGATGACGCCGCCCCCGCGCAGGCGGACTCCTCGTCTGCAGCGCCTCATCAGCCACTGCTCTGGCTGCCGGATGATCGGATCCAGGTCCTCCGCAGCTTGGCAGCCCGCGATTCCACGCCAGCACCCGGCCGCGCTGCGAGCGCCCTCGATCTCCTCTCTCTGTGGCGGTGCCGCCACACGGCGGGGGACTCATCCCAGTGTCCACTGCTGATTGCTGCCGCCGTTGCAGGTCCACAGCTCGGCGAGGGTTCCGTCGGCGGTGGCCGCTCCGGTGACATCCAGGCACAGGCCGGACTGGACGCCTGTGACGGTGCCGTTGGAGTTCAGCGTCCACTGCTGGTTGGTCTGGCCGTTGCACGGCCAGACCTCCACCTTCGTCCCGGGGGTGGTCTGGTTGTTGTAGGCGTCCAGACACATCTGGGCGCTGCCGGAGTAGACGGTGAGCTGGTCGGAGGTGGAATGCGTCCATGTCTGGTTGGCCCCGCCGTTGCAGCTCCAGACCTCCACCTGGGTGCCGGCGGTCGTGGTGGAGTTCGGTACGTCCAGGCATTTGCCCGCACCCACCGCGTGCAGCTCACCGGTCACGCTGGTGCCGCCGCCGCTGCTGGTGCCGCCCGCGACCCGGTACATCACCGTGCCGTGGGCCGGCACCGAGGCGCTGATGGTGCCGGAGGTGGTCGAGGACGCGCCCGACCACAGGTCGGTCAGGGTATAGGCGGACGCCCCAGTCTTCCCGATCGCGGCCGCGGTGGTGGTGATGGTGGCCGTCGAGCCCGTCTCGTTGAACAGGGCCACCGACACGTCCCCGTTCGCCAGCGGCTTGGCCAGCACGTCCAGGCCGCCCGAGGACGACACCATGGTGCCCTGTTTGCCGAGGGGGTCCTGGTCGACCGCGATCACCCGGGAGTTGGTCAGGGTGGACAAGGTGTCGGAACTGGCCGAGGGAATGTTGGTGCCCGTGATCAGCGGAGCGGCCATCTCCGCCCACAGGCTGAACTCGCTGCGGTTCTCGGTGGCCGTCATCGAGCCGTTGCCGATCTCCAGCATGTCCGGGTCGTTCCAGTGGCCGGGACCGGCGTAGGAGGCCAGTCCCACGTTGCTGTGGAAGATCGACAGCATGCTGGAGTAGCTGGGGCTGATGTCCCCGGTGGTGCGCCAGCTGTTGCCCACACCCGCGCCCCAGGTCCACACGTTCTCCTGGCCCCAGTTGCACAGGCTGAACAGGATCGGCCGGCCGGTGGCGGCCAGGGCGTCCCGCATCGCGGTGTACCGGGTTTGTGCCGGCACCCCGGTGTTGTTGCAGTTGTCGTACTTCAGATAGTCCACACCCCACGACGCGAACGACTGCGCGTCCGTGGTCTCGTGCCCCAGGCTGCCCGGATACCCCGCACAGGTCGCGGTGCCCGCGTCCTCGTAGATTCCCAGCTTCAGCCCCAGCGCGTGCACGTAGTCCGCGGTGCCCTTGATGCCGTCGGGGAACTTGGCCGGATCCGGCACCAGGTGGCCACCGGAATCGCGGCTGTGGGTCATCCAGCAGTCGTCGATGTTGACGTACGAGTAGCCCGCCGCCTGCATGCCGTTGGTGTGCATCGCCTGAGCGGTGGACTTGATCAGCGACTCGGAGACATTGCAGCCGTACGCGTTCCAGTCGTTGAAGCCCATCTGCGGCGTCAGGGCGAGCCCGTTGCCCAACGCTGCGGCGGGCTGCGCCGTGCCCAGGGGGAGCAGGGGGGCGACCACGGTGAGCAGCACGGCCGAGAAGGTGAGTACCAGGGTTTTGCCCAGGGACAGCAACGGGGGCAGCGGTCGGAGGCGTCTGGCTCTCACCGTGGTCATGGTCATAAGTCCTTGGCTCCTGTGCTCAGTTGGACGAACGGACATGAGTTCAGCGCCCTTCATCGCGAACCTCGACGTCGCGCCAGCGCGGACAGGACCGCGTCGTAGGCCGGCTTCTTGTTGCCGCGCGCGTCGAACAGCAGCGGGTTCTCCCCCGTCCGCCACGAGTCACTGTCCCTGATCCCCCACACGGTGATGCCGGTGCAGCGGGCGACGTTCATGCACGCCTGCACGGTGTTGGCGTAGGCGGTCGGTGAGGCCTGGGCGATGTCGAGTTCGGTGATCTGGACGTCCACGCCGAGCGCGGCGAAGTTGGCCAGGGTGGTCCGGAAGCCGGCCGGCGGGCCGCCGGCGCCGAAGTGGCTCTGGAAGCCGACGCAGTCGATGGGCACACCGCGGGACTTGAAGTCCTTGACCATGGCGTAGACGCCCTGAGTCTTGGCGTCGGTCCAGTTCTCGATGTTGTAGTCGTTGTAGCAGAGCTTGGCCGAGGGATCGGCGGCCCGCGCGGTGCGGAACGCCTCCTCGATGAAGCCGTTGCCCAGCACGTTCTGGAAGACCGAGCTGCGGTGCTGGGAGGAGCCGTCGGCGAAGGCCTCGTTGACCACGTCCCAGGCGTAGATCTTGCCCTTGAAGTGGCTCATCTCGGTGGTGATGTGGTTCTTCATCACGCTGCGCAGCGTGTTCGCGTCGGTGATCGACCTGACCCAGGCGGGAAGTTGCGAGTGCCACACCAGGGTGTGGCCGCGCATCCGCTGCCCGTGCGCGGAGGCGTGGACGACGATCGAGTCGGCCGGGCCGAAGTTGAAGGTGCCGCGGGACGGTTCGGTGGTGTCCCACTTCATCTCGTTCTCCGGGGTGATCATGCTGAACTCCCGGTCGAGAATCGTGGAGTACGTCGGGTCGCCGAGCTTCCCGGCTGCCACGGCCGTGCCGCAGTAGCGGCCGCTGCCCGCCGCGGCCGAGCCCAGCGTGCCGGAGGCCGCATGTGCCGCGGGTGCCGCCGTCCCGGCCAGGGCCAGCACCGTACCGACCGTCAGACCGGTGGCCGGGGCGAGGACCTTGCGGAGAGGGAGCACCTCGTTGAGCCAGGACATGGAGGATCATTCTCCTTGTGTGTGTGGGGGGGTGAGACACCGACCGCGAGACAGTGCTGCGGTGCAGTCGGGTCACGGGCTCAGGAGACCGGCAGAGCGGTCCACTTCTGGTTGGCGCCGCCGTTGCAGTCCCACAGCACCAGTTGCGTACCGTCGGTGGTGGATGCGCCGGGGTCGTCGAGACAGCGGCCGGAGACCGGATTGCGGTAACCGCCGTTGTACGCCTGCCATTGCTGGTTGCTGCCGCCGTTGCAGTCCCACATCTCGATCTTGGTGCCGTTGGCGGTACCACCGCCCGTGGCGTCGAGGCACTTCCCGAGCGCCCGCAAGGTGCCGTCGGAGCGCGCGGACCACCACTGCGCGGCGGAGCCGTTGCAGGACCAGATCTGCGCGGCGGTCCCGTTGGCGCTGTTGCCACCGTTGACGTCCAGGCACTTCCCCGCGATTCCGGAGCGCACCTGCCCGCCGGCGGGAACCGGCGGCTTGATCCAGCCTGCCGCGTCAGCGGCCTGGACCCCGGCGTTGAAGGCGTCCGCCATCTTGCGGTAGCCGTTGTCGTTGGGGTGGAAGGGGTCGGAGAGGTCCGCGGTGGTCAACGCGCTCATGTCCACCAGGCGTACGTGTTTGCCGGCGGCCTGCTCGGCCTGGACGATCGCGGGGAGCTTGGCGTTGAACGCGGGCCGGTTGGCCTCCTCGGTGCCGCTGGTGGAGATGATCACGGTGCCGAGGAGAACGGTGGCGTCGGGTGCGTCCTCGGTGATCCGGTCGATGAGCGCACGAAGCCGGTCGGCGGCGGTCGGGATCTGGTAATTGCCGTTCAGATCGTTGGTCCCGATCTCCAGCGTGATCACGTTCGGCCGGTAACCGGCCAGCACGGAGTCCGCGATTCCGGTTATCTGGTCGATCAGCCAGCCGGAGTGGCCTTCGTTGTCGGGGTCGGACATGGTGCCGTTGCGACCCGAGCCGACGAAGTCCAGGGCGTGCCCCTCGGCCGACAGCTCGTTCCACAGAAAGCCCCGGTAGCCGTTCCCGGACGGGCTGCCGACGCCCCAGGTGATCGAGTCGCCCAACGGCATCAGCCGCAAGGGGGCGGGCGCGGCGGCGGCCCGGACGGCGGAGGGCGGCGCCTCGGTGCCGGTGGCGGCCGCCGCGGGCAGTGCCCAGGCCATGCCGAGGGCGGCCGTCAGCGCCGCGGTCAAGGGCGCCAGGTACTTCTTCATCAGCGTTCCTCACTGGGACGGGACAGTGGGTGGGGTGAACGAGCCCGCGAGCCGGTCAGCGCGGGGTGAAGTCCTGCTCGGTGCCCGAGGCGTCAGTTGAGTCGCCATTGCTGGTTGGATCCGCCGTTGCACGGCCAGAGTTCGGCCGGCGCCCCGTTGGCCGTGGAGGCGGCGGTGACGTCGAGACAGAGTCCGGACTGCGTGCCCGTGACGGTGCCGTCGGCATTCAGCTGCCACTGCTGGTTGGCGCCGCCGTTGCACGGCCAGGTCTCCACCTTGGTGCCGGCGGACGTCTGGTTGTCGTATGCGTCCAGGCACATCTGGCTGCCGCCGCTGTAGACGGTCAGCTGGTTGGAGGCTGTGCGGGTCCAGGTCTGGTTGGCGCCGCCGCTGCAGTCCCAGATCTGCAGCTGTGTGCCGGCCGTGGTGGACGAGTTGGGCACGTCCAGGCACTTGCCCGCGCCCACCGCGTGCAGCGCACCGGTGCTCGTCCCGCCGGAGGAGTTGCTGTATCCCGCCGCGGTGATGTTGGCCTGGACCGCGTTCTCGGTGGCGTCCGACGGGTAGCCGGAGGTCATCACGCCCTCGTAGAAGGTGCCTTGCGCGCCCTTGCTGTTGTCGCCGCCGGTGCCCAGGATGATGGCACCCTGCTTCCGCATCGGGTTGTAACCGGCGACGTTGGGGCGCGGTCCGTCGTAGAAGGTGGACAGGCCGCCGGACTGCGCGTTGCCGCCACGGATCGCCCAGTGGTTCGGGCCGCCCTTGATGATGGCGGTCGTGTAGCGGTGGTTGATGGTCGGGTCGCCCGCGTTGTAATGCTGGTTGACCCCGGAGAACAGGCCGTTCTCGAGGTCGGCCATGATCCACGGACCGTTGCCCGAACCATAGCCCCAGACCTTGATGTTGCCGAAGTAGATGGCCTCCATGGTGCCGTTGCCGTCGTCGTTGCTGTCCGTCTCGGCGTTGCCGTAGTCGAAGCAGCAGCCGCCGTTGTAGTGCGTACCGTCGAAGATCGCGTACATGCCCTCGGGGTTGTCCCCGGTCGCGATGCCGTTGGTGTGGTTGTTGCGGTACCCCGTGCCGGGCGCCACGAAGACGCCGTAGGCCTTGTGACCACCCACCATGGTGGGCGCAGCAGTGGCGTTCGCGAGGTTGTCGGGGCCGCCCGCGGCACCGCCCGCGGGCGCCTGGGTGAGGCTGTTCCCGCGGCCTGACTGGTCGTAGATGACCGTGATCAGGCAGGTCGTCCCCGAACAGAACGAGTCCTGGGCGGCGGCGTCCGCGTACCCGCCCGCGCCCAGGACGCCGATGTTCCGGGTGGTGTTGTCCGAGGCCCGCCGGACCTGGTAGAGCGGCCCGTTGTACGAGGCGTACAGCGCTCGCGTCGTGCTGTGCGCAGCCACACAGGGCGTGCCGCCCGCCGCGTAGATGTCGCACGGCCCGGACGCGGCGGCCCGAGCCGTGCCGGCCGTGGCCGTGGCGCCGACCAGAGCGCCGGCGACGAGTACGGCTGCGGCCCCGGCCCGGGCGAACGTTTTCGACCGAGAGCGGGGCGAGCGCGCCGACGGCGGAACATGTCCCTGGTCCGGCACACTTTCCGGCCTGCCCCGGTGCCGTAACGCCGCCAGGAGCCGTCGTACGCCACCGCGCCCGGACAGCGGGTGGGGTCTTGTGCGCATGGTTCCCATCTGATCTCCCCTACGTGTCGGCGCAACCCAGTCGGGTGTGTTGGCGGCGCCGACGATCCGAAGCACTTGAAGGTGCCGTATGTGCAGTGAGATTGCAGTGAGATTGCAGAGAGGTTTCGGGGGGAGACGGTCCTCCCGAGTCCGCGGGACTGTCAAGGGTTCTAAGCCCCTGCCGCGAAGGTTGTCGCGGAATCGATTCGACGGCTGATTTCTGTGGGTCGGAGATCGTCCGCATGCTCGAACAGATGCGGCGTGGCAGCAGGCGGCAGGCAGTTTCCCTGGCCGTAGCGCCTTGGCGCCGCCTTGCCTCACGGCCCGCCATTGACCCCGCACTCGGCCGGTCGGTAACCTTTCGTCGAAGCGCTTGCGTGGAACCGATTCGTCTAGGTTGTCCGGCACTTGCATGAGATGCGGAACGCGCGACGGTTCCGGCAGTCCCGACGCCGCCGCCCCTCGGATCCATGGCACTCGGGCGTCGTTCGTCCGTCGGGCCCACCGTGGTGCGCTGGGCACCTCCTGCACCGCTGCACACCATGGCGCTCATGCAACACCATCCATGACGAGTCCTCGGGGCGGCCTGCGCCACACAGTTGCAGCGCAGTGGCGCCCAAGCCGAGGAAGTGCTGAGGGCTCCGGCGCGGGGCGAGGCGGTCACGCCGTCGGCCACCGCGTCGACGACAGGCATCGCGATGGCTGCGGCATCCGGACGGACGTCGGCGAAGCCCCGTCCGCTCCCTCACCCTTCGTAGGCTCGGCTGCCGATGCGCGGGAGCGCCGACCTGGCCAGGTCGCCAGGATCCGGTCGGCCTTGGCTGGACGGCGGGATCGCGCATACGAGCGCGGGGCTGTCGCAGCCGGGTCGCGACATCATGAACCCCTGTGGGGGCACCGGCTTCGACGACGAGCTGAGGTCGGCCACACGACGAACCCTGTCCCGGGTCCGCAAGCACAGCGGCCCGCAGGAGGCGATACTGCGGCTGATCGGGGACCGACGGCGGCCGGCTCGACGACCGCGCGGCGGGAGGCCGGTCATGGGCAACCGCCGGCGGCGGACTGGGGTTGTGGCACCCGGCCCGTACATGTCGCCGCCGAACCGGGTTGCCGACGGTCCGGTGTCGGCGCCGTTCCGGCGCCGGGACGCCGGCAGTGCCGCGTCGGCGGCGTCGGTCGTGCCGCTGCCGGCCGAGTCGAGCCGATCCGGCGCACCGGTTCGGCAGCGGGACCCAACGGCACCGCCGCCACCCGTCAGTATTCTTGCGGCCCGAGCGTAGGTCTTGAGGAGCTGCATGAACATCGGGGAGATCGCTCGCCGCGCGGAAGTGTGGCGCAGCACGGTGTCGTATGCGCTCAGCGGCAAACGCCCCGTGTCCGCCGGCACGCGCAGACGTATCCAAGACGTGATCAACGAATCGGGATATCACCCCAACGCGACCGCGAGGGCCCTCGAGGAAGGCCGCGCCCGGACCATAGGTCTCGTCATTCCCCCCGGCCGGCAAGAGGCTGTCGCACATGCAGCTGGACTTCGTGGCCAGCGTGGTCGACGCCGCCGCCCGGGTCGACCTGGATGTGCTGCTGTCCCCTTCCGGCGAGGACCACGACCGTTCCTTCGAGCGGTTGGTCTCGGAACGCCGCGTGGACGGCGTCATTCTTATGGAGATCCGCCTGGAGGAGCCTCGTGTGGGGCGCCTGCAGGATGCTGGACTGCCGTTCGTCGGCATCGGGCACACGGCAGGCGACCACCAGATGTCCTGGATCGATGTCGATTACTCCGGCCTGGTCCAGCACTGCGTGCGGCACCTCGCCGATCTCGGGCACCGTCGGGTGGCTCTGGTCACTCGTTCCCCGAACTCATTGCGGCCGGCTACGGCCCCGCGCACCGGGTCAGAGAGGGTTTCGAGGCAGCCTTGGCGGAACGCGGCCTTGACGGCGTCGAAGTGCCGTGCGGGGACGATGCCCGGTCCGGTCAGGAACGCGTCGAGGCGCTCCTGCGCAGCCCTCCGGACGTCACCGCTGTCACCACCATCAACGAGGCCGCCCTGCCCGGCATCCAGCGCGCGCTGGCGGACGCCGGTCTCGAAGTGCCGTACGACTTCTCCATCACCGGAGTGGCGGCAAGACATGGGCCGAGGACTTCCGCCCGCCGCTCACGGCAGCGGACGTACCGGCCCTGGACATGGGCGAGAAGGCCGTTTCGCTGCTGGTGGAACGCATCGCCGCGCCTGACACGCCGCCTCGGCACATCCTGCTGACACCGCCGATCTCGTTGCGCTCCAGCACAGCCGCCGCATCCGCCGGCAGGCCGGCACGTTCCAAGGGCGCGGAGCACCGAGCCGGGCGGTAGGGCAATCGCGCCCCCAGCAGTCCGAAGGAGACCGCCGTCAGGCGCTGGAGCGGGTGACCAGACGGGTGGGCAGGATCAGCGGGGTGGGCTCCTGCCCGTTGATGAGCGCGACGAGCATACGCACCATCTCCCCAAAGCCGTTATGGGCTGATGAACGGTGGTGAGCGGCGGATCGGCGATCCGGGCGACGGTCAGGTCGTCGAAGCCTACGACGGCGACGTCGGCGGGGACCGGCCGGCCGGCCGGCCTCACGCAAGGCGCGCAGCGCTCCCGCCGCCATGTTGTCGTTGGCGGCGAACACCCCGTTCACCTCGAGGTGGTTCGCCAGCAGTGCGGGCATGGCGGCGGCCCCGCCGGGCTCGGTGAAGTCCCCCTCCCGCGACGGGTACGGCTCCAGGCCGGCTGCCGGCACGGCATCCCGGTAGCCGCGGTACCGGGCGCGCCCGACCTGGGTGTCCAGCCGCCCGCAGATCGTGGCCGCACGGGTCCGGCCAAGCGAGAGCAGGTACTCGGTGGCCTCGCGGGCTCCGCCGGCATTGTCGACGTCCACGTACCACTGGGGAGCCGAACCGACCGGGCGTCCGCCGAACACGACGGGCGTCTCGGCCTCCTCGGCCGTACGGGCCGGCGGATCGCCCTCGCGCAGCGCCATCAGCATGACGCCGTCGGCGCCCTTCGACCGAAGGAGCTCCTCCACACGTTTGCGACCACGATCGGAGGCGGCCAGACACAGCATCAGATACAGGTCGGCCTCCTCCAGAGCGGCCGACGCCCCCACGATGACCTGGGCGAAGAACGGGTCCGCGAAGAGCGACGGAGCCTCCCCCGCGACGACCAGGGCGGCCGCTCCCGTCTGACGGGTGGCCAGCGCACGTGCGGTCGGATTAGGCACGTAACCGAGCTGCCGGACGGCCCGTTCGACCGCCTCGCGTTTGGCGCGACTGACGTACGGGGCGTTGTTGAGGACACGGGAGGCCACCGAGCGGGAGACTCCGGCACGTTCAGCTACCTGATCGAGCGTCGACTGGCGGCATGGCACATCCTCCGCCATGTACTCCGAGCCTTTCCCTCCCGGCCTCGTCGAGAGCGGCTCGTCCCCGACCCGGTTCGACTGGAAGCGCTTTCAGTTCCAGGACTGTAGAGCCTTGTTCCCGTCCTGTGAAGTGCCGGTTGCTCAGCGGCTCTTGACAGCTCCATCAGGGCGCCACACGATACCGGCCACACCCCAAAGGTTCTCAGTGCCCTCTGGGAGCGCTTCCGATGGGAGCGCTCCCACTTCCTACGTCGTACCACCGCACTGCCTCAGCGCGTCGCATGCTCGGTACGAGAACGTGCGGCGCATCCCTGCCAGGAAACCGAGGTACAGTCATGCGTCGCAGACTCCGCGCCCTCGTGGCAGCGTTCTTCGCTCTGCCACTGACGTTCACCGTCGCACAGTCCGCCCACGCCGCCACCCCGACCACCATGACCAACGGGTTCTACGTGGACCCCGGCTCCAGCGCGAAGCGGTGGGTGGCCGCCAACCCCGGCGACGGCCGGGCGCCTGCGATCAACTCCTCCCTCGCCAACACCCCGATGGCCCACTGGTTCGGCGCCTGGAGCGGCACCATCGGCACCGCCACGGGCGCCTACGCCGGCGCGGCGGACTACCAGCACAAGCTGCCGATCCTCGTCGCGTACAACATCTACAACCGCGACTACTGCGGCGGACACTCCGCCGGCGGAGCCGCCTCGCCGTCCGCCTACGCGAGCTGGATCGCCCAGTTCGCCGGCGGTATCGCCAACCGCCCGGCCGTCGTCCTCCTCGAACCGGACTCCCTCGCAGACTACGGCTGTATGACACAGGATCAGATAGTTGAACGCGAGGGCATGATCACCGGCGCCCTCACGCAGTTCAACCGCCAGGCACCCAACACCTGGGTCTATCTGGACGCCGGCAATCCGGGTTGGGCAAGCCCGGCGACCATGGCCCAGCGCCTGAACGAAGCCGGCCTGCGACAGGCACACGGCTTCTCGCTCAACATCTCGAACTACTACACCACGGCCGAGAACATCGCCTACGGCAACGCCGTCAACAGCGCACTCAGCGCCCGCTACGGCTACACCAGACCGTTCGTCGTGGACACCAGCCGCAACGGCAACGGCTCCAACGGCCAGTGGTGCAACCCCTCGGGCCGCCGCATCGGCACCCCCACCCAGACGGCCGGAGGCGCCGAGATGCTGCTGTGGATCAAGACCCCGGGCGAGTCCGACGGCAACTGCGGAACAGGAACCGGCTCCCCGGCCGGACAGTTCCTCCCCGAGGTCGCCTACAAGATGATCTACGGCTACTGATCCCGGGTCCCGTGGCCGGGTAGGCCCCTGCCCCGCCGCCGGGCCACGAGCACCGTCAGCCGCAGCCCGCCGGGTCCACCACTGACCGCCTTCCGCACAGACGGCCAGTGGACCGCCCTGGTGCAGACACCCCTCATGCATCCATCGCACAGGAGCAGCCATGAAGCCACGCAGCCTTCGGCGCCGCGTCGCCGCCGTCATCACGACGCTCACCGCCTGCGCCGCCCTCACCGCGACGCAGGCGCAGGCCACACCCGCGCAGGACGTGATCACCCCGACCACGAAGTTCTACGTCGACCCGCACGGCAAGGCCGCGCAGCAAGCCCTCGTCGACTTCCGGAACGGCGACATCGACAACGCCGCGAACATGGCCAGACTCGCAAGCTGGCCGCAGGCCGAATGGTTCACCGAGGGCACGCCCGAAGAGGTGCGCTTCAAGGTGAACAGGCTCGTCCGCCGGGCCCGCGCCGTCGACCGGACCCCCGTCCTGGTCGCTTACGACATACCCGGCCGGGACTGCTCGCAGTACTCCAGTGGCGGGGCCGCATCCTCCGCCGCCTACCGCCAGTGGATCGACGCCTTCGCCGCAGGCATCGGCGAGGACAAAGCGGTGGTCGTGGTCGAACCCGACGGCTTGGCCAACCTTCCCAAGGACTGCGGGCCCACCACCGACCCGACCGGCGAACTCACGGCCGCCCGCATCGCCGACCTCGCATACGCCGTGAAGACCCTGAAGGCCCGGCCCCGCACCGCGGTCTACCTGGACGCCGGCAACGTACAGTGGCGCGCCGTGGGCGACATCGCCCAGCGACTGCAGGACGCCGGGGTCCAGTACGGCGACGGCTTCGCCCTGAACGTGTCCAACAACCACCCCACCGACCACAACGCCAGATACGGCACCTGGATCGCCAAGTGCATCTGGTTCGCCACCAAGGGCCCCGAGGAGGCACGGGGCCACGCCGACTGGTGCGCCAGCCAGTACTACTCGTCCGCCGCCCCCAACGACGGCGCCCCCGGCGACGCCGTCTCCCCCACGGACCCCACCACCTGGCGGTGGACCGACGCCTGGTTCGACCAGAACGCAGGCACCCCGGCGGCCGTCGAACTGCACCACTTCGTGATCGACACCAGCCGCAACGGCCGGGGCGCCTGGACCCCACCGCCGGGCAAGTACAGCGGGGACCCGGAGACCTGGTGCAACGCACCCGGCCGCGGTCTCGGCCCACGCCCCACCGCCGACACCGGCGTCCCGCTCGTCGACGCGTACCTGTGGATCAAGACCCCCGGTGAATCCGACGGCAGCTGCACCCGCAACACCGGCGGCACGATCGACCCCGAATACGGCATCGTCGACCCGCCCGCCGGCGCCTGGTGGCCCGACCAGGCCCACGCACTGGCCCGCAACGCGGTACCGCGCCTGACGTTCAACCGCTGAGCCGGGTCGGACGCCTCCGTACGCGTCCGGCCACCGAGCCGTCTCATCTCGTGATCGCCAGTCACCTGGCGGGGGTGGGTGGGCTTCGGGTTGCTCGCGTCGCCCGCGTGCGAGTCCGTGCCGCTTACCGTCGCGCGCAGAGACCCGGCTCCACCGGGCCGAGCCGGATCTCGACGTCGACCATCCGCACCCCGTCGCGTCTCTAGCACCGGCGAAGGAGCCGCTCCGTGTGGCGTGACCGGCGATCGCGGCTCCGACCAGCCGCCTCTCGAAGGACTGGAGTATCTGTTCAAGATCCGTCGTCGAACGACGTCGCATCCGTCCCGAGACTGATTCCGGCCGTCTCGGACATGTCACACACAATTCGGACATGTCCTACACAACGAGGGAACCTGCGCGCCGCGCACTCGGCCAAGGCGCTGCCCCGAATCCGCTGACCGGGCGCGCCCCCGCCAGGTTGCTTGCCGCCGCCCGTTCCTCAGGTCCAACGCCGAAGTGCGGGGCTGGATCGGCGGCGGTGAGCGCGACGGTTCCATCACCAGTGGGCGTGGTTCGGTGTCAGAGGGTTCGGGCCGCGGCGGTGTCGCGGAGGAGTCCGGCGAAGGTCAGGGCGGCGGGGGTGAGCGAGTGGTCGGCCATGCGCACCAGGAGGATGCGGCGGACGGGGGCCGGCGGCTGGAGGGGCAGGACGTCGACGCCGGGCCGGATGCCCTCCAGGGCAAGGGTAGGGGCGAGGGCGACGCCGATACCGGCGGCGACCATGGCCTGGGCTTCCTGGTAGTCGTGGGCCTCGTAGGCGATGTGGGGCTCGAAGCCGACGGCGCGGCATCCGCGGACGAGGGCTTCGGCCACCGGGTGACGGTCGGCGCGGGTGATCCAGGGATCGTCTGCGAAGTCGGCGAGTGAGGCGGCGTCGCGGCCGGCGAGCGGATGGTGGTCGCTGACGAGAAGGGCCGGCGGGTCGTCGAGCAGTGGGGTGACGACGATGTCCTCCCGGTCGATTCGGCTCCAGTCGTAGTCCCACATCAGCGACATCTCGATCTCCCGGTTCTCCAGCATCGTCCAGAGTCCGGCGATGCGGGCGCTGCGGACGGTCAGCCGTACGTCGGGGTGGGCGTCCCGGAAGGCGATCACGGCCTGCGGGAGGAGCGAGGCGCCGACGGTGGGGAAGGTGCCGATGCGCAGGGTGCCCGCCCGCAGACCGGCGTGGTCGGCGAGTTCGTTTTCCGCGGCCTGCAGTTCGCGTTCGATCCGTTGCCCTCGTTCTGCCAGCGCCCGTCCGGCGTCGGTGAGGGTGACGCCCCGGGCGTGGCGTTCCAGCAGGGGCTGGCCTGCCTCCGTTTCCAGGCGGCTGATCTGCTGCGATACCGCTGACGGTGTGTAGTTGAGGGCGCGGGCTGTCGCGGTCACCGAGCCGCGCCGGGCGACCTCCGTGAACAGCAGGATGCGCCGGACGTCGAGCATGCCACCCCCTCCACCGTTCACTTCACCTTAATAGCCATGCAGATTTCCGAGATTGTACTTCACGCTGCCGTAACCCACCGTGGAGGACACCACGCACGGCGAGACCGTCGGTGGACTTCCCCTTCCATGGCTGTGAGGAGTCAGTTGTGCTGCGTCTGCAGGGCGAGATGATCCGCGGAGGAACCAGCAAGTGCTGGATCTTCGACCACCGCGACGTGGCCGCCACGAGCGTGGACGTCGATGCCCTCCTGCTCGCCGCCTTCAACGCAGCCGACCCCCGCCAGATCGACGGCGTGGGCGGCGCCTCCTCCACCACCTCCAAGGCCGCCGTCGTACAGGCGTCGACCCAGGCCGCCGTGGATGTCGAGTACGCCTTCGCGCAGGTCGGTATCGGCGACGAGCGCGTGGAATGGGCCAGCAACTGCGGCAACTGCGCCACCGCCGTGGCCCTGTACGCCGTCCACCACGGTCTCGTGCCGATCACGTCGGACACCACCACCGTCCGCATGCTCAACGTCAACACCGGGGCCCGCCTCACCGGCACGATGCCCACCCCCGCGGGCGTGGCTCCGGAGGAGGGCACGGCCGTGGTGCCGGGTACCTCGGCGCCGGGCGTGCCGGTCCTGCTCGGGTTTCAGGACCCGGCGGGCTCGACGACCGGCCGCGCTCTGCCGACCTGCCGGGCACTGGACGAGCTGACCGGCCCGGACGGTCCCCTCGAGGCATCCCTGGTGGACGCCGGCGCGCCGGCCGCCCTGTTCGAGGCCAAGGCCTTCGGCCTCGACGGCACGGAATCCCTCACCGCGTTCGCCACCGCAGTGCCCGCGCTGACACTGCTGCGCCGCCAGGCAGCGCTGGCCATGGGCCTGGCCCGCGAGGGCGATCCGGTCAGCCACGCGATACCGAAAGTGGGCATCGTCGCCCGACCCGCGCTCTATCGCACCACACAGGGCATGCTCGTCAACCAGGACGAGTACGACCTGGCCGTGCGCATGGTCTCCATGCACGCCCCGCACCCGGCGATCGGCCTGACCTCCGCCGTGGCCCTGGCCACGGCCGCCGCCACCCCTGGCACCCTCGCCCACCGCGTCGCCCGGCAGACCGCCGACGGCACGCTGCGCCTGGGCACCCCCGCCGGCGTGGTCACCACCCAAGCCGTCCCCGCACCGGACGGCGCGTCCCCCACGGTGCTGCTGCACCGCGCCGCCCGGCGTATCGCCCGAGCCGAACTCCTCGTTCCCGTCCTGGAAGGACGCCCCGCATGAGCCGCAACGACGCCGCCCCGGGTACCGTCACCGCACCACCGGGCCGCATCCGCCGGATGCTGTCCCACCTCTACATCCAGTGCCTGATCGCCGTCCTCCTCGGCGCCGCCGTGGGCGGGCTGTGGCCGTCCGCCGGCGCTGACCTGAAGCCGCTCGGCGACGGCTTCATCGCGCTGGTGAAGATGTTCATCGCGCCGATCATCTTCTGCACGGTCGTCCACGGCATCGCCTCCATGGGCAACGCCCGCGCGGTCGGCCGCGTGAGTCTGAAGGCTCTGGTCTACTTCGAGGTGCTGACCACCGTGGCCATGGTGATCGGCCTGGTCGTCGTCAACGTCGTCAAGCCGGGCAGCGGTCTGCACATCGACCTCTCGAGCCTGTCCGCCAAGGGCCTGCCGCCGGAGGCGACCACGGCCCACGAGGGCTTCGCCGCCTTCCTTCTCGCCATCGTCCCGGCCACCCTGGTCAGCGCCCTGACCGGCAACGAGATCCTGCCGGTGCTGCTGGTGTCGGTGCTGTTCGGATTCGGCCTGCACGCCGGCGGGGAGGCCGGCCTGGGCATCGCCCGGGGCGTCGAGAAATTCTCCACGGTCCTGTTCACGCTCATCCGCTGGATCATGCGGCTGGCCCCCATCGGCGCGTTCGGCTCGATGGCCTTCACCATCGGCCACTACGGCCTGGGCACCCTGCGCCACCTGGGCCTGCTGGTCGGCTCGTTCTGGCTGACCGCCCTCCTCTTCGTCCTGGTCGTCCTCGGGACCGTGATGCGCCTGAACGGACTGCGGCTGCTGCCCTTCCTGCGCTACATCAAGGAAGAGCTGCTGATCGTCCTCGGCACCTCCTCCACCGAGCCGGTCCTGCCGCGCATGATGGCCAAGCTCCAGCACGCGGGCGCCTCGAAACCGGTCGTCGGCATCACGCTGCCCGCCGGATACTCCTTCAACCTCGACGGCACCGCCATCTACCTGACCATGGGCTCGGTCTTCCTCGCCCAGGCCCTCGGCATCCACCTCAGCCTCACCCAGCAGCTGGCCATGCTCGCCGTCATGCTGCTCACCTCCAAGGGCGCCGCGGGCGTCACCGGCTCCGGCTTCATCGCCCTGGCCGCCACCCTCAGCGCCGTCCCGCACGTCCCCGTCGCCGCCCTCGCGCTGATCTTCGGCGTTGACCGGTTCATGTCCGAAGCCCGCGCCCTGACCAGCCTGGTCGGCAACGGCGTCGCCACCCTGGCCGTCGCCCGCTGGGAGGGCGAGCTCGACGAGGACCGTGCCAAGGCCGTCCTGCGCGGCGAGATCCCCTACGCCCCCACCCCCGCTCCCTCCGCGGTGCCGGCCGAGCCCGATCCGAAACAGACGCCCGCACCCGAGGCGATGCCCGAACCAACTCGCGACCCCGTCCCCGCCGCAAGCTGATATCGCGTGGGCGGGCCGGCCCGGAGCAGACGCTCCGGGCC